>NZ_CP129015.1 GCF_020524035.2 Bacillus carboniphilus | reverse complement strand
AGAGTCCCTGCAAATGTGGAATATTCTAACGCTCCTAAATCACTTGTGTTATTAATTTTTGCTACTTTCAACCATCTGCCTGATGTTGAGCGACCTAACGCTTTAACACTGAAATAGGCTTCGGTTCGTCTGTCAGCTACTGGGGATTCGATTTCAAAACCGTTGCTTGCTGTTATGCCTAACTTTTCAGGTGAAAAAACACTCCTACTGGATATGTTTAATTCTGATCCATCTCGGCCAGATACGGTGATAAATCCATCACTTATTTTTGTTTGTTGGCCATCTTCTTTACTTTTGTTCACAAACCAATCTGCTGTGATCTCTGTTAAAGAGTCATCATTTTCAGAGACGATCGTTGATCCTTCAATCCTTACTCCCTTAATGAGTATCCCCTTCCAACACACCACTTTTGATCAAATCGGCAGTCAGTTCTTTAATTTTCGCACTCGTGATAGTAGCGTTAGCAATATGGGCATCATCAATAACAGCTGTACCGATTTTAGCGCTAGTAATAGCTGCGTCTTTAATATGAGTTGAGTCTATGGCTGCTGTCCCTATTTTTGCATTTGTGATAGCTCCATTTTGTATGGCTGCATTCCCAACGGCTAAGTTTGCTATTTTAGTAGCTGTGACACTCCATCAGCTAACTTATCATTTGTGATCGAGTCTTTCGCAAGCTTTTTAGCTTCAATGGCCAAGTCCTCAATTAGATCTGCTGTGATTGCTCCAAATAAAATATCATCGGTTATAATTTTATAAGTCGTCGCTGAAAACTCATCTGTATAGGCTGACGCATTACCATGAGCGTTTATTGCCCGTACTCTGTAGTACCAAGTTTCGTTTGTTTGGACTTTATGAAAAAAACCGCTGACTTTCCCACTCCATAATAGCGTGTCGGTAGACGGATAAAACCCCTCATCCTTAGCCCCATAAACTTCATACAAACCATAAACGTCATTATTAAAGTCCCACTCTAGTTGAATCGTTTGAAATCCACCTGTGACTACAACATTAGCTGGCACTGGAGGAATATCATTTGGCAAAATGGACTTTCTCAACGTCCCATCAGGTGTGATAATTTTGTTAGTTTTAGAGTTTAAATTAGCGACGATCTGACTCATGTCACCTTTCATGTTGCCAAGTTGTATCTCTGTTTTAATCGCTTTTAAATCAGCGTCAAACGTCTCTTTAGTTTCAACGATTCTAATTTTGAAATCGTATCCTAAAGGCTCATGGATTAAATATAGATAATCTCCGATATTCGGAAACTCACCTTGATAGTTTTGGTCTTTCAACTCGATGAAATCGCATGATACGCTAACTTTTGGCTCATCGTCGATGCTCTCTTTAATTGCTTCTAAAAGATCATCTTCATCTTCAATCGTTTCGTCTACAAATTTTCCTTTTTTAAGTTGTCTGTAGATATCAGCGTAAGGACTCGTATATTCAACTTCCAACCCGTCTTTCCCATACCCTTTAACATAGGTAACTGTAGGTGGCTCCACTCGAACTTTAATCCCTTTGATATTGTGGTTATAGCGCAACTGAAAATCTGTTACTCCGCCAATCTCTCTCGCTATTTGGATATGATTATTATTAATGATCTTGAACTCCGCGCCATAGGTATTCAAAATATCCTCAAATGCGCCTAGTTTATCTTGATCGCCAAAACCATCCTCCCAAAAGTGCAATCCGAAATTATAGCTATCTATGATTGTATATTCAAAGCCAGTATCCTCAAAAGGGTAAAAAAGCGCTTGAGGCATTGATGTCCAATCACCATATTTATGATAGATATAGTCATCTTTAAGGGTTGCGAAAAATTTATGAACCGCTGATACTTCTTTGATGTACGTCTGTCCACGCGTTTTCTTTTCGATGATTTTAATGACATATTCTTCACCATCAAAATTGATAATGGATTCTTCCTCGACTAGATCAAAGCATTTTGATCCAGGTAAAACTGTGAGAGTGATATATAATTCCCCATTAATCCGTCTAAATCTCGTTAAATTTGTAATACCCGTCAAGGGTTCTGACTCCCCCAACAGGTTTGTGATTGTCATATAATCGCTCATGTTATCAACCTTCTAATCTAATACTTTCTGCGAGATCGTCGCGTTTTCTTGGACTTCCACGACTTGATATTCAACCTCGATTAAGTTGCCGTTTTCGTCCAATTCTTCAACCATAAATGTGTCTCCGACTTGTTTTACCACGTGACCGCCTCCTCTCGAACGATTAGTCTAACTTCTCTCAAGGATTTTTGATCGGCATCTGTGTTGTTTGAAAATCTAAAAATTAGTGGTAAGTCATCTGAAAAGAGTAAATCTTTTAGTGATTGTTGAAGTTGTTCGTTGTTTTCCGGTCCATAACCTGTGTAAAATTCTCCTTCATTGAGAATGTTCGCTCTCATTCTGATAGATTTGTCATACGATCTAAAGACTCTTGCATAACAATCTCTATAGTAGGTGTCTTGGTAAATTGTGACTTCGTTATGTCCGGTTGTTGCTTCTTGTATCGCATCTACCGCGATAGCCACAGAAACTATAGTCGCTATCGTTCCATCAGTTGGTCTGATCTCGATTAATTCATTCTCTCCTGCCAGGATCGTTGAAGTAGATGTTACCTTAATCGGTCTAACCCTCGCCTTTCGCTCCTGCAAGCTGACATCTGTGATCGGCGTGCCATCTCCTTTATCCCGTGCGGAAGTATGGACGTTGTCACTCTTAAATAACCACCCCATATTTGGGGTCACGGTATCAATCGGAGAAAAATACACGTTTAGACACATTTTAGACACAATTTAACCGACTCCCTACACGTTAGTGGATCGTCGGTCGTTTGCACTACTATAATTTTAAAGAATTCTTTTCTCTTAAAGGTCTTAAATTATCGAGAGGTATTTGTTGCTTCAGGTTCCATACATAATCACCTGTGAGGTTAATGTGCTCCCATCCCAATGGGGATAAGTACTTTAAATATTCTTCTGGAATATCTATCCCTTTTGCTCGTAAGGCTTCTACTACTTGATCAATATACACCGTATTCCATAGAATGATTGCCGTGATGACTAGTTGAATGCCACTCGCTCGATGTGATTGATCTTCATAGGAGCGATCTCGTATTTCTCCTAATCGGTTAAAGGCAACTGCTCTTCTTAATGCATTTGCTGATTCCCCTTTATTCAGACCGATCTGGACTCGTTTACGGAATTCTGGATCTTGTATCCACGCTAAGATATGTAAACTATGTTCAATCCTTCCCACTTCACGTAAGGCAGTAGATAGTCCATTTTGCCGAGGGTAGGAACTCAATTTTTTTAGAATCAATGAGGCCGTCACTGTTCCACGAAATATAGAGCTTGTGAGATGTAAGACATGGTCCCAATTCTCCTTAATTAGTTTTGTTTTTATTGTTTGGTTGCTCATCAGAAAAGATAATTCAGAGTATTGGCTAGGCTTTTGAAAGGTATAGATCTTGTTTGTCCCCATACTTTTCACTCGAGGAGCGAATCGAAATCCCAATAACCGACACATGGCAAAAATATGATCCACAAATCCTGCTGTGTCTGTGTAATGCTCTTCAATCTTCAATTCAGTTTCATGATTTAATAATCCATCAATAATATGTGGGGCTTCTTTTTCAGCAGAGCTGATTACTTTGACGAAGAATGGACTATATTGATCAGAAACATGAGAATAGAATTTTACTCTGGGATCTGAGCCATAATTCGGATTAATTTGTGCTGATGGTCCAGCTTGGTATCCAGCCCGAAAATCCTGTCCGTCAGAAGAAGATGTTGTTCCATCTCCAAAATGAATAGAGAATGGGTGAGAATGATGGAAATCAACGATTTCAGCTTGGGCTTTGGAATAGGTTTCTTCACGTATGTACCAATCAGCCACCCAAGCAAGCTGTTCGTATGTAATACCAGGGCAGGCATCAGCCATTTTAGACAATCCTAAATTGATTCCGTCTGCTAAGATAGCGAAGAAACAGGATGGATTTTTCCTTCGGTTCAGAATTTGAATGCAAATGGGTAAAATGTTTTGTAAAATGGGTCCATCCATCTACTTCTACAAGTAGATCGGTTAGCTTAACTCGAGGTAATAGGTCATTTACTTGGCGGATTAAGAGTTCTGCTTCTTCTGGAACGTTTTTTTTCGACTTAGAAATCCTAATATGTTGATCTTCAATGACTACATCAGGCAATTCCTTGTTCTGAATCAACTGAATGATCTTTTCTAATTCATTCTCTAATATTTCTTGACGTTCTTTAAGATAATGGTTTACATCTGTAGAGATCTTTAAAGGAATTTGATTAGATTGTTTCACTTCATTCCAAGTTTCAGGCGTTAGCAAATAATCCTCGAAGTCTTTATATTGTCGGCTTCCTACTACCCACATATCTCCCGATCGAAGGTGATTACGAAGTTGCGCCATGACACAGATTTCATAGTAATGGCGATCGATTCCATCCTCTTTAAACACGTGCTTCTGCCACTTCGGCTTCACAAAATGGATAGGTGCATCTTCTGGAACCTTCCTTTTACGAGTGTCATTTAAGTCCTTTAACAGGTGAAGGGCTTTTAACAGAGACTCACTTGGATGTGATGCCTTAAAAATATACGTATCTAGCAATCGAGGGGCGAACTTTCTCATGCTGTTATAGTGATCATCCAATAGCTCAAGAAAATCGAACTCCACAGGCCGCGCAATTTGACCAGCTTCTTCTACTGTTTGTACAAACTTATCCCAAGAAATAATAGATTGCAAGGTTTCAAATGGATCCTGTTTTGCTTCTTTTGCTTCGATAAGCGCTCTTCCCAATTCAGCATATAGGCGAACTTTCTCATTAATGGACTTTCCATCTTTCTTAAATTCTTCATTGCCCTTATTTTCTCCACGATTAAACATTCTCCCGATTAACTTGTCATACAGATCTAGCCCATGGTCAATAAGAAAAGAATAGGTATGAATCAAAAAGGCCATAATCGTTGCGTGACGTTTCAATGGATTAAAGCGAGCTATATGTTGATTTGAGTAACGAGCTCCTTCCCTAGCCATTTGCAATAGACGATTTTGATGAACATCTCTTCCATTGTTCAATGGTAATTGAAGTTCCTGAATAAAGTCGTGTCGATCCACGATTTCATGAAAGCTCTTGCTAGATATAGAGTTAGGTGGTTTACGTAACCAAGTGAGATAAGATTGTTTCGCCCCTTCACTCAAAACTAACAATTGATCCAGTCTTTCACATTGCTCTGTTGATAGCCCCATGGTCAATTGCTTATAGATATTTTTTTTTGCTCTCTCCCGAACGGACCAACCTATATGCTCAACAGCGTATATTGCAGGAAGAATGATTTTTCTATTTCTCATTTCTGTAATGAGTGATTCCACCAAAATAATCCCTTTATCCGTACTCATAGCCGTTGGTAAAAGCCAGTGAGAGAGTTCTCTGTACTCTGTGGAAGTGAAGGTCCGATACCCGAACTGATTTCTAATTTTCCGTAGATGTTCCCGTCTTGTTTCACCACCTCTGGAACTGGTGTAACGTTCTAATGCATCTGGAGATATCCCAATTTGCTTGGCAATATAACTAAGAACGGAGTCCGGTACTAATTCCCCAGCCGTCAATGGGCGACCTGGAAAACGAAGATAACAGATTTGAACCGCATATCCTAAACGGTTTGGAGCTCCACGTTGTTGGTGAATCAAAGATTTTTCTTCAGAGGTAATTGTATAATATCGAGCTAGCTCTCGTTGGTCCATATTTTCAGGGATTTCATATAACTGTTTACGGAGAGACGGTGTCAGTAATTTTCTCTTTTCCAATGAATAAATCCTCCTAGATTATCCTCTTTTTTATTATTAGTCCCAACTAATCAATTCCATTGCATTCGCTTTTTCTTCCTCACTGGGCTTGATATAACGTAAAGTCATATCAACATTCGGTGTTCCATCCGTTTTTAAATGACCAGCAATCTCTGCAACAGTAGATAAGGGAACACCCTCCTTTACTAAATTATGCAAGCAAGTATGTCTCAGAGCATGGCAAGTAAGATTGGGCATATTTAGTCGTCTTTCATACTTTTTAATAACATGCCGCATGTAGGCTCTAGTGGTCACCTGCTCAGATCGTTGAGAGTCAAACAGATAAGGACCTTTTAAACTTCCCTTATACTCTTTTAAATACTGAAATAATATCTTCCTAATAGATTTGTTCAAATCTATTTTACGTTGCTTATTTTCTTTTCCGTATACGTAGATCCATCCTGAACGCTCATTAATTTGGATATCTGTTAATTTGATATGACATAATTCTTCAACACGTATCCCTGTAAAATACATCAAGGCTATCATGGCATATTCACGAATTACCTTTCGATACTGTTTCTGGTTACCCAAAAGGAGTCGAAGCTCAGCAAACAATTGTCGTTCCTGCTGATCAGTGATCCATTTTGTTTTGAGCCGATCTTCAGGAATATATCCGATTTTTTCGGCTGGATTATCTGGGATCAATTTTTGTTCTAGTAACCAAGCTAAACATTGTTTTAAATGGCGAATCGTAAGGTTGATCGTTCCTACTTTGCAGTTCATTTCTTTCCCTGCCGTTTTCTTAAATAGATTAATATTCTTCTGAAAGACTTTTTGTAAAACAGAGATTTCATCATTCTTAAGAAGATGAGGTTCCTTTTTTTTCATCCAAGTAATGAATCGGTAAATCGATGATCGGTTCGTCTGAATGGTTGATTGACTTAATCCTTTTAGTTCTAAATGATCAAAATAATCTGCGAGGGTTATTTTATTTATCTTAATCACCTCCAATGTAGAACACGACGAATATTTTAATAGTTAATCCAACCCACTCACGGGGTAGGACATTTATATTATACTAAAACTCGTCATATTCTCATAGAGACTACGACGAGTTTATTAAGTGATTGAAAACATATTTTAAAGTAACTTTTTCTTAACGTGTAGGGAGTCGGTTGAATTGTGTCTAAAATGTGTCTAAACGTGTATTTTTCTCCGATTGATACCGTGACCCCATATTTCTACCACATCCTTTCTTAGATATATTTAAACCTAAAATTAAAACTAATCTCAAAGTTAGACGCGTTTGAAATCGTGAACTGGTTTTCGCCTTTATCCAACTTAATCACCTTGCGATTGCAGGCGTGTACAATACTCTGGTTGTTTTTCTCTGGCCGGATGCCATTTAGGACAAGCGTGTCAGATGTGGTTGTCGTACCCTCGTACTCCCACGTATCCTGCGTTCGATTGTTTTTGATCTTTAAGCCGGTTGAGTTTCCAACAAATGAGATTGTTAAATCGTGCTTGCGTGGGTCGATTGGGATGTCACTAAGATTGTTAAGAGTAAAAGAGCTACTCGTAAATTTGTACTCGACTTCATCCACGCTCTCTAACAAAGGGTCAAACATGATTAAATTTATACTAAACTCTCCATCTTCCAACGTTAGATAGTCGATGTCAAAATCACCATCTACAGCAACTCTCATACGTTTATTTGGTTGCAAATCTCGGATAATATAAAACTCCTGGAGAGATAAAAAAGTTTTATATATTTCATCTCGGAAATGGTCAAATTCCTCATAGTCATCACATTCAAACGAAAAAGACGTTGAAATCTTTCTAGGTTCTATTTTTGATCCTAGATAAATCTCACCGTCTCTTGCTTCGAGTGATTCAGTATCATGTTTTCGTGGTGGTGCTTTGATTCTGAAATTTTCTACCCATAACCCCAAGTCATGCATATCTACTTCTGTTCCGTCATCATAGACGATTTTAAAATTAAAGATACTTTTATTCATCGTGATCGCCCACTAAAAAAAGTTTTTCAATTCTACATTGTTTGTTAAGATTTCATCTGTGCTTTCGGCAATAATCTGATCATCTAAAAGCATTTGATTTGTTAGTTGTATCACTATAGCTTGATTTGCACTATAAGCTAGACCTTTATCAATAGTTGTTTGCTGTCCAGGCATGGTCTTCGCAATCATTGCCCCAATCTTGCCTAAAACATCATCACTTAAAGGTAGTGCTGCTTCTTCTACATTCGCATCCCCAATACCAATTAACCTAGGAGAATTTGGAGCGAATACTCCACCATCTTTGTACCATTCCACACCAAAACTAGGAACCGAGGGAGGATCTAAGCTAAAGCCTCCACTTATTGAAAAGTGAGGAAGTTTAGGTTTAGGAATTTCGAATTTAAGTTTATCTCCTAAGTTGCTAAACCAACTGATCACATCATCTTTAAAGCCTTCTATAGTTCCCAGTAAGTCTGCGACATTCTGCCCGGCATCTTTTTTAAGTTGACTAAAACTAGCTATAGCATCGACAGTGGCATCTGCTGCCGCACTTGTGATGTTATCTTTTATTTCATTCCATTTTTCAGAAGCTGTACCCTTGATATCGTTCCAAGTTTTACTGATATTGTTACCAAAAACTTCCCATTTCGATAAAACTTCACCTGTTTCCCAATCGACTTGATCAACGTGTTCTCCCGCTTGAGCTTTAGCTTCTGTAACTACATTTTGGTGAGTTTCTTCAGCACTAGAAACCGTTTCATCTCTTTGTTTTTTTGCATCTGCAATCAATTTAGCTGCTTGATCTGCTGATATAATTCCTGATTCATCTCTCATTCTGATGATTTCAGCAATGGTCGAATTGTATTGATCGTTTGCTTGTGCAATCACTTCATCTTTCTGTTTAGTTGCATTTGCGACAACTTCCGCTGCTTGAGTAGCTGTTATTTCTCCAGATTGCGTCCTTAGATTTTCCAAGATAGCCTTTTGTTCAGCTTCACTTTCTGACATGACTTGTATTGCTGTATCTTTCATATTCGCTTGAATCGTGTTAATTTCTAACTGTTCAGCTTCTGTAATGGCTCTTTTCTCGTCTTTAGCAAGTGTGAGGATTTCAGATACTCTCGCTTGACCTTCTTGAATTTTTAAAGCTTGTTCTTCCTGATTCAATTGCACGTTTTCTAAGATTTTTGCTTCTTCTTCTTCTGATAGTGCTGCTGATCTTGCGAAAAAGTCTGTTGTTGTTTGCAGTTGTTCTTCATGATCAGCTTTCATGTTCTCTAAAATTTGAGTGTTCATACTGTCAAAAGTGCCAATTAAATTCGTGGCCATTTCATCCGTTACCGTTTGACCACTCCAAGCCAGACTATTAAGAGCAACAGTAGCTTCTTCATCTAACTCTAAAAATCCATTTACAGCTTTTTTTGTTGATTCGGATACATTATCACCAAAACCCTCAATTTGTATGGATGATTCTTGCATGTGATCATTTAGGGCATAAGCTCCGACTCCTAAGGCCGCTAAGCCTGCAATCGTTAATCCTACCGGTCCTGTTAGTGCCGCAAGTGCAGCAGATAAAACTCCAGAAGCTCCACCAGCAGCCGATAGAGCTACAGACGCACTGCCGAATCCGGAAATCAAAGATCCTACGCCCGAAACCATACCACCAATTGCGAATAAAACTGGTCCTGCCGCAATCGCGATACCACCAATCGCAAGTATCGCTTTTTTAGTCTCTGGTGACATCTCAGACAATGTATCAGTTAAACTTTCAACACCTTTTCTTACATCAGGTAGGATATCTTGGGCAAAATCCAATAGTTCTTCGCCTAAAGGTAATAGTGCTTCTTGAAATTCTCGCCATGTTTGTTTTGCCCTATTACCAAAGCTTTCTTCAACAGTTTTAGAAGCGTCCTTCATCGCGGTTTCATAGCCATCTAAAGCGTCAGTTTGATTATCAAGTGAATAGATAACATCACTTTCAAGGTCTTCCCATTTGGTCCCGAAAAGACTAACACCTAAGTTATTTGCCAACACTTGATCTTCCATGCCTTCCAGTTCAGGAATAACAGCATTAAAAACATCTTTTACCGTCTTTTCTCCGTTTAAAAATTCTTTCCAGACCTGTTGAGTATCTGTACTCAAAGCACCCATTGCTTCACTTGTGCTATCAGAGCCATCTTTTACTCTGATTTGAAATTCTTTCATGACATCGTTGACGTAATCAAGATTGTAAGCCCCGTTTTGTGAACCATTTATCAAGATTTGAAAGTATTCATCCGCACTGAATCCCATTTCGTTGAACAAGGGAGAATATTCAGCTACATTATCAAATAATTCTCCGCTATAATTAAGACCATTCTGCGCACCTTTGATTAATAAGCCAAAAGCTTCATCTGTGGTTAAACTAAATTGATTCATCATTTGATCTGCGCCACGAGTCACTTCCGTTACATCACTTTCGAAAATACTCGCTAGGTTCATAGCATATCTAGATACTGTGTTTAATTCTTCTCCGTCTAACTCCATCATGTTTTGTTTTACAGTTGCGATTGATCTAGCAACCTCATCTGTGCTTTCGCCATAACCAGATTTCCAAACATCCATCATGATTTGTTCCAGTTTTTCTGCTTCTAGTCCTGTTGTTCCTAAGCTGGCGATTAATTGACGATTGGCTCCATCAAAGTCACTAGCTGATTTCGTTAGCAATGCACTTGATCCAGCTACTGCTGGGGAAAGTGTTGCGCTCGCGTTTTTTCCTGCTTCACTTATTTTCTTACCGGCTTTTTCAACCGAATCAGCGACTTTATCAGCGACTTTTCTAACCTGTTGCATGGTGTCTATTTGTTTATCAAATGCCCGTCTAGATTCATCTGTCTGATTAGATAGCTTTTGTTGGGACGTTTTTAGTTGTAGCAATTTATTCTCTAACTTACTAGCTTCTGTTGAATTGTCTCCATAATGCTTTTTCGCTAGCTTTAATTGTTGAGATGTGTTATCAATTTGCTTTGATACTACTTCTTGTTGCCCTTCTAAGCGAACTAAATTAGTACGCAACTTATCGGTTGATGAAGCATTTTCGCCAAGTTGTGCTTGATTTAACTTGAATTCATTAGTGACTTTGCTCATTTCAGAAGCAAGTTTTTGTTCTTCTGTCTTTAAACTACTCAATTCTGTAGCAGTCTCTGATGTTTGATGAGCAACTTTTTCTAATTGCTGTTCTGTTTGTTTAATTTGAGTCCCTAAACGTTCATAACTAATCTTTGAATCTAATAGCTTTCGACTTAGCTTTTCAGCTTCATTCGAGTTTTCACCAAAGGTTTCTTTTGCTTTATCTAGTTGCTTTTCAGTTTCTTGGACTTTCTTTTTAGCGACTTCTTGCGCTTCTTTAAGAAAATCAACTTTAGCTGTCAGTCGATCCGTTGCTGTTCCACTTTGTTTTAATTGCTCTTCTTGAACTTTAAATTCCTTTGTAAGCTTGGTGCTTTCGTCTCGCATCTCTTTAATCGCTTTATTAAAGTCCTTGTTGAAGGCAGTGAATGTTACACTCGCTTCATTTTTCTTTCTGGCCATCCTTAAACCTCCTTAGGACTGGCTTTCCAACCATCATAAGCAATTACACCTTGATACATTCGATCAACGGATGCTACTGGTTCATGCCAAAAAGACGCTGAATCTATACCAGCGCCTTTCACATATAAAACATATAAATCTTCAACACATTCAATCTTTACTTCTGGCTTTCGGACTTTTTTCCGTTTTTTCGGCTCCGATCTGTACTCTTTTCGAAACCTTCAACAAATTTATTTTTACCAAATTGAGATGTAATCAAGTTAAAATAAAGGTTAAGACTACTCTCGTACGTATCATGATAGCGTTCCAAAAAGTCATCAAATGAGTAATTTGTATTGGGATTGCCACCTAAAAAACCTAAATAAATAGTTGCTAAGATTTTATTTTCATCAATATCTACATCATTAGGATTTACGTTTTTATTAGTTGATAGCCTTTCAATCCCTTGAAGTCTGACTAAATCAGATAGCAAAGACGATTCAATCAACCCTGTCTCTCGCCCTCGTTTTAAAGCGTAGTTAGTGATAAAACAAGGGAATGTTTTTTCGTTTTTATAAATGATTTCAAAACCATCAGAAGTCTCTTGTGTCACGGCGTCTTTAAGCGTTACTTTTTGAATCTTCAATTTAAGTCCTCCAATTCTTCAATCGGTATTTCTTCTTTTCCTTCCTCAACGGTTGCGCCTAGATCAACCGAAAAGGCCTGACTCTTTCAAGCTTCAACAAGCTCTCGATTAAAGTTTTTATGCCAATCTGTCTTCACCACATCGTCTTCCAATTCATCAACAAATGCTTCGTAGTACAACTCTCCTGAATCATCAGCTAAAGCAGTAAATTCAAGTTCAATTTCTGCTACTTCATCTGCTCCATTTTCAATGTTGATTTTTAATCCTGATGCTGTAGAGCAGTTAGGAAAAGCGATCATCTTTGTAACGTCTTCAAACTCGTCAATGACATCAGCAGTTAAAACAAAGTTAGCACCTTTTGAAGCAGTACCGTATGAATAGACACCTGTTTTTAAACCGTCTGTTTTTAAACCAAATATGTCTCTCAACACCTGACAATCAACGTGAGCCGATACCGTTAGATTGTGTTTTTGAGGTTTAGATGTTTTTTTCGCCTCAATACCTTCACATCTTTTTATTAATTCTTTCATTTCAGTTTCTCCGCCAATAGTACCCACGCATCCGAACGGTTTACCATCTTCTTTTGTTCCACCTTTAATAAATTGTAGTGCTACATTTTTAATGGACATAGCATCAAATTCCTCAATAACTGTCGCCATCATAAAACCTCCTGTATTTTTTTCGTTACTTCTTCTTGCAATCTATCAATGATTTTGCCTGTTACTTTTTCCAAACCAGTTTTCATAAATTCTTGTTCAATATGGTTATAAGGTCCTCGTCCTTCTTCCGGAAAGACAAGATAACCGAAACTACCAGGTTTGTTTGAGGCTCCGCCTTTGGCTTTGATGGTAAAACCTAAATTGTGTTTGTCAGAGTCCCACCAGTCAACTTGTTTGGCATGCCTTTTGGTTCTGACAACTCCATCTTCATCCCTTGATATAGGAATGAACTTAGTAATCTCTTTAGCTGTCATTTCGATTGCTTCGCCATGCAAGACATCATTTAATGTTTTTTCAGCACCATCTTGCACTTGTTTTAACTTGACTTCAAGATCCAACAATTTGTAATTACATTCAAATTTAGCAACCAATTGGAATCTTCCTTCTCAAAGAGATCATGACTTGATCAACGTACTGATCAGTGTCTTTTAGCTGAACCCTTAGCTTATTTGTTCGCTGAAATGTGATGCCATAAATATTCCTTAGATCGGCTATTAAGTTAACAACCTTTTCGTCTAAATCATCAAGATATTGACTGTAGTAATAAACATCAATCACTTGAGATAAGATTCGATCTTGATTTGTAGGTTCGATTTCCCCCATTTGCAGGACAAAAAAGTGATACCCATTTTCGTTAAAATCAATTTCTTCATCTTGTGCAATCTCGTCTTCAAAAACAGGTATGTTCTGTTTAGCCAACAGATCGTAGATTTCTTGTTTCTGTTCTTTCATTTTTTCAAATGTCTTCTCCATCAATTACACCTACTTTTTGCAAGTAAAAGAAAAGTAGTGATTTTTCTCGATTACTGTCAACGTGAATCACGTCATATTCGTTCGAGTCAATCACTACTGTTAGCTTGCTTTTATCAACATTTTTAAAGCTTGGAGGGTATCTGGTTTTCACTTTTAAATCTAAGGTAGCACCCAAGATGCCAGCTTTCCGAAAGTCCGCTTCTCTGTAGGACATTTCTTCAAATCCTAGCTTGCCTTGGGAGTTAAATTCTTCACCTAATCTCTTCCCTGTTGACGATCTCTTTGTTTTTTTGTGTCCATAAAATAAAAAGCCGTCATTGAAGTTATCATGAATCGGCTTCTCGATTTTTCTCAACATGATCTCTCACTCCTTCGTTAATAGATAATTCAAGGAGTTGATTTTTAAAATTGACGGGGAATAGCTCTATTGAATTATTAAAATCGTATCGGCAATAGTCTAATAGCAACTGCTGAGCGATTTCATGTGTATCAAAATCTAATTCAATACCAGCTTTTGAGTTTAGATAAGCTTTTCCGCGATCAATTATTTTTTGTAGGTATTCGTCTTCTTCGTTCCATGTGATTCTAAGCCTACTCTTCAATTCATCTAGCATTTAGAATCACCTCTTATTCGGTATCAATACTTGGCTCTAACGCGCTAATATCGTAAACTGTGAAGCTATCTGAATCTAATGGACGACCATTAGCCAATCTACGAATCAAGTAAAGTCGTTGATCTTCCACCATTCTTAATACGTCAGTCGTTTCTAACGTTTGTTTTGAAGCAACACCCATGAAGTAATCTTTCGGATTTCCTGCAATCATCGTATTTAAAGGAACAGCAGGAACTTCAATGATTTCTAGTCCTGGAATTGAGAAGTTGCCATAAGTCCAAGTTCCATCATCTTTTTGTTTAGCACCTAAAGCAAAGAACTTAGTCGCATAGTCTAACGGGTTGACCATTAAAGTCACACCTGTGTATCGTCTAGTTCCATCTTTTGTCGTTGGTGCTAAAATTTCTTTACCAATCGTTTCTGGCGTGAAATCTTCAAGGGTTACTTTTGCTTTTTCTGGATATTCACCATTCACAACAGGTCCTTCTAATTTGCGAATCATTCCAATTGGTTGAGTCTTTCCTGTTCCATTAATCACGACATTTTCCATTTCATCCGCAATAACTTCTTCCATGAACGTTCTAACATAACGGTCTAACCATTCAGGACCTAATTCAAACATGGCTTTTGAAACCACAAGGAATCCACTTAGTTTGTACATGCCTTGTTCGATTGTTTGGAACCCTTCATCTACCATTTCTTGAATGGAAGCTCTCACATCTCCCCAAAAGGCTGCTGGTGTTCCTGGCTTTCTTAAAACCCAAGCTGTAGTCGCGCCAGTCGTTTGAAAGTTGATACGAGATAATAACGGATGTTCCTTTTGTAGATCTTCAAAAACACGTTCGTATACGGTAGGTGGCATTAATTCTTCTGTATGATCAAATCCTTGAACTTCAATGGCGGCGTTGTAGAATTTTCGTTCTTCCGATGTTAAAACTCGAACACCACGTGAAGCTAGTACTTGCTGATCCCAATTTTCTTCTTTTGCTTGGTTCGCTTCTTTAATCACATTGTCCATCATGTATTGGAAATGAGAGAAGTTATTTTCAAAGTTCGTCACAATCTTTTGAGCGACTTCATTCGCGTCACCAGCTTCAAACGCTGCCTTCATTGCTTGAATTTGTTCTTCCTTATTTTCGATTACGTTGCTATCTAAGTTTTTCAATTTTCATTCCTCCTAAAGTTATCTAAAATACTTTTACTACTTGCAACCATTGGCACAGGTTCCTTTTGACTTCTAAACCTTTTCAAAATGTTATTTTTAAACTCTTCTGGATCTACTTCTTCATTTTCTTCTTCAACTTCCACTTCATTTACTTTGTCAGCCAATCCAACTTCAACAGCTTCTTCGGATGTAAACCATGTTTCATTTGTGATCATGGTTTCAATTTCTGATCTTTCGCCCTGGTATCTTGTCATGTAGATATCAGATAAGGATTTATCAATCCCTTCTAAGGCGTTGAGTGTTTTTTGAATATCGTGTTTCGTTCCCCAAGCATAAGTGGACGCTTCATGAATCATTAGCATTGATCCCTTATTCATGATCAATTCGTCCGCTGCCATTGCTATAATACTTGCAATACTCGCGGCCAAACCATCGACATAAACAGTCACTTTTGCATCATGATCCTTAAGTTGGTTGTAGATCGCAATTCCTTCAAACGCATCCCCACCAGGACTATTCAAATGAATTGTTATTCGTTCTGTATCAATATTTTTAAGAGTTTCATTAATTTGTTTAGCTGTTACAGCTTCACCAAACCAACTTTCACCTATATCTCCATAGATGGTTATTTCCGTATTATTTTCTTTATACTTTTCTTCTGCTTTAAATTGTGGTTTGATTTGATTTGCTATTTCGTTGTATCTCTCATTTTTAAAGCGTTTGATCAACTCGAATCCCCTCCTTTCATATATTCCTCAACTTCTAAGTAGTTCTTAGTGAGGTGGTGCGATTCTGCCCATTCGTCACTAAGTGGTTCGTCCCCTATCAAGTTTCTATTTTCATTGATACTGTAAGTTCCAGATGCCACGAATTTATCTAATGCTGTTGCGATCTTGGCAGGATCAACATATTTAATCCATCGTGTATCAACTTTCATATAGGTGCGTTCGAGATATTGTTTCTTTGTATACATCTTTCGATTAATTTCGGATTGGATAATCTCGGCTATTGGAGCGACACAAAACATGACAAAGTTGTCTGTTTGTTCCTCAACTTCTGCCACGTCACCTTTCAATAAGCCTTTTGGGATATGGAAAGCCATGCTAACAACGTCTAATATGTCATCAACAATCGCTTTAATATCTCGGCTATTTTGCCCGTTACTAGAGAAGGTGAATTCTTCGGTTTTGATTCCATCTTGTAATGGGAGAACTGCCGAACCTTCTGCTTCTAAAAACTGCTTTAATTGACCATAAAACATTTCTTCTCGATCTTCTTGATCATCATTGGTTTGACTAAAGACTCCATCCATTTCAAGCTTTACTCTTAGAGCATTTGAGCGTTTGTAGTAGTTCATGGATGCCGATAAAAGTTTTCCATAACTTCCATAAAAGTCATCAATCACACTTCTAATGCGTTCATTGTTAAGCTTGAAATACAGAACATCACTTTCTGAATATGTCTTAAGTAATTTGTAATCGTTAACCACAATGTTTTTGTAGGTATTCTCAAAGAACGCATATTCTTTTACGTCAAATGAATCCGCTACATATAATTGCTCTTTTTCCATGATTACAAGGCATTGATTGTCATAGACGAGCTTCGAAACAAACTCATGAATAAATTCACCAGCATTTTGATTTTGGTTAGGTTCCACATTAAAGAGATAATGCATGTTCCCTTTAGTCTCTTTCCCTTTTTCAAAGGTGCGAAACTGTGATCTAATTAATGCATTGGCTATCAAGTTAACTGATGTTTGTATGGCCAACTTTTTAACGTGATATTCTACCGTTAAATCAAGGTAGATTCCTTGATCGTTTAAATTTCCTTCTGGTGTAAACCAACTTTTAAAAAAGCTATATAGACCCATTCAAACTTACTCACCTCCTTAAAAGACTCTAACTTTCAATGGTTTTAGTTTTTTCTTTTCTTTCAACTCATCATCAAGATTTAGCGCATGCAAAAAGGCGAAAAACCCATCTGTCTTTCGCTTCTCTGGATCTATTTTTTTGTACTCAATGTTTCCGTTAGCTTTTTCATCTTTGTAGACATTTCCTACAAACCAACGCATTAACGGATCATCACCAAAAACAATCGAGTTATTAATAAACATTTCATCAACTAACGGTGATAAGATAGCGTGTGTTTGTGGTCCGCGTCTTACAATCTCCACTTCAAACCCTGCATCAGCAAAAGGTTCTTTCAAAATTCTTGATCTGTATAAATCCATACAGACTTTTTTAATGCGATATTTCTTAGCTATTTTTACAAACCAACCTAATACATGATCAGCTGTAATTGATTCATCGTATACAACGGTTAAAAGTTCTTTTTCTCTTGCAAGAGCAATAATATCAGGATTAATGTCCTGTGTTTTAGGCGCGGTATGATGCATAAACGTATGATGCAACCAGTAGCGTTTACCTTTATATTTGACTAAAAGTCCAACAGAACAAAAGTCCCGAACTTGAGCAAAGTCAACGCCTCCTATTGCTTCGCTACCTTCTATTTCTTCCGGAATAGGTTGATCTGTCGCTAACCTGTCTTGATATGTTGCAACTTCATTTCTGGTATCCTCCATCGGAAGGTTCATGCGTTTCGCCATGAACTCAAAGCGCATGGCATTATTTTTCTTCAACAACCGGTATTCATTTTTCATTTGTTTTTGTAGAGTAGGAAAATACCGATAGGACGGGTTTGCCTTCTCCCAATTCTTTTCATCGTGTACTTCTTCCTCATCATCAATCTTACAGATGAACGGGAATAGCGTTGAATCAGGCATTTCTTTATTCAGTACCATTCTTGCTTCTTCTTTTAGATCATCAAGAACACCACCTCGAACATTTCCATCAGTCGTGATAAAAAAGGTTCTTGGATCTGGCTTTTTTCCTAGACCACTTGTAAAAACTTTAATGTTTGAGTAGTCATCATACTCATGAATTTCATCAAAGATAATTGCACCTGATCTTTTCCCATCCTTTGTACGAGCGTTGGAAGTGTTATATTCAAGTTTAGATTTCGTTCCGTTATGCTGGATGAGTTGTTTAGATATTTTAAATATCTTTTTCATCTTTTCTTCGAACTTTTTAGTTGTTAATACGTTATAAACATCTTCAAATGAAGTCTTCGCTTGATCTTCTGACGTTGCCACGATATCAATGTCGTAGTTATCTATACCGTGATGCCCAGTAGTCATGTAAAAGCTATTGTATGAAATAAATCCGTTTTTTCCTGCGCCACGACCCAAAAGGTATAAGTAGCGATCAAATACTAAACTACCATCGTCATATCTAACTCCAAAAATAAAAGCGTTGCAAAATTTTTGCCACGCAAATAATTTGTATGGAAAATATGGAGCTGGAATGTTCACTGATCTTTCAATAGCTTCCGCATCAATAATGACATTCGGTTGATCTAACTTCCATCTAAGGAATTTCATTAATTGCTTTTGTTCTTTGCATGATCGAATTTCATTTTCTTCGACCATCCTCATGTATTCATCAATGTACGGATGATACTTAGACATCTGCATCAGCTTCTTGTTGTTCACGACCATGTTCTTCTTCTATCTTATCTACTAGAATAAACAATTTTTCATAAGCCGATGTGTAACGGTTCATGGTATTGTTATATGACTTTTGAGCAGGGTTTTCAACAAGCATTCGTTGCCTTCCGTTTTCCATCCAATAAGTAGGTCCTTTTGTTTGTACGGTTTCCTCTAAAATTTGTAGTTGAATGGTCATATGTGCAATACGTTTGATTAATTCTTTTGCAATTTCTTTCTTCTTGTCGGGCAATTTTACTAGGATTTTGTTGATCCGCTCAACTTCCAAATCAATCAATTCCTGCTGTTTTTTCTTACTTAGTTTTGCCACAACCCCCCCTCCTTCCGTGCGCGACACTGCTGTATGTTTTTTCCCACTAACCCTAGTCCGTTGAACGATTTCCCTTATTTACCCCAAAGGAAAATGACCCGGGGGTATTACCATTTCTCTTCAATCCAAAACTTCGGCTCACGTTTAATTCTTTCTCGCTTGTGTACCAAGTTATGACATTTAATACAAAGGCAAAGAAGATTATCTATATCCAATGCCAAGTCAGGACGATCTTTCACTTCTTTAACATGATGTACATTCTCTGCCTTGTGATATCGTCCTTCATCCTTGCACATCTGACACTCATAGTTATCTCGTCGAAGTGCTACCAATCTAAGCTTCATCCATTCCCTAGATTTGTAGAACTTCATGAGATCACCTGACTCAAAATACTTTCTAATTGTCGCTGTATCCATGTGATCAACCCCATAATAAAAAGCACCCGTTAGGATGCTTTAAGATAATCTTATAAAGTCTACTTCTTCGGAATAATAACCATTTGATTCTCCTAACCATCTAAGAGTTACATATCCTTTGATGGTTGCAAATTTATAGAATGTCCAAGTGTTGCTTATTCCATATTCAACTTTCTGGTTAGATTCAACTTCTGATAAAAGAATAGGTGAGTCAATTAGATCGTTCAGATCACCTATAATTTCTTCTAGCGTTACATCTTCGCAGAGAGCAGTCTTGTTCATGATGCATTTTGTACCTTTCACCATCTGAAGTGTGAAAGATTAATTCATCTATCTTTTCTTCGATAAGAGTAAGAACTTTGCCCTTCAAGGCATCAACTTCCATCTATTTCACCCCATAATAAAAAGACGATCCTAGACCGTCTCGGCAAGTTTATTCATTTCTAGCTTAGCTTCATGTTCTATCTGTTCTCTTAGTTCTGTCGGACCATCAAAGACTATTGTGTGATCCACGACTTCGCCTTTTTGTAAGACTGCTTCCACCAATCCAGATCCATCACCAACAACTACCTTAAACTTAGCTACCGTTTGATCTCCAAGCACAAAGTATTCTTTCGCTTGCACCACAGGAACCAATCCTTTCATCGTGTTTGTACAGTCTATTCTAGGTGGTTGAATGATATTCCTGCAAGTACCAGTACACAAAACGGTAGATTAATAGACCATCCAAAGTTATATGTTTCAGATAGTCTATTAACTCATCTTTAATTATATAAATTCGTTTATAAAACATAGTATACGATTACCATATGTTTTATATACTTTTGATAAGTGTTATTGATAGTTAATTAGCAAACGAATATCAAGAGAACGAAAACTAATTATTAGAGTGTACCCTATTGAAAGAACAAAGTGTGAATAAGAAAACCAGCACCAGCTAAAAATATTAATCCATTGATAATTAATAATCCATTTCTCTTTACTTCATTAAACATTTCGAGGACAAATAGACGCAAACTATAGATAACCCAAAAAAGAATAAAAGTATATTTAGAAATTAGAACTAGATCTTGATTTTCTTCAAAACGCCAAAAAAATGATACGAACAAAAGTATAATAAGCACTGCTAAAAAAGACCGATCTGTGTATTTCTTCTTTTTTTCAATATCCATTTAAAAATCCCCTTTCCTCATCCATTATACGACAGAAAAGAGAAAGGGTTTCACACTTACGAATAAAATGCTTAGTAGGATTTAGTTTGCCTCAACTTTTCACCATCAATTTCAAATCTCGTCTTGATACGTATTATTACACGTGTTATAATAAGAGTGTAAGGAGGAAAGCTGATGAAAAGTTATTCTTCAAAGCAACTAATCAAACTACTCGAAGCAGATGGATGGTACATAGTTCACATCAAGGGCAGTCATCATCAGCTAAAACATCCTTCTAAAAGTGGTAAGGTCACAATCCCACATCCTAAAAAAGACCTTCCACAGAAAACTGTTAAGAGTATCCTAAAACAGGCTGGTCTATAAGATCAGCCTAAGGAGGTAAATATATATGAGCAATAAAAAAGATCGTTATATCTATCCAGCCATTTTTGATTATGCTGACGATGGAATTTCTGTAGAATTCCCTGACTTACCAGGTTGTTTAACTGCTGGCGATTCAGATCGTGAAGCTGTTGGAATGGCAAAGGAAGCTTTAGCATTACATCTCTATGGTATGGAACAAGATAATGATTCTATTCCCGATCCTACTCATATTAAAGATTTAAAAGTAGACGCTAATCAGACAGTTGTTTTAATTGATGTTTGGATGCGTCCTTTTAGAGATGAGATGAAAAATAAAGCGATTAAGAAAACTTTAACGATTCCTAAATGGCTGGATGATCTGGCTAAAGAAAATAACGTGAACTACTCTCATGTGCTAAAAGATGCATTGATTAAGTATCTTGGAGTAGACGAAAAGCGCCCGTAATAGGCGCTTTTTTTTGCATAATATCCCCACATCATCAAACACTAAAATAAGAGCCACCACATACTTACTTAACAGCCAATAGTATGACTACTCGACCAAGTAGGTGGCTCGCACAAAAAAAGCACCCTGTTGGATGCCCGATCAGGCTAACC
This sequence comes from Bacillus carboniphilus, assembly GCF_020524035.2. Taxonomy (NCBI): domain Bacteria; kingdom Bacillati; phylum Bacillota; class Bacilli; order Caryophanales; family Bacillaceae; genus Bacillus; species Bacillus carboniphilus. The sequence goes on along the minus strand of NZ_CP129015.1, from coordinate 25,641 downwards.
CCGATCCCTATCACCATTTTAACAAGCTGACATTTGCTTTCTCAACTTTGCGTCCTTTGCGACATTTGCGTCATTTGTGCCATTCGCTAGTTGATTAACGATGGAATTTCTCATTCTCCGTATATGCGCTTCGGATAATCCCATATGATGACCAATCCAACGATAACTCTTTCCCTCGAGCAACCAGTGTAAGACTTCAATTTCACGATCATTTTTTATTAAGTGCAGCCGATCCTGTATTTCTGATATCTTTTCTTTGTAATTCTCGATTCGTCCAAGCCTATTTTCTCTTCTCAATACTTCTCGATAAATCGGATCACCGTTCGTTCCTTGTGGCTTTGGCATGCTCGATTCAATACCATATTGTGCGGTTAATCCTTCTCCAGCGTCCAACATCGAACTTCTTAAATTTCTTACAGAGTTGACCATCCAGTGATAGTTCTTTAGTATGTTCTCTACTTCCTTTTTGTTCACTTGATGCACCTCCAAATTTATCCTTGCTGACATAGCGATTCTGACGCAATTATCTTTTTACCTCGTACGGTAGTGCGGTTAATTTGCTCCTAAATATCGAACCAAATCCCGATCAATCAATAATAAAGTTGTTTTTGTAGCAGAAGTGAATTCATCTATAAGTTCAGAAATTTTATTGTTATCGTCCTCATCTTTCACATCGACAATATATCGACAAAGAGCGTGGAATTTGTCCAACTGCTTAGGCTCTCCTTCGAGCTTCACTTCCTCAATACTATTTCCTGCGACTTGTTCAGCATAAACCTCAAACGCTTTCTCTTTCGCATTCTCGCAATCCTCAACAGCGATTAGTGCATAATACTCCTGCTTATTAAACTCAAAGTATCTCATCACTACGCCCCCCTCAATTTATCTTGCAACGCTTTCTTATAGCACTTCTGACAAATACACCCCGACTCAATGGTTGACTGGCATTCGACGCATTTCATTAGTAGTTAGCCTCCTGCCTAGCGTGGTTTACCTCATTTTTTGCTTTGTATGCCTGCTCGATTTCGTCCCATTCAAATCCAAGTAATGCACCAAGAGCGATGAATGGCATTGTTAGATAATCATAATCGCCTGTGTACTGAATTCGAGCTGACGCATTGAACACTGAGTTAAACTCGATTGAATAGTCAAACTTTCTACTGATAACAGTCGGATATTTCACATCATCGTTAAAATCGTTATGCCCCAGATCAATCCCTATCGAAATAACACAGTGCAGACAATCAACATATTCCTCAAGCAACTTTTCACGATTAGGCTTTTGATTGCTACTCCATTTCTTAAATCCTCGCCATTCGTTTGCTAATTCCCCTAACTCCACTTGTAGAGCAAGCACTTTCCAGTACAGATTATTTTCATCTTTCAATTCTGGATGCTTCTCCATGATGTGCTGTTCTAACTCCCTTTGCATCTCAAACAGTTCTTTAACGTTCATTTTTTTGCCTCCTCAATTTCCTTCACTTTCGCTTTCAGTTCGTCCAGCGTTAATTCGTAAAGTTGCCTTCCGTCCTCACATTGACATTCTCTGTCTTTCTTGCCCATCTCCCTCGCTCCTTTCAAATTTTGTTACTTTGCGGTCTAGAGCAGCTACCCTGTCACTACGTATAATTGGTAATATTTTCAGATGTGGCGGTTCAATCCCCGAATCGTACACGCCTTACCGTACAGACAACCGTCTAAATTGTGTCTAAAATATGTCTAAACGTGTATTTTTCTCCGATTGATACCGTGACCCCAAATCGTGTGTTCACCTGTTAAATATTCACCCATTAAATTATCGTAATAGTCCTTTTGAAAATCCTTATAATCAGGTTTTTCGAACATCCCCCATATTTTCCAGATATGTCTACGATGTCTCCAAGCAGCATAAGTCTCAATAATTAACATCGCGAGTGCTTTATTGTTCTCACATAATGGCAATAATTCTTTTTTTAAATTCTTGTCGCATCGGTTTATATTTTCTTTTTAGTTGACTCATTTTTTCTCCTTTCCAGTTCCCTTCTGACAGGATTGAAGAGAACTCACCTATTCTATGAATCCCTTATCCATCAACGCTTGACGCTAGCCTTGTGAGTGAGTTCAACGTTGTTATTTTGAGGTGAAGTCCATTCCTCAACTTTGATTTCAACTCTCGGTTCTTCGCTATAAAACTTTGATACTTTCAAATCCACTACTTGGCTATCATCATTCCAGATCACCTTATTCAGCGCATCTTTGACTCCCTTAACGTAATTGTCTACATCTGGCTTAGTGATCGGTCTTAATTTGCCTTGTTCCGCTGCTACTTTCTTTTTCTTGCTGAATTTCTTCAAGGATGGTTTATATACAATCACTTCAAGACTCAATGGTCCTTCCAATAGCTTAGTAGGCTTATGTTGTGACGCTACTAGCTTGACATATTGTTTGAAATCTCTTGATTTGATCGGATCGTACATTCTCACTTGTCCATTTCTTGTAGATGCTCTTGGTCTCCCTTGTGCAACTGGTTCGCCGTAAACTGTAAATTCGATCATGATATCACCCTTAACTAGATTGTCTATTTCTCATTCGTTCTGCCGCTGCTTGTCGCTGTTCTTCACTCATAACTCGTTCTTTTTTCATGGAAACTTGCTTGGCTGTTAAAGTCCCTTTTGCCGCTGCTGGATTATTTCGCTCGTCATATTCGGTGATCGTGATATCTGTGATTTTTTCTAGCTTTCGAATATGTTTAGGAACGGTTGAGTAAACTGTCCATTGATCGGTTTCCGTTTCGTATACTAAAACTGTCTCCTGTTCTTTGCGAGAATAAGCCATATTTTCACCCTTTTCTATGTTTTGAATGCTATTAGTCCAGAAATATATTTGCGTTCTTTTTTCGCCCTATTTAATCGGGAAAATTGAGCGTAGAATTGATGTTAGCTAATCCTTAAACTCATAAACTTTTCCTGACTTGATTAATACCCCGTGTTTTTTGCTATATGGAGTCATTTTCTTGATGTCTTGTTTGCTCAATCCTTCTTCGTATATGGTTAAAACGCTCAAAATCTCGTTATCTGGGCCTTTCTGTTTGTGGCTTGCTAAACGTCTAGTCATCATGCGATCCTCCCTTTCAAGGCTCTGTCCATCACTAACAAGGCTACTTCTTCTTGTGATCTGTCAAAGTGTGCAGCCAGTTGTAGGATAAGCGTTTGTGAACTCACCTTTTGTTCAATCCCTGTTTGCCATAACTTGTCAAACTCTTGAACTTCTTTTAAATCCCAGTGAAAGTCAATCCAATAAAATCCATCTAGAACAGTGTATATACTCCGCTTTTTCTTGCGGTACCTGACGTGCCGATCCATCTAAACCACCCTTTTCGTCTTTCTATAGTCATCTGTAAACAAGTCTATAAACTTAGTATTCTCGTACATTCGACTTGTGGCTCTAGCTTCCAACTAGGCTATCTAGCTTGCCTTCATCAAGATTCGTTGTCCACACGGTTGCCTTGCCTTTACGATTTTCAATGATCTCGGTCCATGTACGTACTGACCAGCTCACATCTGATATTTTTGTAGTCTCAACGCCCATATCATCAATGATCAACAAGTCTAGGGATGCCATTTCTTTAAAGACGGTTTCTTTATTCCCCGTTGTCAAAGGTCGCTTTAATCTTGTTAAACAGATCCACTGCGGATATATAGCCGACTTTAAAACCTTGATGCTTCAATGTTCTCGCGACTGCTTTAGCGATATGGGTCTTTCCTGTGCCTGGATTGCCCATCATGAGTAAATTGATTTCTGGTTGATCTTTAAACGCTTTACAATAGTCAACGGCTACACTTTTCGCATTGTTAGTCACTTGATTATGAGATTGATAATTTTTAAACCCTGACTGATCGTCTATAGGGATATGCCACCAGTTTTCTATCAGCATCTGTTTACGTTTCTCGCTCATTTCTAGAGTGATTTCTTTGCTTAATACTTGGCCCTTACAACTCGTACAAACTTGATCTGCAAGGTATTTAAATTTCTCTTCGCCTATTTGATACTCCCATCCAAACAATTGCCCTTTGTTGAATTGACTCTCTTCGCATTGAGGACATTCTTCTTTGATCAACTTAACGTTTTCAGCTCTATCAATGAGTTCTGGCTTTACCTTAAACAAAAAGTTTTCTAAACGACTTTCTCCTAAAATATCCACTAGTCCTAAAATGGTAGTTCCTCCTCCGCTTGACGTAGTCGCTCCATTTCTTCGGGTGTTAAAGGTTTAAGCTCTGCTTGCCTTCGTTTGGATTCCTCGCCTTGCTCAAAAAGTGCGCCATTTTGGAATTGGTGTTGTGGTTGATACGATTGCTTTTGCTTTTTCGTTCGATAGGTTTCTATAGGGTTTGATTCATCTAGAAATTTCACCATGTTGTTAGGCTTCATGAAGTCTTGCAATGTCCAGCGATGTGTCCAGTAGTGATCTTGACTGTGCAGAACTTCTGCATAATGATCTATGGCTTTTAAAACTTCTTCCAAGCTGTATTCTTCAAGTCTTGCTTTTATATGGGATTCCATTTTTTTGTTTAGTTTTTTATGTTTGATGATTCCCTTAGAATTCCAATGCTCCAAAACGCTATATATATAATTACTTAAATCATTATTTAGTTCTTTTAAATATTTAGTACTATCAATACTTAGTAGTTGCGGGTTTTCCGACTGACGGGTTTCCCGATGTCGGTTTTTCCGACTGACGGATTTTCCGTCTTTCGGCGGGTTTGGTTCATTTTGTTCATCTTGTTTTTCTACAGGCTGAGGAAATTCGTACACGATTGTTTCCCATCCATCAAATTTACCTTCTTCATTCTGCGCTCTTTTCCTAACTACGTATCCTGCTTCTCTTAATTCCTTTAATGCGCTTTTAAAAGAATCTCGTCCGTCTTTCGCGTGCTTTTGTAACTCGCTATTGTAAAACGTCCAATCATCAGGTTTAGAAAGCATATAAGCATGAAGCCCTTTCGCCTTCCAACTCAAATTAGGATCATCCAAACTGGTTTTATTCATGACAACAAAATCTCTATTTTTAACAACTCTTATGATGCTCATTCAGATCAACCCTTTCTTCCGCATACTGCATATCTATCTTGTATTTCGATTAATTTATAATTTGGATATCTTTTCATGTAATCATTGACTAGCTTCATAACTTCTTTTTCATCGTTTGCCTGCTCCCAAATCCATTTAGGAAGCAGGACTTTTGTTTTATAGTTGAACATCACTCAAATGGAAAATCGTCTGTTGCGGATGGTTTATCTTCTTGTTTTTCTGGTTGAGTGTCCTTAGGCTCATTTGTTGGTGGAGGTGGTGTTTGCTCCTGTTTGTTAGATTTTTGATTTCCGTTTTGTTTGACCGCGTCGAACATCATTTCAATCCCTTTTTTAATAACTGGATCAGTGCGATCTTGACCAGATAACCATTCAAGATAACCTGGTGCTTCTTTGTAGATTTCTTTTAACGTTTTCCCCTTTATGCTTACCAAACGTTAATTTAATTTGTGCTGCATCTTGAGTGTCATCGTTTCAATATTTTCTGTTTGAGTGAATTCTTTGATGTCCTCAATGTCTTGTGTAAAAATTTCTGAAAGACTAGCTAGGGTTAAGGTTGCATCTATCTGCGCTCGTTTTTTTGCCATTTTCAAGCATGTGTTTGCCAACGTGTAAGCATCCTGTTTAATGTATTTCCGTTCTTTTGTATTGCAATGACCAACACCCTCGGTGATCTTATTTCCGTCCTTATAGATCATGCATCGGATAGTAAAAGCGAAGAATCCTTTGTCATAATCCTGTATCTTTTCCGTTACCTCGTATTCACTTGTCACACCAAAAAGCATATGGATTTTTTCCGCACCAGGTTTTAATAGAGTAGGTTTGCCCGTTCCTGGTATCACTCCAAAGTCATGTTCTCGCTTGAGCGTGTTTTGAATGACCATTTGGAATTGATTGATTTTCGATAAGGTGCTTTGCACGGCTTCGAGATCGACTGTATCAATGATTGATAGTGTTGTAGCTTGCTGTTCTTGTGTTTGCTGTTTGACGGCTAACTGACCCATATTAATCAACCTCCACTTTGTATGTGATCGACTCCGGCTTAACAACGGCTCCCTCAACAACTTGTCCATTTTCATCAATGACTGCCATGCCCTCACTGGTTTCAGCGACTTTTAAGGTTTTCTTGAGGTCTGCCCATTTAACCGATTCTTTGATAAATCCCTGTAGATCGTTCGTTTTGATGTACTGCAATAACGCTTGTTCATCGGCTTTATCTGGTTGACACTTCGTTCTTCTGGACTTTGATCTACCATATGGAGTTGATAAGGTTTTTTGCTTCGGATCTTCTTCTAAAACGTTCGCATGATATTCGTTTATAAGTGTTTCGAAAAACTGTATATCTTGTTGTAAGCCTCGTTTCTGTTGCGTTTCCCACTGTTCAATACGTTCATGCTCAATCTTCGCTAACTGTTCAATCTCGGCTTCCTGCGCTTTAAATGCGCTCAATTTTCTAAATGCCCAATTCAGTGAGTCGATACCACTAATTTGATAACGTTGTTTCACTTCGTCCTGTTGTTCTTCTGCCCAATCAATATTCCAATCATCAATTTCCGTTTTTAATAATGGGTTCATTGCGCTTGACCTCCTTGAAACGCTTCTACTCCAAGCCTTAGATACTCCTGATAATCTTTGAAATTTTTAAACTTGAAAACTGGTTGACCCTTTTTGTTAAAGTCGATATATCCACCTGCTTGGGAAAGTCTTCTTTGTGCTTCTGGACGATCGTCGAATTGAATAGTTTGCATTTAAAATTCCTCCTTGATTAATTTGGTAAAGTAACATATAATGGGCGTATCAAGTTTTTCTTCAAATCTCGTGTTTAGTAGCTCACTCGTGCAAGTGGGCTATTTTTATGCCTCCGAAAAGGTAAATCCATAAAACTTAGATAAGTATTTTTCAAGATTGTCCTTCAAAACTAGCTCTCCATTCTCGTCCTCAACGTATTCATCACCTGAGAGAATCTCGTCTCCAAAGTAATCAATTCCAAAGTGTTCCTCTTGATCTACTAAATTCGCATAGCCTGTACGTTCCATTTGAGTGATTGTTGGGTGTTCGATTTGCATTATTTAGCCTCCTTTAATTCTCGTAGTTCGCCTTCGATTTTTTCTGCCAGCACACCAAAAGGCATGTGATCAATTACAGATTATCCCGAACGGGAAAGCCCACTTCTTCAGATGTGGGATGATAGTGAGGTCAGATACGGTGTAGCTTTAGCTACATTAAGTATCTGAAATACGCTATACTTGAGTTATAGACAAGAACAAGTCTCTAAAACGCTAATGTGTTCTTTGAAAATAGAATACGTATGAGGTTGTGTAGCATAACTCCTGCTACACGTAAAACGTATTGGGTCGTCAAGAACAAGACGCTAAAACAATACGAACACAACAACTGGACTACTTGGTAAAAGGGTAGTCGCCATAGGTGCTATATGCACTGCCTATGGAGTGGTGATGGCACACCGCAATCTTGCACGTCAGCGATACCAGAAATGGACTTCGCCTTTGGTAGCAAGAATCCCACGTCTTTAGACGTGCGGAGTGTCAACAAGTCCCTTAAAATTTCTAACTGGTTGTATGTCAATTCGATTGTTTTCGATTCAAGATTTGGAACTCTGTAGACTCTATCAATGGAGGAAGCATCAAGCCACATTGCTTTATATTCATATAAACTTTTTAAACCTCCTTCACTTATCACGTATTCAGGTCTCGACTCCCCGTCTTTATAACTAAAAACTTTATCCAATTCGACCAACGTTCCATCCTCTATCATTGCTACAATCTCGCTAAGTTTGTACATTTTTGGTTTATACATTTCATTTGCTCCTTTCGTTTTAAAAAGATCGGAGGGAGGTTTTCCAGGCCTACCCCCTAACACAACAATTGATGTATTACTGTATAGATGTTTTATTTTTTGATGCTTATCCGCATCGGAACGGCCAGAAAGGTAAAGGGAGAATTCTATAAAAGGAGGAATGGAATAGAAAAACCCTTCCTGACCGTTCCGACAGGGACAAGAGTAACCCCGTCGGCTTAGTATCTTTCAAAAAACATGGTAATTTAGTTCAAAAAGCCTTATAATATATTTACCTGAATGTGCTAACTAGCACGCTTAACGTTCTTAAAATTGTTCTTTACTTGAAGATCCAAACGTCGCAACACGCTTGGGTCTTCTTTCAATTGACGAGATATTTCAACTACTTCCCTTGCCGTCATCATTTTGCTTGCTGATAATAAATAGTTCATTATTTGTCACCTCCTAAACTTCTGACATCCACAATCTCTAGCTCTATTTTTCTAGGTGACTCTGGAAAACTTAACGCTACTTCAGTAACTTTGATATCATCATCATTCAATGAGCGCGCAAATTCTTCTGTTCCATCTTGATGTATGTAGCAAAACCTTTTCGTTTCTTCGATCAACTCTTGAACTTCCCTTTCGCTTAGCCCTTCTTGTGCTTCAATCTCAATTTCATTTTCATATACCAACGTTTCTTCAACTTGAATAATGTATTTCATCCTGACACCTCCACGTAATATTGATTTCTTTTCGTGTTATAGCGTTCTCTATCCCTAATCAATTCAAGGGCATTTAGCAAGTCGTGGTCAGTCCAACCTTCCGATCTAGCAAACTCTAACAGTGTCTTTGCATCGTTCTCGATTTGGTTCATTTTGATTCCTCCTTTCAGTTGTAACCGTTTTGGTTAATACTCTATTTTTTCAGAAGAAGTCAAAACGACTTCGACTGATCAATCTAATGGCGTTCTAAATAAATCTGCTTTTACTTCTTCGAGAATGTCTAAAGCTTCTTGAACGGTGTTCGAACTATCCGCTAAAATAGATGCGATCATATCTACTGCTGAATGAAAATCCATGACTTTCCCTCCTTTCAATTAGTTTGTCCCTAGCCTCAAGACGCGTCAGCTCGTGGTATCCATGCGTTGATATACTGGAGTGCCTTACCTTTGTCCTTACGTCTTATATCCTTGTAGCTCCCTACTCCAAAGCGATCTTTTAAATCCCTGTAGCATTCAGCGAATAAGGATTTTCTTTCGATTGGATCACTTGTTAGACTGTAAACTTTCTTAGCAACGCTTTTCTGTACTCTTCGTTGTTCGCCATAGTCTAAGGTGATTTGGCTATCGACCTTTGTTTCTAGTTGATCCATTCGAGTGTCTAACTTCTTGATGTTCTCGACTGATTCGATTGTGAGTTTCATGGATGCCATTAATTGTTCCTTATCACTAAGGACGCGAGGTTTAGCAACAAGAGCGACTTCTTCTTTTCTTAATGCTTTAAGGATTTTTCCAATCCATAATCGGAATTTTTTAGCCTTTTCAGTTTTAGCAAGCATGGCAACTTCATAGATTCCTAACTCTGTAAAAACCCTCATTTCTCTTGTTACTTCTCGATTTCTTTCAACTACCCACATTTTGTGGGTACTTGAATACTCACTTTCTTTGAGGTAATCATTTCGATTGATGATATTTTCTACACCGCTTTTACTGGCATATCCTAAAGCATTAGCAAGCTGATTAAGTGTCATAAACACCTCGCCATTCTCGTTCTCCCATATGTCGCATAAGACTGTTTCAAACATTTCTGATTTCTTGATTTGTAAGTTCATTTTTTTACTTGCTCCTTCCATGGACTTTTCCATACAATTTTTTTAACTTCTTCGATAGTTTCTTGAACATCTCTGTGTGTCGTGCAGTATTCATCTAAAATATCCATAATCGCCATGACCGCTTTTGTATTTACAGATTTGTTTCTCATAGAAACCTCCTAGAAAATTTTCTAATAGAGAAATTCACTATTAGTGAATGTTAGGGTAAAAATTTTTCGGGCTTCACTCCTAAAACGTCCGCAAGTTTACATGCCGTCGCAAGACTAGGATTTTTATTCCCTTGCTCTAATTCGCAAATATAAGACGGGTTTAGATTAACAATCCTTGCTAGATCAACCTGATCCCAACCTTTATTAAGTCGAATCTCTTTCATCCATATTCTTTTTTTATTCATAAATCTTACCTCTTTCGAATAAAACCTTATATTACAGAGTATAAACTAAAATTCACTATTAGTAAATATATATGCGTAAAAAAATAAAATGTTTTTTGACTTTTATTTAAATTGACCTTAAAATATTGCAATGAGTGAATTATTGTTAGATAATAGCAATATAATAACGTTATATAGTTTATGGGGGAGAATTTTATGAGCGATCTAGGCTTTAACAAAGACAGACTAAAAGAGTTAAGGATAAAGAAAGGCTTTGGCTTATCTAAGGATTTCGCCGAAAAAGTCGGTCTATCTAATAGCATGTACAGCAGTATAGAGAACGGCTCAAGAAAACCATCTTTAGCTGTGCTAGCTACCATTGCCAAAACTCTAAATACATCGACAGACTATCTTTGTGGACTCTCTGACGATCCAACCCCATTTAAATATAATGACAATCTGGATGATGTTTTGAGAAGTAAACAACTAGTTCTAAATGGTCAAAAATTATCAGAAGTTGATACAAACAAATTACAAGAACTAATTAAGTTTTTCGAAAGTAATTTAATTAAGTAAGCGTAAATACAACATATTATTCCTTTAGAGCAAACACTTAGATGTTTGCTCTTTTATATTCGATGTCTTTAGCTAGTTGATCTAAGTCAATGTAATCATCTTGTATGTAACGGTTCAGATCAATGAATAGCCCCATCTCATTGATAAGTTTATATAAATGATTTTCTAATTCAAAAAAATCAGTCGTTCTGTTGCTCTCCATAATGGTTAAGCCTCCGAATTTTATATATTTGGTCAAGAGATGCAACTTTTATCATTTCCTAACCACCCCCTAAAACTACTGAAGGACAACGCATTTAGCGTTGCCCTTCGTTTTTTTATCCCATATCAGGTTCATGTAGTAGTTGTATTGTTGTTGCTTTATTATCAATTCCCGTATCGGATATTCCAACAACCGGAACAGCTAACAAAACCGAAAAAATTAAACTTAGAATAAGAGACTTTTTCATATCATTATCCCCCTATTGATTAATAAGAACAGAATTACAAAACTTTTCGAAAACAGTATCAGGTAGTTTAGCTAAATTTCGATCTCCCAACCTCAAGAAGAAATTCCTTACATCATCAAAATAATCTTTCTTTTTTACATGGGATTCTTCAATAATACCTTTGATCATTTTAGCGACCATTTCGTCATAACCATATAAATTTATACCCTCTAATCCATTTAACGACTCTTCATATCTTCCTTGAGAACAAAGCATAAACGCTTTATTTACACCATGGATACATTCTATATCTTTATAACCGCTGATAATCCACAATAATTCTATATAGAAACGAACATCCGTATATTCTTTTAGAAAATCATTTTCTTTGTACATTTCAGCAGAGATATTTAGGTATCTTAAAGACATTTTAATATCACTATTAAAATAAGACATACCTAAAGAAAAATATGCGGCAGCTTTAAACCTAGAACCACAACTATTATTTATAAAGGTATATGCTATTTCTCTAGCCTCATTATGGTTCTCTTTTTTGACATAAATACGCATTAAACCTTCATTCAGTTTAAAAATCAGTTTTTTGGTTATGTAGTTTTTAGGAGAAGAATTTATATCGACAATTAACTTTTTAGTTCTTCTAATTATACTCTCGAAAGTTTCATTAACATCTACCTTAGTACTACTTCCTATTTCGTTATGAAAATACAAAATTTCAATATAAGAAACAATATATTGTACTAACTTATCACTACTCCTAATTTTTTGTGCCCTTGAGTTTGTTTCTTTCCAAGTAGTTATATGTCTCCTGCCGTCAGCAAGAACATTATAAGCTTCGCAGAACTTCGCCATTCTATGACTCTGACTCTCTTTACCTTCGTCAATAAGATCATAGAGCAATGGGAATAATGCAAATTCATAACAAAAGTCGATCACTTCTTTTAATCGTTCTTCCTTTAATCCGTAATGAACAAAGTCTGTAATAGTGCTTAGAATATCTTCTGCACTACCTTCATGAGCATAATGTAAATTACATACTAACTCAACGCTAGGTTCAGTTCCACCTTCTTCTTTTCTGGCGAACTTGATAAAGTTAAGAATTGTTCCATGCCTAACGCCAACTTCTTTTCCTAATTGACGATAAGAGCGAACTTTATTTGAAGCGTTACGCTCGATTAGATTAGCAATTTCTTTTAACTCCATTCTACAACCAATCCCCTCATGCCCTATTATTGGTCAACATTCACAAAGTTCCGAAAATTATTATTTACCAAAATAGTAACATTATGTTTATGAGTGGTCAAGACTTAAAAGAAAATTAAAGAAATATTTTCTAAACGACGTGTATTTCTAGTTTAATTGTTCAGATTATATCATAAAAAGAGAACTAGTGTTCTATTTTAAAATAATTTTTGTTTTATTTTGCATAATACAGGAAGGAAAATCGCTCCCCCCCCCCGTATTCACAGAGAAAATACCTCGAAAAATAAAATAATATAAATATGTAAGATTATAGCGTAATGAATTCTATGAAATCTTAAATTCATTGAACAGGCACATAATATAATTTTACCACAATAAAAATTTTCTTTCTATTCTTACTTTTCGACAAACCATTTATTAGAAAGTCAACGTTTTTAACAATTAGAATGAGGTTTATCAAGGGTTGGAGGATTTTCTCAATTTATTCTCGTTTGTAACTTGTGTCGATAAATGTCGAATTGGTCTTAATTTCTATTATTTTGTTAATTAAATACATATTGCTAATGTGAGATTTGGTATTGATTTCTAATAACAAGATGCATATGCTAAATAGTGGATTATACTTTGAAACTATTTCTTGTTTTGATCGTATATTACAGATTTCCCGAACGGGAAAGCCCACTCCTTTAGGTGTGGGATGATAGTGAGGTCAGGTACGGTGTAGCTTTTGCTACATTAAGTATCTGAAACACCATATTTATGTTGCAGTTATAAATAAAAACTGATACAATTAAACTATGGAAAATTATAGAACAACTAAAACTACAGTCTCCCTAATTAACTATCACTTCGTATTCTGTCCAAGATATAGACGTAAAATATTTTTAAATAAAGATGTAGAAGAAAGATTTAAGTGCCTAGTAAAAGAGATTTGTGATGATTTAGATATAAGGATTATCGCTATTGAATGCGATAAAGACCATTCTCATCTTTTTCTTAACTCACTGCCGTCACTTAGTCCTTCTGATATCATGGCAAAAATAAAAGGAGTGACATCCAAACGATTGAGAGAAGAATTCAAGCATCTAAGGCATTTGCCAAGTCTTTGGACACGTTCTTATTTCGTTTCTACTGCTGGGAATGTATCCAGTCAAACCATTAAAAGATATGTTGAACAACAAAAAACAAGGGGGTGAACGCTACGATGACGCAAACAATAACGGTGAAAATTAAACTTCTACCTACAAAGGAACAAGCAGAAATCTTAATGAAAATGAGTAAACAATACATTTCAACAATCAATACACTTATTTCAGAGATGGTGGAAGAAAAGAAAAGTACAAAGAAAACAAGTAAACACATCATTGCTTCACTTCCTAGTGCTGTAAAAAACCAGGCAATTAAAGATGCTAAAAGTGTATTCTCTACAAAGGTAAAGAAAAGTAAATACAAGATTATCCCTGTTCTTAAAAAGCCTGTTTGTGTTTGGAATAATCAAAACTACTCATTTGATTTTGAAAATGTCTATCTCCCTATAATGTTGAACGGTAAATCTAAAAAAGTACCTGTTCGTGCATTATTAGTAGATAAGAAGAATCGTAACTTTGACTTGTTGAAACATAAGTTAGGCACACTTCGTATCACTAAAAAGTCAAATAAATGGATAGCCCAATTTTCGGTCACTATTCCTACTGAATATAAAAACGGAACAAAAGTAATGGGTGTTGACTTAGGTTTGAAAGTGCCAGCCGTAGCTGTAACCGATGACGATAAAACGAATTTTTTTGGAAATGGAAGAAAGAACAAATATGTGAAACGCTATTTTAGAAAGAAGAGACAGCGTTTAGGAAAAGACAAAAAGATATCAGCTATTCGTTCTCTTGATGATAAAGAACAACGCTATATGAAAGACCAAGACCACAAAGTAAGTCGTTCTATTGTTAATTTTGCAATAGAAAATCAAATCTCTGTCATTCGTTTGGAACAACTATCAAACATAAGACAGACGGCAAGAACAAGCCGTAAAAACGAAAAGAATCTACATACTTGGTCTTTCTATCGTTTAGCCCAATTCATTGAGTATAAAGCCAATTTAGTTGGTATTAAAGTTGAATATGTGAACCCAGCTTATACCTCTCAAACTTGTCCTAGTTGCGAGAAACAAAATAAAGCGAAAGATAGAAAATATGTGTGTTCGTGCGGTTTCGAAACCCATCGGGATAGAGTCGGTGCAATGAATATTCGTTATGCACCTGTGATTGATGGTCATAGTCAATCAGCCTAAGATGCTATAAGCACTGTCTTAGGAAGGGTAATGGCATACCCTCATCTTGAGGTCATACTCTGATAGCAGAAATGCACTTCGGTTTAATCACTCAAGAATCCCACTGATGCCGCAAGGTATCAGCTTGCCCTTTCAAGGGTGGGAGTGTCAACGAAGAACAATGGGTAGGTGTTTGGAACACATACATCTTAATGGGACCTTTAGATGAAGTGAAAAATACTGTAGCCGATGCTCTAGATCCCTATGTATGGGATTGAGTAGCAACAACTTGTGGTTATATTGCACAAGGAATAGTATATGCTTTAATATAATTTAAGACTAATAACTGTAAAGGGAAGATAAAATGAAAACTACAAAGTTTGTATTAAGTGTCTTTTCTGTATATGCTGTCCTTCAAATTACACAAGATATGAATGTAGCCAATAGTTGGATTTTGACCGAATCTGTACAAATGATGTTGAGTTTCTTGGTTGCGTTGATTGTCTTAGCATTACTGAACAAAATTGAAAATTTGAACAAGAACCGCAAGTAATTATTTATCAAACACCCGCTTCCGAAATGAAGGCGGGTGTTCTTTTGAAATTCTTATTTTTATTGAGAAGCTATCGGAAGAATAGAAAAAACGCCTGCGATCAGCAGACGTTGAAAATTTATTTGAAAATTATGTTTGTTAGAGTTATGATTGATTTTAAGAAATATAAACCGATATATAAATAAATTTACATAAAAAAAATAGAAGGCCTGATTCTCCCCGTCCAAAGTTTGAATCAAGCCACCCATACATGATAAGTAAATCTTACATCAAAGCTTGCGAATTTTCAAGAGGAAAGTAATGTATCCTTTTGACGAATTCTCATATATATCTTTTTACATAGATTTATAGGGTGGAATAAACGGGACAGGCCTTCTCAAAAATTTGAGGAGGCTTTTTATAATGTTTAAAGGATTTCAAGCGCCAAACCAACACACACAAGTACCAAATGAATTTTTCGATGAGATTTTATTAACGAAAGGAATCACGATTGCCGAGGTGAAAATTTTAGGTTTTATGGTCCGTTACACTTTTGGTTGGCAACGGGCAGGTAATAGCTTGTCTATGACATTCACCGAAATTATGAATGCTACTAAGCTAGGTCGTGAAGCAGTCAATAATGGATTGAAAAAATGCCTTGAGAAAGAATATTTACAACGAAAAGAAATTAACGGTGATCTACTTTACAGATTAAAAATAAAAGATTTTGAGGATTATCCGTGGGAATTATCTTTTGACTGGCAGAAAGTTCACCCGGAAAAAGAGACAATTAGTAAAACTAAAAAGTCTAGAAAATCCAGTGATACCAACGTTTCAGAAGAGCAGTTCGATAATCGAACCAAAACGAGTTCGGAAATCGAACCGATCGAAGTTCGGAAATCGAACCGATCGAAGTTCGATTATCGAACCGATCAAGAAGCTGAATCCATTGAGCCAGTTGAGGACAAGTCCTCCCTAAATAAAGGTTTAAATAAATCTTTAAATAAAGTATTAAATAAATCTATCAAGGACAGCATAAAAACGATAGATTTGCCTGTCTCTCTTAAAATTGTTTTAGAACGAAATATTGATAGATTGATTGATGATGAAATTGAATTAGTTAGGATTAAGGAACATTACGATGCTAATAAAGAAAGATGTACCGAACATGTATATGCGGACATGTTGGAATATTGCTTAGAAAAGACAAAAGGGAAAATAAAGTCTATTAAGGCACGACTGAATACGGGTTTAAAGAATCGTTTGGAATTAAACTCTAGCAATCAATCTAGTAATAACCCTGTACGAAGCGAGAAATTGCCTAAATGGATGGAGAATGGACAAGAGAATACTAAAACACCTGTAGAAGATAAAAACACCACAGACGCTAATTTTGAAGCTGAGAAGAAGGCTCTGGAGGAACGGATTAAGAATTATTATGCAAAGAAAGATAATAGTAACCTTGTAGATCATGGCTGAAAGGATAATGAACCTCATACGATGAATGTTATAGCAGGGAGATGATGTTATGACGGAGGAACGGAATATTTATGTAAGTAGTGACGTGTCAGCTTTGCTCAAGATCAAAGAGTCAACTTTGCGGAAGTATTGTATCATGCTCGAAAAAGTAGGATACGAGTTTCATAAGAATGAGTTAGGGCATCGTGGGTTTTTCAATAACGATGTTGTGACGCTTAGAAAACTAATAAGTTTAAAGAATCATCCTGATATGACGTTAGAACGGGCATGTGACGCAGTAATGGTCTGGATTAAGGAAGAAAAGGTAACAGAGCATGACATAAGTGAAACGGTCGTACAGGATCAACATGACGAACGATATAATAAGCTACTTGAAGAGTTTCAGCAGTTTAAGGACCAGCAATTTGAATTTAACAAGCAGTTGATCAGCAAGCTAGAGAAACAGAATGAGTACATAAACAACAGACTTGAGGAACGTGACCGCAAACTTATGCAAGAGATCCGCGAGAATTTGGAGACTCGAAAAATGATAGCAGCCGCCGAAGAACCGAAGAAAGGGTTTTGGGGGAAGTTGTTTGGGAGGTAGAATCTTTTAGACATAAAAGGACATAAAAAGATGTAATTTGTATATAAAAAGACATTGATTATTAGTAATCATTGGTTTATCATAAGAAATATAGAAAGTAATTAGCAACATTTAGACACATAAGGAGGTTAAAAGATGTTAATTGCATTAGACGCGGCGAACTCTTACATGAAAATCAAGTCCAGTAAAGGCGAGGATTGCTATTACAACCTTTTAAGAGACTACAAGGAACAAACTTTTTTTAGGAAAATCACAACAAACGGTTTATCAAGTTGGAGGCAAAGATACTACTCCGCAGGTGATAGGACAACCAGACTTCGAACAAAATCCTGTATTTAATCGTGATAAAGATAAGTATTCAAGTCCGATGTTTCTCCGATCTGTATTAATTGGTGCAGTAAGGCACAACCAAAAGAATCAACCTAATCAGTTATTGATCAGTCTGCCAGCTTCGCATTATCGTGATGAAGAAGTAAAAGCGACTTTAAAAAAATTAGTTGGTGAACATTTAGTAACGATCAACGGAAAAGATCACAATGTGCAAGTGACAAAAGTACACACCTTGCTCCAACCTTTAGGCGCAATCTTTGATGTAGTTATGAATCCAGATGGAACAATTGATGAAGAATACCTTAATAAAACATTTGTTGTAGTTGATATTGGTTTTGGAACTACAGATGTGGCTATGATCTATATAGGAAAAGATGGAGACATCAGTTTAAGAAAGACTTTGTACGTACCTTATTCTATGTTTGACGTTTACAGTAATATGTGGGATCAGATGCAAAAGGATTTTCCTGCGTTCGGTAGTAAAATCTTAAATGCGTTTAAAATGGATGAAGAATTAAGGGATGCACCTGACGATTATGTTTTTGAACAGGCAGGGATTAAAGTTGAAAATGCTGGTCTACTAAGAAAACAGATGATCAAAGAAGTATCAGGACGTATTATTACACATATTAAAGGGAACGGGATTTCTTTAGAACAAGCTGATCGTGTCATTTTTACGGGTGGTGGAACAGAAGCAATGTTAAGTGAGCTGAAACCACATGTAGAAGGTGTAAATGCTTCTAAAACAACGGATTCCCAAATGTCTATCGTTCGTGGACTATATGAGTATGGAAAGATTATAACGTCTGTGGAGGTATAATAATGGCTGATAAATGGAGCAGAACAATTAAATTAGATGTTAAAGATGATGAAGATGTGATTGAAGCAGCTGAAAGGTTAGGTCCAACAATGCTATTTCGTCAGGCTGTTAGATATTATGTTGCTAGGGAGCCATATGCGGTATTCCCAGAACGCGTTGAGCAAAGAAAAGAATTTGAAAAGAATGAAACTGAACAAATAAAAGAAGTTAAAGAAACACCTATAGAAAAGAAAACAACTGGTGTGAAACCTAAATTACAAGAAATGTAACTAAAAATATAATACAACATTTGTTGCAAAAGAAAAGACCCTCGCTTGAGGGTTTTTTAAAGGTCAAAGAAATCATCTGCTTTTGCTTTAGGATCTATCTCTTTAATGACTCTCATAATCTTCTTGATCGTCTTTGCTGTAGGTGTGTGTTTAGGTTCTACTGCTGTTAAATCTCCAATTGTATTTTTGCTTAATCCTGACTTTTGAATCAAATATTTTTTGGGTATCCCGTGTACGTCTAAAAACTTTTGTAACGGACTTCTTCTTTTAAAAAACACAACCGTTCTCTCCCTATAACGTAATTTCTTTATGAAAACAGTTATGCCCTGTTTCGCAAGGGTTTAAACCTAATTAATGATACTTTGGGAGTTACACGAAAAGTTTTGGGAATAAATGCAGAAGTCATCTAATACACTAGACTAAGAGTTAATAAGACAAGCGAATATTGTCTACATTTTTGGAATAGACATAGGTTATACATATAGACAAGGAGTGCCATTAGACATGAGCCTATAAGCACTCCTTTGCAATTCTTATGCTATTAATCTGTTAATAAATTTCTTATTCAAAATCCATAGTTTCCAGTAATGCATGTAAATTTTCAATTTGTTCTTCCATAATGAATTTCATAGACCAGCCAAATAACTTTGTCACCACTTTATAGTAATAATTACTCGGTATTAGTCTGCATTCTAATGTAAGAATTGTACCTTGTTCACTTCGACGAAGAATATATTTAGTAATAGTTGTTCCTTCCTTAGAATAAGAATGCATGATGATTTCATAAGGAGGATTATATTGAGTTATTTCAGTTTTTAATTTAAAAGTTTTTTTCTGTATTTTTTGAACAGATGTAAAAACTGTTCCTTTCTCATATGCTTTTTTGTTATCTTTTGTGTGATAGATATTTTCAACGTATAAAGTGTTCCATTGTTCGATCTTTTCATCATCATTAATATAATCAAACACTACTTCAAGTGGACAATGAATATACTTCTCTATTTTAAATACAAGCATTTCTTTCATGATGTTACTTTCCTTTCATTCTCAACTGAAAGATAAATATACCAAAATGGATAGATATGTACAATTATTGATTTTTTTAAACCTTTTGTAAGATAATTATTTTTGTGTATAAAACCCTTATGAAATGGACAAACTATAGTTAGATAAGAAATAAAATAACTATACTGAAATCTTAAGATAATGGTCATAACGGACGACCCGCCCCGCGTATCCTTTACTATCACCTACACTTTATTCCATCCTTCTCTCTCTAAACAAAATCCTTGATTATTAATTTGGAAGTCTCAAAAGCTTGTATTCTTTAGATTTGTGTTCTTTAGATTTATCTTTAGAAAAAACTTTATATTTCAGGGAGGAAAACAGCATGACTTACAGCTTTGTTGGGATTACCGTGGAATCGTTTTTTAACATGGAACCAATGATGTTAGGTGGCTATGCGCTGGTGATCGGTGCCGGTGCAATCTGTATCTTGGGAGCTAGATTAGAAAAGTATTTGTATGGAGGAAAACACGCATACTTAGCCGAGTTTGCCAGCACGATTCTTAATATCTCGTTACCTAGTACATTTTTGTATATGGTTGTACGCTTCATATTTGGTCTGTAGGAGTGCTTTCTTATGACGAGTATAAAAACCTTACTACAAAAGTTTAAGGCTAGGAGAGAGTTAGAATATGCGTTTAATGTGGGTGGTATCTATATTTCGAAGAAGAATTCTGGTGGTAAAGAAATTAAACGAATGCCTAAGATACATGAGGTGACTCTGTTTGATGATCGAACCAGATATACATTTACGCTACCTAATGGCTACGATCCAAAAGAGATTGATAAAAAGGAATATGTCTTTAAACAGGTGTTTTGTAGATCACTTGAGTTAAAAGGAGATTTAAAGAAATATGTCCTTACAGTCTACAAACATAAAATGACCAATGAAATTAAATACAACTTTTGTAGTATTAAAGGTGAAATCCATGAATATAAAATGCCGATCTATTGTGGTGCGGATCGACTAGGCAAAAACATCATATATGATATGTCTACAAAACCTCACTTACTAATTGCTGGCGAGACTGGATCGGGTAAGTCAACTCAACTTCGCCAGTTGCTCACAACCCTCATTTTAAACTTTGACCCTACAGAATTAGAATTATATCTAGGTGACTGTAAGAAGGCTGAATTTCATGTATTTAGAAACGTCAAACATGTTAAAGCGTCCGTAACGAGAGCGCATGAAATCAAGGCTATGTTGGAATATATCCAAGACGAAATGAATCAGCGCTATGATCTTATAGAAACGTTTGGTGTGGCTCATATAGACGATCTACCAAAGGAACATAAAAAACCTTATATGGTCGTTTGTATAGATGAATTTGTGATGCTACGCAAAGAAAAAGAGATCATGGCAGCGTTGATTGATCTAACTGCTTTAGGTCGTGCAGCAGGAATATTTGTAGTGCTATCTATGCAGAGACCAGTTAAAGAAGTTCTCGATACTACAATCCGTAGCAACTTAACAGTTTCAATGGGGTTTAAAGTTCGTGACAAAATCGAAAGCCGAATCATTAATACTCCTGGTGCGGAAGATATTCAAACACCTGGACGGTTTTATATGAACAATAATGGAAAGGTTGATGAGCTTCAAGCACCGTTTTTATCATTGGATGAATGTAAGAAGCTTTTGGAACCCTACTTAGTTGCCCCAGATGAAGCTAAGGAAGTCAGTGAGGGAATCCTACAGATTGATCAACAAGATGAACTGCTTGGAGGTTGGGAAGATTGAGAAAACGTGACCTTAATATATTAGATGACTTAGAACGTTTTAGATGCCTAACTGCTGAACAGATCGGCAAGATACATTTTTGCCACACAAAGAACAGTTACACTAATGCATCATTTGTTGTGAAAAGACTTCGTGATCGAGACTATATAGATTGCAATACTAACAGACGACCATTTGTTTATTTTCCTAAGTCCAGCAGGATCAAGAAAAATGGTCAAAAGATTGATCACTTTTTAGCGATTTCAGACTTTTATATTGATTTAAAACGAGCGAAAGGATTGCGGTTTTATCATGTTGAGCCTAGCTACATGGACATAGTAAGACCTGACGCTTGCATGATCTGGCGACAAACAGCTTTTTTCGTGGAGATACAGAAAAGTCATTACTCTACAAAGGTGATGGATGAAAAAATGAAGAGATATCAAAAATACTATGAAAGTGGACAATGGAGAGAATTACATTTTCAGAATAAAGATAAAGCGAGATTTCCGCGCATCTGGATCGTGGCAAATCATCAGTACAAAATTAATATAGATAGCAGGATCAAAGTGATACAGAGTCAGAGTGTAGCTGATCTACTGGAGAAAATAGAAAAACAACCAGCTAAAAAGTAGCCCTGTGTATGCAGGGTTTTTGTATGCAAAAAAATAAGCCCCGAAAGGGACTCATTTGTAAAATTATTATTTTGAGTATTCATTTTTGTAATTGTATTAATAATTCTGGTTTTTTTATTACGAAATTATTACAAATACCAATATAGGGTTGTTATAACTTTTTTGGATTGTATAATCATAAATGGTATAAAAATAACAAAAAAGGGAGAGTGTAATGGTGAAGAAATTTATTTCAGTATTAGTTCTAACAATGTTTGTTGCTAGTGTCATTAGTCCTGGAGTTAGCTTTGCTCAATCAAACCAGTCGCAAGAAAAGGTTTTTGAAGCAGAAGGGTTTACTCTCATAAAAGATACGGAAAGCGAAATAATCTACCAAATTGAAGAAGATGGAGAAATTTATGAGTATGTTGAAACTGTAGAGATTAATGGGAATGAAGAAATTGTAAGTGTTAAAAAATATCTTGTGAATAACGACAAAAAAGAAAGTTTAGTAGAAGAAAATTCTTCTAAAATTGAGCAAACCGGTGAAAAATTAACTGTTACTGATTTAGAAAGTGGAGAGTCAGTAACGATTGATACATCTGAAAAAAAGCTTTCCACCAAAGGTCCGCAAAAAGGATATACTGATAAAGGTGGGTCTTATGTAGCTGATTGCAGATACACTATATGGAAAGATAATGTTAGACATTATGGAACTGCGATTATGAATGGTGGAGATAGCAGATACTCAAAAGATACTTACCGTACCAACTCTCACTTTATTAGATTTCAAGGTCATGCAGACAATTTAAGAAGTAAAGAAAAAGAAATAGCTACGTTAGGATTTTTAACAACCGTTGAAGATTTAGCGAAAGCATTAATGTCTGGTAAGGTTTTGAGTTGGAAACTTGTGAAAATTTTATTAAAAGGGGCATCAAAGGGATCTCCTGTCGGAATTGCTTGGAATATTTATTCTTATGGAAAAGAATGGAATTCAGCGAGGTATGATTTTAGAAAAATCACTCATGTGAATTTTTATAAGTAATGGAATTTTTAGTAGGGGTTTTGATTAGAATAATACTTACTTTCTTTGTTTTTTTGTTAGTAGAAGCTCCTATCCATTTTCTTAAAATAAAAGAAAGTAAGTTAGTAAGATTCTTAGCGTACGTATCTATGGCAGTTTTAAGTATAATAATTAGACAATTTCTTTCTCAGGAATACCAAGATTATATGGAAACAATTTCGATTATGACAGGATTTTTGGCTGTCTTTTCGCTTTTTAGAAACCCACTCGATTGAGTGGGTTTTGTATATAGGGAATGGGGGAATCCAGTATTAGTATTGACCGATTATTTAACTCTCAACCGTTGCCCTGGATGAATGAGATCCGATTTAAGACCGTTGAGTGATTTAATCTTTGCTACAGATGTTTTGTGAGCCTTTGCAATGCCCCACAATGTATCATCTTTTTGTACTGTGTAGTAGCTCGATGTTGATTTAATCGTGATTAACTCGCCAACTTGTAAGGCTTTAGGATTGACTTTAGGATTTAATTTTTCTAGTTGATCTACAGATACTTTATATTCTTTTGACAGGTCCCAGAACGTATCACCTTTACGGATCTTATGCTTGAGCGTATTGGAGCTAGTAGACGTTTTAGCTTTAGGCTTGGATGCGGATTTCTTTTTCTTTATTTTATAAGTATCCTCAAGTCCTTTAACGATAGCCTCGGCACACTTTTGGCGGTAGGAATCCGATTTTAATAACCTTGCTTCTTCTTTGTTTGTCATAAAGCCACATTCACAAAGAATAGCTGTCATATCGGTTTCACGAAGGACTGCAAAATTAGCTGATTTCACCCCACGATTTTTACGGCCTGTCTCCCTCACTAGGCGATTTTGTACATTAGTTGCTAATTTAACAGACCCAGATGGTCTTGATGTGTAGACGAATGTTTCAATGCCATTAGGACTAGTAAAGCCTTTTCCATATGCATTGGCATGGACTGATACATAAGCATCCGCACCCCATTTGTTAGCTTTATGCGTACGTTCAATTAATGACACATCTCTGTTACCGCTTGGATCATCTACTCTCAAAATCTGTACATCTTCATAATTTTTAAGAATGTCTATGACTCGTTTGACTACAGAGCTATTAAAATGCCATTCCCTCATTGACCCATCGGGTACTCTTTTACCAGGTGTATGCACTCCATGACCAGCATCTAATACAAGTTTTAACATATAAATCACTCCTATTTTAGTATTAAAAAAGAGCCTCAAATGAGACTCTTAAATTTTGTCTTTGTATCCTTTTCCTAAGCTTGGGTTACTAATGATACCTGCTGATACCAAAACAACGAGAATGGCATCTACATAGGTTTGGTATTTAGTAGGCTCGAGTAGTCCTAAATCGTCTACGAATAGACCAATCAAAGCGAAAATAGCCACCCATAGGGCATAGTTTTTAAATCTCTCCATGTGATCACCTCCTTTAATAAGTCAGTAATTTATGGTCGTTAATAAACAAGCTGACACTTATTTAATTTTTGATTTGATGTTTTTTAACTCGTCAATTACCAAGTCATATTTGTCACTAAACTTTTCTAATATGTCGTGTAAGCGATTCTCTCTTTCTTTGTTGTTTTGAATCACGATAAATAAGAGCCACACGAATAAAACTGCGAATGGCCCTTGCGTAATAAAATAAGTTAAGATGTCAAAATCCATGCTGTCGCCCCCTTTCAGGGAAAAATAAAAAAGCCTATTCGGCTTGTGCTTCAAGTTGTTCTACTCGTTCTTTGAGATCTTTTAATAAGATATTCATTTCAGCGTTTTCTGCAATTAACTCTTGATTGGCTTTCCATAAATACGACACCATAGCGTATATACTCACTCCCACGCCTGTAGGTGCTACTATCTCCGCCGGTGCTTCGTCCATTAAGATTCCTAGACGTTTCATTTCTTCATCAAGATCGGCGTTTAAATGGTATTGATAAACGGGTGTCGTTAAAATTTTATCGAGTACCGATTCTTCGAATTTAACAATATTCTTTTTTTCCTCACGATTTGAGCGCTCGATACAATCCCCGACTTCAAGTGTGGCATACCCATTGTCATTTCGATTGCGGATTTGTACGGTGTCAGATGAGTTTAAAAATTTGATTATCGCTTGATCTTTTCCTTGTATAGCTGTGTGATTATCGCTTGATCTATAAAAGTTGAAGTGCCCTGATCCATCTTTAAAAAAGGTAACGTCTCCGTTTTTGTTTAAGTGAATATAGTTGTTTGAATCTGCTTGCATACGAAAATGCCCACCTGCTGTGTCAATCCGTGTGTCATGACCGAATCTCGTAAACTGCACATCTCCATTGGCACTATTCCATATGAGATTGCTACCGCCAGGTTGGTCTTCTGTGAATTTTACCTCGCATCCTGGAGCGAAATAAACAAACGTACAAAAACTACTATATTTAGGTTGTCTAAAATACAAATAATAATCTCCATTAGGATGCTTCCAAACTTGAAATTGTGCGTCACTTGAGTTGTTGGAAAGGCTATTATCACCTGTCCACGACAAAACAGGTTTGACCTCATCACCACGAACGCCAAAGCTAAAATGGATCGGCCCATATTGCATGTTTGCGGTATTCCCGTAGTCTCTTTGTACGT
>NZ_CP129014.1 GCF_020524035.2 Bacillus carboniphilus | reverse complement strand
TATTGTTTACTATCAGTCGACGATAGTTTATAATGAAATCAACACCAAATACATTAAAGGTTGGTCGAGGAAAATGAATACTAGTAGAGATTGGTTGAGAGAAGCTAGACAGGAAAGAAAACTGTCACAACAAGAGTTAGCGATATTAACTGGTCTTCATAAAAGTTATATTTCTGCTCTTGAAAGAGGATTAAGAACTCCCAGCCTTAAGACTGTTCATAAATTAAGTAAGGTTTTAAAAGTTGATTTTGAAAAATTTTTAGATTAACGTCGACTAATAGTAAACTAAAAAGTTTTCTATGAGAGGACAAAGAAAAGGAGTAGCAAACATGAAATTAACACTCTGTATAAGGAGGTTGAACAAACAAACATTTGATTTTTACGTCAATGAGCATAACCAAATGTTCATGACACAACAGCAAATTGCAGATGTTTTAGGATACAGCAGTAAAAAGAGTGTTAGAACAATACTACATCGTCACAAGTTTTTAGATGATCTGTATTATGCGCACTACATAGACATTGAAGCTGGTAATGGACAAGTTTTTCCCACGAAGGCACTTAACAAATACGGACTATACGAATTATCACTTTTATCAACACGACCAGAAGCCGAGAGTTTTAGAAAATTTCTAAGAGATCAGGAGGAGTTTAAATGAAAAATTTAGTGTTTATCGAAAATGGAAAAGCGTTAACAGACAGTTTGACAGTTGCCGAGGTGTTTGAAAAGCAACACAAAAACGTACTTAGGGATATTAAGGAATTGGAATGCAGTGTTGAATTTAGACGGCTCAATTTTGAGCCTACCACATATAGGAATCACCAAAATAGAAAGCTGGATAAAGTGTTAATCACTCAAGATGGATTCACATTCTTGGCTATGGGTTACACAGGAAAAATAGCAGCGCAATTTAAAGAAGCCTACATAAGAGAGTTTCGCAGAATGGAAGAAACACTAAAACAACCTCGCGTCCTTAGTGATAAGGAACAATTAATGGCATCCATGAAACTAACAATAGAATCAGTCGAGAACATCAAGAAATTAGACACTCGAATGGATCAACTAGAAACAAAGGTTGATAGCCAAATCACCTTAGACTATGGCGAACAACGAAGAGTACAGAAAAGCGTTGCTAAAAAGGTTTACAGCTTAACAAGTGATCCGATTGAAAGAAAATCCTTATTCGCAGAATGCTACAGGGATTTAAAAGATCGCTTTGGAGTAGGGAGCTACAAGGACATAAGACGCAACGACAAGGATAAAGCACTCAAGTATATCAACGCATGGATACCACGAGTTGACGCGTCTTGAGGCTAGGGACAAATAAAAAAATTAGGAGGAATCAAAATGGAAATTAAATTAATGCCTTTTTGGGAAGGTGAAACCATCAACGGAGAAATACCAAAAAACATCCTAGAGTATGTTCAAAGCACTTTTACAAGATTTCACTACGAGTTTGCAGATGATAACAAGGTAGTCGTTAAAGTTCCAGAAACAGAAATGGTTTTAATTGCAAATGTTGTTTCAGAAATCAGAGCAATTGTTGATGATCTATCCCAAGAAAACAGCGCACTAGCCAAAAAGCTAGCACGCAAGTTCAAAATTTAGCACTCTTCAACTGATTTTACAGCAGAAGTCATATAGAACTTAGGATTTTCAGTATTTATGCCTACAGAGAAACAGTCAGATGTTAACAAGAATCCTGCAATGCCAATAGGTGGAACAGAAGTTGCTAATAACGGAGGGTTATCTCCAATAGCGCCAGAGTATACGTTTTCCAAATAAAACTCTCCATCTTTCGCATTACCAGGAACACCTTTATAACCATTCAAAACCGTGTCTTCATTGACATCTATGTGTGTTCCATCAATGAAAGTTATTTTAATCATCTTTTCACCTCCCTCAACTTTACAAAATTCGACAACGAGGGAGGAAAATCCTACAAACTGAAAGGGGAAATCAAAATGATCAAAAATGCTACTGATCTATTGGAGTTGGCGAAAGAAGCAGGATGGAGTTACGACGAATTAATAGATGCGGTTGAGTTAATTTCTAAGTTGGAAAAGTTCAAAAGGGATTCTGTTCAATATCGAGTGGAGGTGAGTGGATGAGTTATCTATTATCAGCATGCAAAATGATGACAGCTAGAGAAGTATTAGAGATTTCTAGACAAATGAAAGAAGACCCAAGCGTGTTGAGACGTTTGGATCTTCAACTTAAGGAAAATTTCAAGAACGTTAAGCGTGCTAGTTAGCACATTCAGGTAAATACAGTATAAGACTTTTTGAACTAAATTACCATGTTTTTTTGAAAGATACTAAGCCGACGGGGTTACTCTTGTCCCTGGCGGAACGGTTGGAAAGGGTTCCCCCATCTTCCTTACCTTTCTGGCCGTTCCGATGCGGATAACCGTATCAAATAACAAACCATCTATACAGTAATACATCAATTGTTGTGTTAGGAGTAGGAGGCGTGGAAAACCTCCCTCCAATCTTTTTTCGAAAGGTGGAATTAAAGTGGCAGAAGTAACTTGGATCAGATTAAACATATCAATGTTTGATGATGAAAAAATAAAGCTAATAGAAAGCATGCCTGAATCAGACACTATTTTAATCATCTGGATCAAGCTTTTGTCTTTAGCAGGTAAAACTAATTCACAAGGATACATACTTCTTTCAGAAAGTTTACCTTATACAGATGAAATGCTTTCAACGCTTTTTAATAGACCTTTATCAACTGTTCGCCTAGCTTTAGAAACATTTAAACGCTTTGGGATGATTCATTACGAAGACGAAGTTATATGTATTACTAATTGGGAAAAACACCAGAATGCCGATGGTTTAATACGGATTCGTGAACAAAATAGACTGAGAAAACAGAGAGAAAGAGAAAGAAAAAAACTGTCACGTGACGTCACAGAGAAAGTCACACCAAGTCACGCAACAGATAAAGATATAGATATAGATAAAGAATATATATATACAATCTTTAAACACTGGTCAGAAAAAGACATTATTAACCATCGCTCGATAACAAAACAGATGGAATCCCATATAAGAGCACGTTTGAAAGAATACTCTTTGGATGAATTAAAGAAAGCTATAAATAATTTCGCTGAGATCCTTCATAGCGATAACTATTACTGGACACACAAATGGACTTTAGCAGACTTTATGAAACCTAATAATCTCGTGAAATTTATAGACGAATCAACACCACATGATACTTACAAGACAAACAAAGTAAAAAGAATGAACAAAAAACAAAATGATATTGATTGGGAGGGATTTGACGTTGACGAAAAAACAAGTTCTGGAGCTTTTTAAATTTTTAAAGTCGGTCTATCCATCAATTGAAGTCGATCAATACAAAATAGATAAGTGGGCATTGCTTTTAAAAGATCAAGACCCTGCAAGAGTTATGAGAATGGCAGAAGATCACGCTATGCATAAGCCTTTTCCTCCTAGTGTCGCTGACCTTAGAGAGCGAAAATCTGAAGCTTACAACAAAAACTACACAGATGTGATCAGGGAGTGGGAGAAAAAGCTAGCCGAACAAAACCAAGCTGAACGCGCAATCTTAGCAGCCATTATAAAAGATGGGGAGATCATCAAAGATATTAATTTAGAATCACAACATTTTAGTACAGCTCCAGATCAAGTGATCTTTCAAGCTATGAAGTCCCTTGAAGAGAAGGAAGAAATCATTGATGTTGTAGCGTTGAAAATGGAATTAGGGCATGCGTATCACCAAATTGGTGGGAGTACCTATATTTCAACTATTTGTGAAGAACCTTTTGATCCTCAAAGAATAAAAGCTTATGAAAAAATGATTCTTCGAATTTTTAAGATGCGAAAAGCAAGTGAAATTGGTGATCAATTAACCAAACTAGAAGGATTGAGGGACTTATCAAAGGCAAAAGACTTAATCAATAAAATGAATGACATTGTTGATCTTTCAGAAGATGATCAGGAGTTTGATTTGTCAGAATCCCTTATGGAGATTCAAAACGATGTAGAGACAGTAAGAGAAGGTGTGAATGGCATTGAAACCGGCTATACGGACCTTGACATTTTATTAGATGGATTAAGCGAGGAAGAATTAATAATTTTAGGTGCAAGACCATCAGTTGGGAAAACTGCCTTTGCTTTAGGCATTACAACGAATGCTTGTGAAAAAAATGATTTTGTAGACTTTTTTAGCCTCGAAATGTCCGATAAGTCCTTACTAACAAGAATGATGTGTAGTGTTGGTAACATCAATAGCATGAAAATTAAAAATGCGACTGCCAGATTTAATGATGATGATTGGAAAAGGTATACTCACGCACAAGCGATTGTATCTAACTATAAAAATAATCTAGCGATCTATGACAATTCAAAAGTGACTGTACAAGAAATAAGAAGCAAGGTAAAGGCAAGTATTAGAAAACACCCTGATAAACGACATCTTGTTGTTATTGACTATTTAACCTTAATTACTGGATCAGGGAGGAAAGAAAGACACCTTGAAATAGGTGAGATCACAAGAAGTTTAAAACGAATGGCAAGAGATTTAAAAGTTCCCATCTTGTTATTAGCTCAACTGTCAAGAGCAGTTGAACAACGAAGAGATAAACGTCCGATGCTATCAGACCTAAGAGACAGTGGAGAAATTGAACAGGATGCTGACAAGATTATGTTTTTACATCGAGATGATTATTATGATCATGAATCAGAAAATGCCAACGTGCTTGAAGTAATCGTCGCTAAAAACCGTAATGGAGCTGTCGGAACTGCATGTCTAGCATTTGTAAAAGAGTACAACAAATTCGTTAATTTGGAGAAACGATATGCAAGTTAGAGAGTATTATGCTGGTGCAATTGAGGAAGGTTACTATGGATTGGAACTTGTCATAGAATACCTGGTATTTGAACAAAAGGTTCTAAGTTTAGAAGACGATGGAGAAAAACTTGACTATTACCTTCAAGAGAAATTTCACAAAGCAATGAACAAGAGATTAATTGAATACGAAAGAAAGCGAGGGAAGAAAATCTCATGAGTTTAACATTGTTAGAAAAGAAGCCTTTTCCATTAAAAAACCACGTGGAGTTAGGATTAAAGGCAAGAAGAAGCACCTACACAGCTTTAGAGTCAGTCAAAGGTATCAGTTTTCATTGGGACTTAGCGGAAATATTAGAGTTTGACAAGCTATGGAAAGAAGGCATGAAGCAACAGAGAACAACCTTAGAGATGATAGTTAAACTATCAGCTTATTTTGAAAGAAGCGCTACAGATGTTTTATTACTGGTCATAGATCGAGCTGAACAAGGGAAACTTGGAAGGATTAACGATCTTGATTTTTTGAAAGGAACCGACAATTGGCCTTATCAGAGATAAAAAAACAATTGAATTTCTCAAAAGCAAACTTAGGGCAATTGTTGGTGATCGCAAACAACGAAGATTGTCAAATTGAATATAAAAAAGCTGCACAAAATGAGTTGTTAAGAAGGAGTGATCAAGTTGATTGAGTATCATTGTCCAGATTGTGATGAATCGGAAATTCGTACAGAAATCATTATTAAGAAGAAATGTCCTCACTGTAACGAGATCATGGAAGTCTATGAAGAATGGGAGGCTTTTGTATGAATCCAGATCGCTACACAATGATTTGGCAGTTAACGTTAAATACAAAGTTTGACGAAAACTATTTGTTAAATGTATCCGACAAAGAGTTAACAAAACTATGGGAAGAACGGGTTGGTCAATATGAACGTGGTACAACCAATAAGAGATAAAGAACTTTTACAAGAGATTAAACACACTTTAAAGCAACGCAACGAACGAAATTACATGTTGTTTTTATTAGGCACCAATACAGCCCTACGAATATCAGACATACTCAAACTAAAAGTAAAGGACGTTGAAGGCTGGTACATTACAATTCGAGAACAAAAGACGAATAAACACAAGAAAGTCAAAATGACAATGGAGTTAAAAAGAGAGATCCAGAAGTACATCCAAAACAAAGATAAGCATGAGTACTTGTTTAAATCACGACAAGGGAAAAACAAGCCTATTACTAGATCAGCAGCTTATAAGGTTCTTAGACAAATTGGAGAAGAATTTGACCTAGAAGAGTTCTCATGTCATTCGCTTCGAAAAACATTTGGCTATCACTTTTATAAACAACATCAAGACATCGTATCTATTCAAAAGTTGTTAAATCACACGGACCCCAAAGTCACGTTACGATATATCGGCATTGAACAAGAAGAACTGGATGACATGATGACAAAAACGAAGATTTAATATGAGTTCACCTCAAATGAATGACGTGTAACTCATTTTATGAGATTAGGCTCAAGTATTGATTTTACTAGGGTTTGGGCACATAGCCGAGTTACACACAATCCTGTCAGAAGGGAAGTCATAACACGTGAACGATTCGGGGATTGAACCGCCATATCTGAAAATATTACCAATTATACGTGGTGACAGGGTAGTTGCTCTAGTCCGCAGGATTATTTACAAAAATTGAAAGGAGCGAGGGAGATGGACTTTAATCAGTGGTTTCAGAAAAGCATTGAGCAAATATTAGAAGATGACGAACGATCTAGGAAATTTAGCGAAGAGATAGACGAAGAAATCAAGCAACACAAGAAAGACATGGAGGAAAGACGGAAGAATTTTAGGTTTATCAAGAGCTGAAATTTTATTTATATCAAAAAAACTCCCAAAAGGGAGCAATGAATGATCTAAAAGGGAGGAATGAATTATCTAAAACCTACTGTCAAATATTTAAGGAGGAAGACTTAACTATATTTTAATACATTGAAACTTAGTAAACAATTTGTAAAAATTTCAATAAAATTTACAATTAAAAGCTAAAATTTTATCAATAAAACAAAAACCTCCCAAAAAGGGAGGCAGGGAATGCATTAAACCCGTCGTCAAACACATTAAAAAGAGCTCTCAAACTCTTAACCTTATTTTACTATATTTATCACAAGTAAACTATTTGTAAATGTGACAATATATTGACTAAATGGAAGGGTTGATTATGTTGAAATCTGAATACGACAGGAAGAGAGATTGCCAGATAGGATTATTACTAAGCTACGACTATAAGAAATGCGAGGACGGCAGGCAGTTGTACGAGCTGACGTTGAGCGAGTTGAAAGCGAAAGTTAAGGAGATTGAGGGGGCGGGGAAATGAACGTTAAAGAATTGTTTGAGATGCAAAGGGAATTGGATCAACACATCATGGATAAGCATCCGGAGCTAAAAGAGGCAGATAATTTGTATTGGAAAGTGCTAGCTCTACAAGTTGAGTTAGGCGAGTTAGCACAAGAGTTTCGTGGATTTAAGATGTGGTCGAATAACAGAGAAATGAACAGAGAAAAAGCACTTGAGGAATATGTAGATTGTTTACACTTTGTTATTTCGATTGGACTTGATCTAGGGCATAGCAATTTTCATAAACATTTGAGTTACGCAGTTGTCGGAGGAAAAAGGGTTAACGAATTGATCATTAGGGAGTTTAACGAGGTGTTTTCTGCATCGGCTAGAGTCCAATACACAGGTGATTATGAATATTTAACAAGATCGTTTGCTAATCTTGGCGCGCTACTTGGGTTTCAGTGGTCGGAAATCGAGCAAGCATACAAATCTAAAAATCAAGTCAACCATGCTAGGCAGGAGGCGAATTATTGATGAAATGCGTCGAGTGCCAGTCAACCATTGAGTCGGGGTGTTTGTGTCAGAAGTGCTATAAGAAAGCGTTGAAGGCGAAGCTACAAGAAAATTAGACGCACTACTACACGCTTTTGAAAAGATAATTGCGTCAGAATCGCTATGAGAAACACAAAAATTTTACGAGGTGATACGTTTGGGTACATTAAACTTAGATCAAGAATTAATTAATCGTGTTGCCGAGATATCAGCACAGCAAGCAATTAAACATCTGGAGAATGAAAGAATTAAAGAACAGAAGAGAAGAAGAGATAAACGGATACGAAATACCAGGATGCTACTTAGAAATTATCATCAATTCGTCTTGCATAGTATGAGCGTTAGAGATCAGCTTGAGAATATCGCAGATCCTGCATTTTTGGAAGAACTAGATGAACGTGAAGAAATGGCGGTTGACTCAATCAAACGGAGCAAGGAACGAACGCTAGGAATGGTGAGATTTATAGATCAGATGATGACTGTTTTTAAATTGCTATCGGAAAGCTCACCTAAACCAGAAGATAAACGAAAGTATGAAGTGATCTATCTGCATTATATCGCAGAAGAAAAGAAATCGGTCGAAGAGATCGCAGACATCATGAACATGTCAACTAGACAAGTGCAGCGAGATATTAAGCATGGAGTTTATACGCTATCTTCACTGATATTCGGAGTCGATGGAATCAGATTTGTAAGATGAAATTGTAGAAGTTTCGCACTGTTCACCTACTAAATAAAGATAGTGTTTTGAATGCTTATTAATATTATTGGGCATATTTATTAATAACACAAAATATTATTTGTATATATTCGGATTAAGTAGGTGGTAAAGTGACTAGAAGCTCCAGTTATAATTGGATAATGTTCACCAACTTAAAGTGCGATAACTGCGGTAGAAGTGTGAGGGAATCAAAGATAATAAACGGTAGTAATACTTATCGATCTTGTGATTGTGGTTGGATAATTAGAATTTCAAAATAGAAAATTTATCTTATCAGCTATATAGGAACCGATAAAACAGATCAATGTTATAAAATCAGCTTTTTTTATAACATAATTCTGTTTTTTTTATTTCTTATGTTGTATTATAATGTTAAAAGTAATATTGGGGTGATTTTCATGAGATACATATATAAGATATTTAGAGAATTAGATTCAAATGAATTTAAATTACATTATGAAAGAAGGCTGAATTCTGATACTACATGTAAATTACCTTTCTCGATTAAACCTATTAAGCAATCTAAAACCTTTCCTCTTTATTATATTCCAACCAATAAAATAATCGACAAACTCAATGAAATATATAAACAAGACTTTTTACTTAACAGTTTAAATGAAAGTTTACCAATATTTGCACAAAAGGATTTCATTTTTGATTGCCTAATGGAAGAGTTATACCATACTAATGATCTTGAGGGTGTTAGAAGTTCTAAAGAGGAAATCGTTAGAAGTGCAAGATTACTTAAATCCACAAGAGAGAAGAAAAGGTTTAGTAGTATGATTTCTTCTTACAATAAGTTGCTATCAGGAGAGCTGACAAGACTAGACAAACCAGAAGATATAAGAACGATATACGATCACATAGTTGAAGAAGAGATCGAAAAGGAAGAAAAACCAGATGGAATTTTATTTAGAACAGACACTACCTATGTTTATAAAAAAAGTGGATCTGGTCAAGAAATACATAGAGGAATAACACCTGAAGAAAAGATTATTGAGAGCATAAATAACCTTATTGATTTTATGAACAAATTTGATGCGCCTCCATTAGTGAAAATAGCTATAGGACATTATTATTTTGGTTATATACATCCTTTTTACGATGGAAACGGAAGAACGTCAAGATTCATCAGTAGTATGTATTTAAGCTTTGAGTTAAGTCCTTTAACTGCCATATCGTTATCTAGAGGATGTAATGATTACAGAAACATATATTTAACCGCTTTTGAACATAGCAATAGTATCGCTAATCGTGGCGAATTAAACTGTTTTATAGACAGCTTTTTTGAAGTCATTTCAAACGAACAAAAGAAGATGATTCAAGAAATCAAAATTAAGAAGGAACATTTAAAGGATTTTGAAGAAAAACTAGAAACAGATGATAGACTTAAAGACAATGACTTATATTATGCTCTTATGTATGTGTTAGGGCAAAATTATTTTTTCTCAATCACAAAAGATTTAACTGTCAAAAAATTATCTGTAATAGTACAAAAATCTGAACAGAGTGTTAGAAAAGCACTAGATGTTTTAGATGGATTTGGACTGTTAACCATTAAGGGAGTACGACCAGCTTATTATTCAATTAATAAAAGATATATTGAAGGAGAATGATATAATCGAAAACGATGTCGCGAACGTGTCGTTTTTTTGTCAAAAGAACCATGATAATATGGTAGTGTGCAATAAATAGGGATCGGGGTTAGCCTGATCGGGCATCCAGCAGGGTGCTTTTTTTGTGCGAGCCACCATGAAGGTTTAGTTGTACAAAACAATGTTGATTGTGGTGGCTCTGTTAGTAGTGTGTGATGATGTGGGGATATTATGCAAACTAAATCTAACTAACGTTTTATTCGTAGGTGTGAAACTCTTTCTCTCTTCTGTCGTATAATGGATGAGGAAGGAGTTTTTTAAATGGATAATGAAAAAAAGAAAAAATACACAGATCGTAGTTTTAAAATAGTACTTATTATACTTGGGCTCATATCATTCTTTTGGATTTCTGAAGAAAATCAAAACCTAGTTCTAATTTCTAAATATACTTTTATTCTTTTTTGTGCTATCTATAGTTTGCGTCTATTTGTCCTCGATATGTTAAATGAAGAACGAAACAAAGGATCGTTAATTTTCAATGGATTACTATTTTTAGTTTGTTTGTCTTACTTTATATTTTCACTCTTTGTTCTGGCGATAGGTTAAGGGAATGAAATGTTGGAATTAATTTAATAAATCATACTAAGCGTTACTCGTAGGAATGAAACCTTTTTTCTTTTCTGTCGTATAATGGATAAGAAAGGGGTTTTTGTTATGGATATTGAAAAAAAGAAAAAGTACACAGATCGTTCTTTTCAAATAGTACTTGTTATACTTTTTTTTACGGCGTTGTTCTTGCATTATGAAGAAAATCAATTCTTAGTTGATCTTTCTGGCCATGCGCTTTTCCTGTTTTGGATCGTTTTTAGTTTACGTGGATTTGTTCTTGAAATGTTTAATGAAGTACGAAAAAAGGGTGCATTGATTAGTTATGGGTTTATATTTATAGCTGGCCTTGCTTTATTTATTCACACGTTGTTCTTTCAATAGGGTGCACTGCATTGATTTAAATGATAGTCCTTGATGCTATTAATTTGATATACTATCAATAACACTTATCAAAATTACATAGCTAAAAGGACGAAAATTGTATGATATATGGATATGCAAGGGTATCAGCTAAAGATCAAAATTTAGACAGCCAGATTGAGAAGTTAAAAGAATATGGCGTCGATGAAATTGTAAGTGAAAAGGTTAGTGGAGTATCCAAGAAGAAACAACAGCTTGATGATCTGATCGAAAATCTTACTAATGGTGATACATTAGTGATTACTCGAATGGATCGGTTGGGCAGAAGCACAGTGCAATTGCTTCAACTTGTCGAAAGTCTACAAGAACAAGATATTCATTTTGTCATTTTGAATCTTGGCATTGATACCAGGACGCCAACGGGTAAATTCTTTTTAACTGTTATGGCTGCCTTTTCCGAATTAGATCGAGAAATGATCAAAGAGAAACAACGTGCAGGCATCGAGCTTGCTAAACAAAAGGGTAAGTATCGTGGGAGATTAAAGAAGTATCACAAGAACCACGCTGGTATGAATCATGCGATTGAACTTAGGAAAACGACTGATAAAACAGTAAAAGAGATATGCTCAATCACTGGAGTTAGTCAGGCTGCTTTTTATCGCAAGTGGAGGGAATTAGATTGATGAATTTTATCTAATCTTGGAAGGAAAAACAATTATCTTACAGAAGAATAGATTATGTAAGATAAAACCAAGATTAGGAGAGTGGTTGATTTTGAAATTTGATTATAAACATAAGGGCGATATTTTGTGTAAAAGAGAAGAGTACACTTTTAGATATTTAGGGAATCACTCAGCAACTATATATTTATCTCATCTGTTAGAAGGTAACGGTGTTTATGCATTTGATTTCAAATTAGAAGATACACGATTAAAAAAACATATTCCTCAAGATTTTAAACACGGAAGTTCGGTATGCATGGAGATATACGAAAAGTATGGTTATCAACCAAATATGAACTTTGAAACAAAAGAGGAAGCTCTACAAAGAGCAATTGATGTTGTCACTGATATTTTAACGGACTACACTGATATTCCTGAATACGTTAAGAATATGGGAACTAAATAGAAAGCGGATGTGATTTCGTGCAAATTGAAAAAGCGATTGAGGAAGTCAAAGAGTTGGAAAAGACACTCGATGCACTGAACACATCACAGAACTTTGCGTCAAGGAAGCCCATTCCTTTAGGGATGGGAGGAAATGACGCTAGGAACAGGCGTACCTTTAGGTACGTTAATGTTCCTACAGTTCCGCTTCCTCCTTTCTAATTGTTTATTTTTGATTTACCCCTTAAAATGGTTCATAAGGGAGGTGTTTCTAATGTTACTTACAGCCAAAATTAAAATCGTACCTGATGCAGAACAACATCAATATTTGGTAGAGACTATGCACTGTTTTAATAAGGCATGTAATCGCATTAGTGAAATCGCCTTTCAAAATAAAACATTCTCTAAAGTTAAAATTCAAAAGCTTTGTTATTATGAAATTCGGAATGAATTTAAGCTATCAGCACAGCTAGTTATTCGTGCGATTGCTAAAGTAGCTGAAGCTTATAAAGTTAGTAAAAAGACTAAATGTACTTTTCGTTCGACTGGAGCTGTTGTTTATGACCAACGTGTCCTTTCTTTTAAAGGGTTAGAATCAGCCTCCATATCTACTTTGTATGGTCGTATTAATGTCCCTATGGTGGTTAGTCCGTACCATCAAAAAGTAATGAAAGGTCAAAAAATTCGAGGTCAAGCTGACCTTATCTTTGTCGACTCCAAATTTTATTTAATGCTTGTGTTCGAGACTCCTGACACCCTTTTAAAAGAAACTGAAAAGGTGTTAGGGATTGATTTAGGTATTGCCAATATTGCAGTCGATAGCGACCAACAAATATTTAGTGGTAAAAAGATTAATAGACTTCGAAAACGTTACGCACGTATTCGTAAAAAACTACAAGCAAAAGGAACTAAATCAGCAAAGCGAAAACTAAAACAACGCTCTAAGAAAGAAAAACGAATGGTTAAAGACATGAACCATCAAATGTCCAAAAAGATAGTAGAAAAGGCTTCAAGGCACTGTTCCGCCATTGCTTTAGAAGATTTAAAAAATATTTCTAAGCTAAAGGAAAAAAAGAACAGAAAGACGGTTAGCAAGTCGCAACGTACACTACTATCCAATTGGTCGTTTTATCAATTGCGTCAGTTTATTGAATACAAATCCCAAAAAGCAGGCGTTCCTGTTTTATTTGTTGACCCTTCATACACAAGCCAAACTTGTTCTGAATGTGGTCATACAGATAAGGAAAACAGAAAGTCTCAATCTGAATTTATTTGTACGTCGTGTGGATACGTTGCCCATGCAGACTACAATGCTTCTCTTAATATTCGAGAGAAGGGCTATCGTCAATTAGCCGAACGTAGGAGCGCGTAAGCGCTACTTACAAGCCCACTGCTTTAGCTGTGGGTCATTGACGAGAGTTGCAGATGATCAAAGATTCAATAGATGAGAGCTTGGACGAGTTAGTCAAACAAATGTCATTGCAGGAATATCATTCAACCACCTAGAATAGACTGTACAAACACGATGAAAGGATTGATTCCTGTGGTGCAAGCGAAAGAGTATTTTGTGCTTGGAGATCAAACGGTAGCTAAGTTTAAGGTTGTAGTCGGTGATGGATCTGGAACAGTCGAAGCAGTCATACAAAAAGGTGAGGTCGTGGATCATACGATTATGTTTGATGGTCCGATAGAATTGAGAGAACAAATAACAAAGGAAGCTCAACAAGAGATGGAACAATTGGCAAACAGAATATAAATGATTGAAGCATCCTAACGGGTGCTTTTTATTATGGAAAGGGATGATACTGATGAGTTATTTGCTATACCATTGTTTAAATAATCATAAGTTTCTAGTGAAAGATACAGATCAAAAAGATGGCATGAGTTGTATAGAATGTTCTTCATATTCTTGTCCAACTGGTTATTTGTTTCGAGAAGGAAATACGTGGGTTGACAAATATCCAATATATAAACCTAATAAAAAACCTTTGTTCACTATTACTTTAGATGATTGGGACAGTGTCCCGATTGTCCGCTTTGAAGGAGAAGAGATTGAAAATAAATCGAGAGTTACTTTCGATTGGGAAACAGATACCTTGGATAAAAAGTCTAAACCGTTTATCCGTCTTGAACATAGTAGTGCAAGTGATGGCAAGTCTATTAAAAAAGTCGAGTACAATCAACAGTTATAATCATGCCTAACCAATCTTACTATGATAAACACCATCGAGATCAAGACGCTAAACGGTTTTATAACAGTAAAGCTTGGGAGATATGTAGAGAGAATGTTTTAAAGAGAGATCATTACCTATGTCAGCATTGCCTACAAGATAAGATAATCACACCAGCTGACATGGTGCATCACATCGTACATTATCGCGACGACCCAAGCAAAGGACTCGATGAATCAAACTTAATTAGTCTTTGTAATACATGTCATGGCAAAGAACATCCAGAAAAAGGTAATAAAAACACTCAAAAACGGAGTAAAACGAGGGTCAAAATGGTGAAGGCAAAATCTAACAGAGAATGGACATAGCCCCCTCACCTCAATTGTATCAAGGGATTCAGCGAAAGACCGATGCCCTCCTTCGTTTTGCGCTCAAGTAATTTTTTATGAAGGGGGGTAACACCATAAAATGGCAGTTCCTAGTTTTGAAAAGGTAAAAGAATATCTTGGAGAATCCTACAAAGAATCTGACGATGAAATCATAAAACTATATGTTGAAACGCACAAATTTTATAGGCGATTAAAAAAAGCAATAGACAAAAGTGATCTCATGTACGAATATACGAACAAGGCGGGTGCTACGAATTTAGTTAAAAATCCACTTTCTATCGAACTGCAAAAGACCGTTCAGACTTTGAATAACCTACTAAAATCGCTAGGCCTTACACCTGCTCAACGGAAGAAAGTAGTGGAGAACGATGACGACGACTTTGATGACTTCTAATCCAGTTGAGCTGGAAAGGTGGTACAAAAAATGGAGAGCCGAGCAAGTTTCATTGAATCATATTTTAGACGACTCTTCAGGGACGATTTTAACAACTTGGTACGCTGAGCAAGTCGTAAATAGCAAAATAAAAGCCTGTAAAAAGGTTATTTTAGCTGCTAAAAGGCACTTAAACGACTTGAAAAGACAAGGAACAGACGAATTTCCGTATATTTTTGACGAATCGAAAGGTCATAGACCGATTCGATTTATGGAGAAGTATTGTAAACCAAGTAAGGGCGATTTTAAGAAGTTAGTGCTACAACCTTGGCAACATTTTATCATTGGTTCTTTGTATGGATGGGTTCATAAGGATACAGGGATAAGACGTTTTCGTGAAGGATTGGTATTTCTCGGAAGAAAAAATGGAAAAACGACTATGATTAGCGGACTCGCTAACTACGCTGTCAGTAAAGACAACGAACCAGGTAGTAGGGTTTATGTCTTGGCCAACTCTAAGCAACAAGCAGGAGAATTGTTTGACGAATCACGAGCGATGGTTAGATCGTCGCCGCAACTTCGCAAACATTTTAGAGAAAATCAAAAAGGAATATTTCATGATAAATCAAATTCGAAGATTGAGCCCAGAGCATCCGACAGTGATAAATTAGACGGATTAAATACTCACTTAGGTATTTTCGATGAAATACACGAGTTTAAAGACTATAAACTAATCAATGTTATCAAAAAGTCTCGTGGATCGAGAAAACAACCGTTAATTGTCTATATCACAACTGCCGGTTACCAATTAGATGG
Organism: Bacillus carboniphilus; assembly: GCF_020524035.2. NCBI lineage: Bacteria > Bacillati > Bacillota > Bacilli > Caryophanales > Bacillaceae > Bacillus > Bacillus carboniphilus. The sequence goes on along the minus strand of NZ_CP129014.1, from coordinate 50,175 downwards.
TCCATTGGTTAACTATTACGAACAATCTACAGATGTGCTTGAGGGTGTGATTGATGATGATCGAACTTTTTATTTTATGGCCGAACTAGACACCGAAGAAGAGTTTGACCAACCCGAAAATTGGATCAAAGCGAATCCGAATATGGGTGTATCGCTTGATCTATCCATACTTATTGAGGACTGGAAAAAAGATAGTCGTACACCAGCTGAACGAAATGACTTTATTACAAAGCAATTTAATTTCTTTGTAGATGCATCCGATCAATCCTTTTTGGATTATCAAATTATCAAAAAGAATAATAAAACAATTGATGTAAAAGAATTAGAAGGGCAATCGTGCGCTGGTGGTTTTGATTTATCTGAAACAGAAGACTTCACAAGTGCATGTTTAGAGTTTCCTCTCCAAGATACGGGGGAGGTTTTTATTTTGTCTCATTCATGGGTGCCATACAAAAAGGTACAACTAGATAATGAAAAAATCCCATACAGAGAGTACGAAAAACAAGGCTGGCTGACGATTGTCGAAGGCGAATACATCAAATATGAGTATGTGTTTGATTGGTTTGTGGAGCAATCAAAGCGATTTCAGATAAAAAAGATCACTTATGACCCTGCGAAAGCCTACAGATTGGTGAAAGACCTTGAGAACTATGGATTTGAAACGGAGGTTGTAAGGCAGGGACCATTAACATTGAGTCCAGCAGTTAACGATATAAAGGAATTATTTTTAGATGGCAAAGTGATCTTTAATCAAAACAAATTGTATCGCTGGTATATCAACAATGTGAAGATCGAAGAAGATCGCAACCGAAATCCGTTACCTAAAAAACAAAATCGCTACAGAAAAATAGATGGCTTTGCCGCATCGCTTAACTCGCATACAGAAGTGATGAAAATGTTTGTGGAACAGCAGGGTGAAGGAAATATTGAAGTCTTATCAATGAAAGACTTACTTGGATAACTTGAAAGGTGGTGAGAGTTTGAAATGGTGGAATCGACTACTACAGAGAAATAAAACAGATCCACAGCAATCATGGTCAGGACAAGGATATGATTTTTCAACGTGGAATGGTCGCACATTTTGGGGTATAGATTACTCTAAATTAGCGACAAATGAAACGATTTTCAGCGCGATATCTAAGCTAAGTAATAGCTTATCATCGTTGCCATTGAAGCTATATCAAGACTATAACGCTGTTACAAATCATCATGTAGCAGAATTACTAATCTATGAACCTAACAAAAATATGACGAGCTTTGAGTTTATTAATTACCTTGAAGTAGCCAGAAATGAAACGGGTAACGCTTATGCCTTGATTGAAAGAGATATGCGTGGTCAAGTGATGAACCTGTTACCTTTAGATTCAACATATGTCGAACCTGTAGGCCTAGTGACAGGGTAGCTGCTCTAGACCGCAAAGTATACTTTTCATCCTATTATTAATAGCTTACAATCAAAATAGTAGTTATTATATGAATAGGAGAAGTGAATTCATGAAACGAAATTGGAATGAAGATGAGTTATTAGAAAATTTCATAATATTGCCAGTTGAGCAGAAATTGATAGGTAATAAAACAGGTGCAAGCCGGTTAGGTTTTACAGCATTATTAAAGTATTTTCAACTTGAGGCCAAATTTCCAGACAAGAAGCAAGATATACCTAAAGCAGTAATTGAACATATAGCCAGTCAATTGGGATTATCAGCATCGCTTTTTGATGAATACCGTTGGGGAACAAACGAGAGAAATTTTACCTACCATCGAAAACAAATTAGAGAATTTTTCGGTTTTCGTGAATTATCTTCAAAAGATAAAGAACTTTTCACAGAGTGGTTAAATGAACACGTTCAGTACATACATGATACCGACTATTTAAAAAGCCAAGCGTACAATCTATTTCGCAAGTGGAAGGTCGAACCACCTTCGATTGGAAGTTTGAAACGAATGATTGATTCTACCATTGACTCGTTTGAAACAAATTTGTTTCAAACGACATATCAGAAGTTATCTACAAAAACTTGTTCACGATTAGATTCATTACTGGAAACGTATTCTGATGAAGATTGGGAAGATGGTTTTGAAGAAGAAATTCATAACGAAGTAGAATCTGATATTTTATCATTCCGTCAGCTTTTATCTTCTCCTCGTAAACCAAGTGTGAACGCTATGGAAATAGAAGTTAAAAAGCTGTTAGCAATCCGACATCTGCATATTCCTCCAAGACTATTTCATCATTTGCCTCCAAAATTAATAAAAAAAATATCAACTACGAGCAGCTACGGAGACCATAACGGAATTGCGTGCACACCCATCACCCATTCGCTACACTTTATTAGCCATCTTATTTTCATATCGTCATGAGGAAGTTATTGATTCTTTAGCTGACTTTATGGATGAAATTACTCTGAAATTTGGAAACAGAGCTAAAAATACAACCCGTAAAGAAGCTATAGAAGAATTAGAACGAGTTAAAGGCAAGAATAAGCACATTATTAACTTGTTAGAAGCAGCGGTTACTCATCCAGATGGAATTATTCAAGACACACTTTTTCCTATCGTCAGCTCAGATTTAATTCAAGATATTATTAAAGAAATGACCAGAAATAATCGAGAATATAAAGAAAGAATCTATACAAAAATGCACTCTTCTTATCAAGGTCATTATCGAAAAACGCTTTCTAAAATCTTAGAGAGTCTTACCTTTCGTTCAAATAATCAGTTCCATCAACCTGTTGTTGAAGCTATTAAACTTATTCGAGAATATGGCGAAAGTGGCCAGCGCTATTTTGCTATTGGTGACGAAGTTCCTATTGATGGAGTCATTCAATCAAAATGGAAGGATATAATTATTGAAACGGATAGTAAGGGAATTGAAAGAGTCAATCGTATCAATTATGAAATTGCTGTTCTACAATCCCTTCGAACTCGACTTCGATGTAAAGAAGTTTGGATTGAGGGAGCCAATCGATATCGAAATCCAGATGAAGACCTGCCTCAAGATTTTGAAGAACGTAAAGAAGAACATTTTCAGGCATTGAAAGTACCTCTAGAAGCTGACTTATTTATTTCAGACATCAAAAAATTAATGAAAGAACGGTTAAGCACTTTAAATAAAGGGTTTGAAGATAAAAGCAACCACAAAGTATCGATTGTTCTTAAAAACAATAAAGGATGGATTCGAGTTTCACCTCTAGAAAAACAGCCTGATCCTCCACATTTAAGTCAAATCAAACAAGGCATCAAGAATAAATGGACCGATATTAATTTATTGGACTTGTTGAAAGAAACAGACTTTCATACAGGATTCTCTAAGCACTTCAAGACAACAGCTGAGCGAGAAATATTAGACAGACAAACCATCCAACGTCGTCTTTTACTCAGTTTATTCGCACTAGGGACAAATACGGGTTTAAAAGCTGTATCAGCTGGCAGTAATTCAGATAGTTATAGAGAACTTAGATACATTAGAAATAAATTTATACATAAGGATCATTTACGGAAAGCCAATGCAGAAGTGACTAATCATATTATTTATCATCGTATGAAGGATATATGGGGCGAAGCCACTACTGCTTGCGCTTCCGACTCAAAGCATTTTGGTTCTTGGGATCAAAATCTTCTTACTGAATGGCATCCTCGTTATAAAAAGCATGGCGTCATGATTTATTGGCACACAGATCGAAAGTCAGCCTGCATTTATTCTCAATTGAAGTCATGCCTTTCTTCAGAGGTAGCATCCATGATAGAAGGAGTTCTTCATCACTGTACAGATATGGAAATTGATAGAAACTATGTTGATACACATGGGCAAAGTGTTGTTGCTTTTGCGTTCTGTCATATTCTTGGATTTAAATTGATGCCTCGATTTAAAAATATTGGTTCTCAAAAGTTATACAGGCCTGAATCAGGTATGAACGAAGAATATCCTCATTTACATGATGTATTGAGTAAGCCTATTAACTGGGAATTAATTCGCCAACAATATGACCAGATCATCAAGTATACAACAGCACTACGTTTAGGTACAGCTTCTGCAGAATCGATTCTAAAACGATTTACACGAGATACACAACACCCCACATATAGTGCTTTATGTGAGCTAGGTAAAGCTATAAAAACTATTTTCTTATGTGAGTATTTGCACTCTGAAGATGTACGTAGAGAGATACATGAAGGATTGAATACAGTTGAGCATTGGAATTCGGTGAACACTTATATATTTTATGGGAAGAATAGTGAACTCCGTTCCAATTCCACAGAAGATCAGGAGGTATCTGTACTCTCTTTGCAATTACTTCAGAATTGTCTTGTCTATATGAATACATTAATGGTTCAAGAGATTCTATATGATAACGACCAATATTGGTTGAAAAAGATGACTACTGAAGATTTCAGGGGATTAACTCCTTTGTTTTACAACCATGTTAATCCATATGGGACATTCAAACTAAATATGGAACAAAGGATACCAATTAAAATGAAAGTGTCTTAACTAATTTTCATTCATATATCAGCAAATATAATCCTCATTTTTGAAAATTTGGAATAAGAAAAGTGGCTTTGTTTTATAAAAAAGGCCGAATACAACAGAATGTTCATTTTGTATATTCGGCTTATTGGTTAAAGATCTATCTCCATCAATATTTAATGCATTTTATTTTTATGTTTAACAAGTACTTTTGCAGCTTTGCTTTTTTGACTTTTAGATGATTTGGGGTTAGATAACGTTTTTCCAGCTTTTCCAATCTTACCTCCAGAATGCTTAGCCATAAGATAGATACACCTCCTTTGAAATTATCCAATCATACGAGGGCAATATCTTGTTGTTTATTTAAAAATTTTCTATCTGTTAATTTTTTTGTTTTTCCTTTAAGTTTTTCTAATTGTAATTTAGGAGTAGGAGTAACATAGTTGTACTCAATACCTGCAAAAGTCTTTAAAATCGCTTCAAATACTATTTGAGCACCTATTGGAGGTACAGCCATACCTATTTGCTTCCTTACTTGCTCTTTGCTACCACAAAACACAAAATCATCGGGAAAGGTTTGAAGCCTTGCACGTTCTCTATTAGTTAAAGCTCTTAATTCTTCCCAGTGATACATATGAGTTCCGCCCCCTCCACTTCCAGTAACTGTGTAAGCTGGACGATTCGGATCTAAACGTTTATAAATAGAACTTAAACGTGCACCTTTAACTTTAAGTTGTAAATGTTCTGGAATCCCTGGATACCATGCATTTTCTCCAGCAGGAATGTGATAGAGCATATCTTTTACCTTTTGTGTATGTCTAGGCATTTCATGATTTGCACAGTCTTCTGGTATAGGAGGATTTGTTATCCCTTCATAAGAAGTTGTGTAATCTATGGAGGAAAGACTCGTAGGCGCTGGAACTTTATATTCGATGCCTTTTTTTGCCAAGTCATTGCGAATCCCCACAATAATAATACGGTGGCGAGCCTGAGGGACACCATACTCTTCAAATTTATAAAGATGTGGTGTTAACTGATAGCCACACTCCTCTAATTCTGTAAGGATTTGAATAAATGCCTTCCCTTCATTAGCACTCTGTAATCCTCCAACATTTTCAGCAACAAAAAACTTCGGTTGATAATCAACTAATACTTTAACTCCATAAGAATATAAAGGACCGAATGTACCATTTAACCCATGCTTTTCTCCTACTTGACTATAATCATTGCATGGAAAACCAAAAGCAAAACAATCTATTTCACCAAGAACATCCTTATTTCCTATAGGTAAATCTTCTACTGGTCCCCAATGTACAGAAGAATCCTCAATGTCTTCACATATGTTCAGCCGATAAGTCTCACAAGCTTTTGCATCATAATCATTTGACCAAAGGTGTTCGATGCGCCATTCTTCTCCGGTTCTTGGATGTATCACCCTTGCATTTTTAGCTCCTAAACTAAGTCCACCAGGGCCATTAAAAAGTTCTCCTTTTTTGAAAATCATGTTGCATTTCACTCCTTGGTATTAGAATAAACAAAACGAAAATACGTTCTTGCATACTAGTATGCTATTTATTCTACACCTTTTTCAATAAAAAAGCAGCAAAAAATGTTTCTGAATGATTAAATCATGTCAGAAACGTTTTTATATCCTTTATTAGTAAAGCAATTAATAAACAGTTTTTTTCTTTGGTCTTCATTAAAATTACTATCAATACAGTAATCTAAAAAACCTAATAAAGCTTTTGCAGAAAATATTGCTCCTTTACTTACTAAAACAGAGTCAGCCTTTTGGGCTTTCTCACTTATTTTAAGTAAGTTCTTCTCTCCACCCCAATCATTAGCAGTAACATACCCAAAATATCGAACTTTTTTTCCTTCATAACCATTATAATTCGGAATATATTCTGACCCCATATGGGAGGCTAATTGAGCAGAAAGAGTGAATTTCTTTTTGTAATTTTTAGCATCAATAATACAAATAGTATGATCATCTACATGAAGCAGTAACTCAATTTCAGTTTTTATAGTTTGATCTATAGGTTTGGGTCTCAAATCTACTTTAAAACCAATGGCTTTTAAAATTTCAGCCGTTTTTTCTTCAAAAACTAAATCATTTTCCTCGAAAAGATACGACTCAACAAAATCTTCGTTCATTGAGGTGTATTTATAGGATTTCAAGTTACTTGCATATTTCTTAGCCTCACTTGTAGAGAATTCTCCTTCCAAAATTGAAATGATTTCATTTTGAGAAAGGCTTTGTATTAACGGATAAGGAGAAAGTAGGCGATGCATTTTTTTTATGCTTTTACTTTTATTTGTAGCAGGACTAATTTCCCCATAAGCACTAGCTTTGTAACTATCAATATCAAGACCAGCGTTTTCTGAAAACCGTTGTAATGATATTAAATATCGTTTGTTAAATGGGTATCTATGATCTAATTCAATGAGCTGATTACTAGTTGCTTGTTGCTTTTCAATAGGAACCCTTAGTGCATCACCACGTATATAGCTTACAAGTCCAGTATAATCGCAGAGTATCATTAGAGTATGCGCTACATCACCATGGGCAGACACAAAGTCTCTAGCACCACTATCTAACCGTTGTCGATGGTCATACGTATTTGCAATTTGATTCTTGATCTGATTTTTTTCTTCTACATTACTGTTTCGAAAATGAATAATCTTTTTAGTTATCGCTCGAATTTCGTCATCTCGTTTAGCTGTCAGAGCAAAAAAAGTGATTTCTTCTTTAGTTAAAAAATAATCAAGCTCTCGTTGATTAACCAATCGAACAATGAATCTTGCTGGTCTAATTTGAAAACCTTCTTCGTACTTGGGACGGAATCCACTTTCTAAAAAATAAGCATTAGGAATTTGCAGAGTTAAGATTTGTTTTGATATATTTTCTCTTACTTTTTTCCCCTTTGAGTATAGAAATCCCCACTTTGGTAGGGCTTAGATATCCTTTAGAGTTAATATATGCATATCCAAAAGTACGTAACATGGCAGCCCATGTTCTACCTCCCGATCCGTCTACACTAACATTATCTCGCTTTAATCCTTCTTCTCCTAATACCTCCTCGTATCTTTTATGAGCTTCACGATTTCTAGGCCATTTTGTTTGAAAATTATCTGTAGCATTTTGGAGTGCTCTTAAAGCATCTATGAAATTTCGGATCACGTTCTGGTCTGGTTATAAACCAAACTTTTCTATTTTTCATTATGTATTGTCCCCTTTATTCGTGAAGGTGTGTATTAATTGTTTCAAATCCTTGAGATATAATTGTTCTTCATCCGATAGTTTATTTTTAGAAAGTAATGATCCCCAATCAGCTATAAGATCCATAAATAGTTCATTCTCAGACTCTATAAATTTTATTATTGTTTCAGGACTTTCATCTGACAAACTAGCAATAGTATTAGAAATTCTTAACACTTTTTCATCGAACAAATCCGTTAGTTTATAGTCACTTATGGGGGTATGCTTATTAACAACCGTTAATATTTTTGCTAGAGTTGATATCTTGATGTCTTCACTATTATTAAACACATCATTAAACCAATTTCCTTTTCTCCCTGTACTCTGACTAACTTCTTGGTGAGAAAGATTAGCGTTTGATACAGTTTTCTCTATATTTGTTAAAAGTCTATAAAGAAGTGCTTTACGAAGTAAGCTTTTAATAATCGTAATGTTGATGTAAATCTTCCTTTCTAAAAAAATTATGGTAATTAAATTATAAAACGAAAACAGGAGTGTGATATCATCCTTAAAGATGATACCGCACTCCTGTTTTTAAAATATATCTATTTCTACATACTTTAAACTAAACGATCTTTAAATACTATTTAATTACTTCCTCAAGCTGAGAGATATCATCCCACTCTATTGCCCCAGTAGGTAATTTTTGCGAATGATCGTATAAAGAATGTAATAATGTTCTTATATTCTGGTAAACCACATCATCTCTGGTAAGCTCCATTAAAGCGTTATAAGGTTTTTCACTAGTAACTTCTTTGCTTAAAAATGCAGCCTCAAAATTCTTAATTGAACACACTAATTTCACTTTTCCTGGTCTTGGGTGTTGTTGAACCGCTCCTAATATCCTGTTATTTGTTCCCCAAGCTGCACTTTTTCCATTGTTCTTATTCAAAGGTGTGTCACTATCATGTAATACTGAATAACATGTATTAAAATGATTTAATATCTTGACTAGGGAAGCTATAGTAGCTTTACCTCTTGCCCTAATTATATGTATATTCTTGAAAAATTCGGGTTCATTATGAATAATGTGTTTGAATGCTGTATACTCTGTATCACCTTCAACTATAATTGTGTGTCCACCAAAGAAAAATTCAGCTACGTATGGATCAAACTGATTTAACAATTTTAATAGACGTCTATCATCATCATCTAATCTAACGGTATCTGGTCTGAATAATGTAGTACCTTGTATTTCTCCTTCTAAAGTTCTTTCTACTCTAATAATTGTTGTGTTATCCCTTGATAAATCTATAAAAGAAGGAGAATGGGTAGTTACCATCACTTGCCAATTTTTAGATTTAGGTAGATCGTATAGGACTTTACAAGCTTCTCTGATAGCACTAGGGTGTAAACACAATTCTGGTTCATCAATTAATAGTATATTAGATCTTTTTAAAGAACTTTCACGTTCTTTGGGTTTTTTATGATAACCGTTTTCTGAAATGAATCTTAGTGCGGCCCATAGTAGAGTTCTCCTTGCGCCACTACCTTGTCTCCCTATGTCACTTTTAAACCCATTTTCTGGACCCATTAGTAGTTGTGGTGAAGCCTTGAAAAAACTGATTGTGTGCTGTAGATTTTCCTCAGGTTTTGCATCAAAATTAACTACATAACCAGGAAAAACTCCTTTTATGGAGTTTGTTAGCTCCATCTCTACTGAGTTAATTTGAGACTCTGATTCGCTTACAATTCTTTTTTGAATACTTTTAATTTGTTCCAATAAGGAACTATATTCATTGTCACTCCCATCAGATTCCATTTTCTCTGTGACTTCATTAACTTTATCTTTAAGAATAGTCTCTAAAATCTTAACTAATGATTTTGCTTGATTTTCTGGATCTTCAAATGCATCTACTCTATGTGGTTCAGGTCTCCTAGAATTTGCAACATTGGCTGCACCCCAAGGGACTTCTTTTCTCCAATCATTTATTTCTGTATCAAATCCCTGCCTTATAGGTTTACCTGGAGCAGTCCATATCCATCTCTCTCTTACAATCATTTCACCAGTAGAACGATTTATCCATTTTGAACCAGGAGAATTTAATGAGTTAACAATCGAAAAGAGTTCTATCTCCGGTAAATTGTCCTTATCTACTATTTTATTTGGAAAGTCATCAATTGTTATTTCTGCATTTTTTGATCCCTCAGACATGATTAGTTCGTATGCCTTCAATATTGAGCTCTTACCTGCGTTATTTGGTCCAACCAATACAACTATTTCATCAAGGTCAATTGTTACAGGTTTTTTCCCAATAGCTCTGAAGTTTTTAATCGTTAATTTATGCAACCTGGGTCTTGTTATTATTTCTTCTTTCTTAGACTTATTTTTATCCTTAAGCATATTTATCCTCCTTTTCTATTTATTTTATCATTTATCCATATGTTAGAAGTAATTAATATGTTCTTTTTTGTAAAATAAAATCGGAATTTAGATTATGAATTTATCAATCTATGTTGGATGTTTTTGCCCAACCCCCGAAATAGTCCATTAGGGGGTTGGGCAAAAAGGACGAGATTAACGGCACGGAATCGGCTTAATTGCGATTCTGACTTATTATAAACTTTTCAAAAAAATATAAAAAAGTAACACAAAATGTCTTTACAAAAATACCATAATTATCTTAAAATAGTACTTGCGCAAAATGTTTTTCTAATAATTTAACCACCGGTGGTTAAATACATTTTTAGAAAAAAATCAAAAAGGCGGTTATGTATATGAAAAAAAATATTATTCCATTAGCGCTAGGACTTTCATTATTAATGGCACCCGCAACAAGTTTTGCTGAATCGAGCGAAAACGGTGCGTTAACAGACGTACCTATATCTAATCTTGAACAGCAAGAAAACGATGAACTTATTGCTGAAAAAGATAAAGCAGCAGAAGAATGGGAAAAAAATAAAATTAAAAATGGAAACAAAGCAAATGCAAGCGGTCAATATTACTCAATTTCAGTATCAAACTATAAGCAAGAAAGAACTTACTGGTGTGGACCAGCTGCAGTAAGACAAAGTCTAAGTTTCCACAAAAGTAAATCTGGATCATCGGCTTCTTTACCATCCCAATCTACTTTAGCTAGTAAAGCCGGTACATCTACAGCTGGAAGCTCTTCTTATGGGCTAAAAAATGCGTTGAACGCATATAAGAGCACATACAAATTCAGCTCTAATCCTTACGGTACTGCTGATATAGCAGGTTATTCTAACCCGACTAGTAAATTTGAAAGTAGAATTAAATATGTTCTTAGTAATAAAATAAATGCTCCAATTGTACTTATAACTTCAGAATTTTTACCAAGGTACGGTGGTAAAGATATTAGACATTACAATACTATATCTGCTTATTCATATTCTTACAGCACAGGTAAAAAAAGTATTAAAATGGTAGATCCGCATTACAGCTCAACATATCGAGGAGCTCATTGGGATCCATTAGGTTCTACAACTTCAAACGGTGTAGTTAAGGCTGTTTATGAAGCAGATAGAGAAGGAAGCAATCCAGTAATGGTATATTAGTAGATGTATGATTTAAAGAAGGAGGAAGCCCCTCCTTCTTTTTCTAGGGAAGGATAGATAAAATGAAAAGATTTCTTATTCTTACTGTTATCGTTATACTAATTTCAGGTTGCCAAAATGAACAAGAAAGTGTAAAGAATAAAGTTCAAGACAAGGGGCCGTCTGACATAGATGTAACAGAGCGGACTGTTAAAAGCGAAAAAATAGTGGACAATAAAACCGAGTATATATTACCCTACAAAAATATAATAAATGGCTTTTTTTACAATAATATTTATTATGGAAGCTTTGAAAAAGAAAATGGAGAAGTTTGCTTAATAGGATTCAATGTTAAAACCAAAGAAGAAGAACTAATATATAAGAGTGAGTTTAAAGAGTCTGCTCTTCAAAATGTATTATCCAATGAAAATGCTTTAGTGTTTTTGGACTCTACTGTAGACGGTTATTATACTAAATTATACGCGTATAACAAAGAAACAAAAGAAAAAAGCCAACTCACTGAATCAGATTCAGATTATCTAACATTAGATATCCCTACACTTTATAATGAGTATGTCTCGTGGGTATATCTTGATACGAGTCAAGGTGGGGGTAAAGAAAAAGCAATTGTACAACTACATAATTTAAATAGTAAAGAAACAATTGATGTTGATACTATTAACGAATTTGGTATGCACAATGTATTTGTCAGTATGGATGATAATAAACTGGTATGGACAGATACAGTTAACGATAAAGGAGTATATAAGGTGTATGATTTACACAGTAAGAAAATCTCTATTTTTGATTCACCTTTTAAATACCCTGGTTATTCTAAAATAGATAATGATAAGATTTATGCATTCCATTTTAACGATAAATCAGACTGGATAAATAAAGAGTTTGGTTATTTTGACATCAATAAAAAAGAGTATTCACCTTTCTTCTCTAAAGAAAAAAATGAATACCTCGACTATTTTGCAGTGAACAATCAAAATGTTACTATTACTACAGATGAAAACCACATAAAAACCTTCTTAAGTAACGATCAGCTACCTAGTAAGGACATAGAAGTAGAAAACACCGATATTATAGAACAGCCAGCTTATAATCAAGACGGCGATATGTTTTATGTTTATCGCAATGAAAAAGAAGAAACCGTACTAGTTGTTGTTAATAAGTAACCGAAAGAATTAACGATGAAGTTGCTAGCAAAGTCGGATCTTGCAAATAGGTGGGAGGTCAGTCGCCAGGTCGTGAATAATTGGGCGACTTTCCGCCAGAGTATTGCCGAGTTGACAACGGTAGGATGCCGATATTTTTAGAAGACGATGTAATTAAATACGAGAAGAATCGGAAAATGGGCGCAAATTTATGCGTCTTTTTTTAATAAAATCTTCTCTATTAACCCTTTAGTTGGCTATACGGGGTAGAATCAGCAACTGAACGATAAAGTGCAATCTACCCAAAATATCCTAAAAAAGAACTCGATGTGTTAATAATATCAACAAAAACAAAGGTTAAACGTATCAAAAAGTGGTACGTGAACGATTCAAGGATTCAACCGCCACATCTAAATATTTTTACTTTTAAGGATAAAAACACCTTTTTAAAATGGAGTTGTTCAGAAACCCACCCTTTTTTGAACACTCCACATTTTTATAAAAAGGAGTGTTTTTTTTCTATCTTTTGTGTAACAAAACTCTGTTCATTATTCTATGTTCTAAAACCTTCTTCTTTTTATCTTATGTTACACTAAACTTAATGAAGAATGAGAAAGAGTGATGTTTAATGTTGATTGGATATGCCCGTGTATCAACAGGTTTACAAAATTTAGATTTACAAAAAGATGCGTTAACAAAACATGGTTGTGCTAAAATATTCCATGATAAAATGAGTGGTGCAAAAAGACAACGTCCTGGTTTAGACGAAGCACTTGGATATGCAAGGGAAGGTGACACAATTGTAGTGTGGAGATTAGACCGATTAGGACGGAATATGCAAGATTTAATTCAAATAGTCAACCATCTAAATGAAAGTGGAATTGCTTTTCATAGTTTGCAGGAAAATCTAACGATGGATAAAAGTAATGCAACAGGAAAATTGATGTTTCATTTGTTTGCTGCATTTGCTGAATTTGAAAGGAACTTGATTGAGGAACGTTCAGCTGCAGGGAGAGCAGCTGCAAAAGCTCGTGGACGTCTAGGAGGTCGTCCAGGTAAGTATGGACCTAGGGACATAGAAATGATGAAATCTTTAATTAAAAATGGAACACCTATTACAGATGTTGCAGAAAAATGGGGCGTGTCTCGTACAACGATTTATCGTTATTTAGATAGCAATGAACATTAATCTTGAGCAGGGCAATTTTGTAGTGTCATAGAATAAGTACATATACCACACGATACGAAAGGGTTGACTAAAATGGTTCAAACATCAACTGTATTTGAACTAGGCGATCAGAAAGTTGCTGAGTTAGTGATAAGTATCGGAGATTCATCAGGTCGAATTGAATGTGTATTGCAAGATGGACAGGTTATTGACTATACAATTACATTTGAAGGTTCTAAAGAGTTAAGAGAGAAAATCGAAAAAGAAGCGATTAAAGAAATGAATAAACTTGCAAAGACGGTCTGAAAAGGTCGTCTTTTTATTTTGGAGTTGCCCTCTTCTGACTCTATATTGCTTGACATTACTTTGCGGTCTAGAGCAGCTACCCTGTCACTAGGCCTAGTAGGAGTTATGCTATACAACATCATGCTTATGGTATTTTCAAAGAACACATTAGCGTTTTAGAGACTTGTTTTTGTCTATAACTCAAGTATAGCGTTTTTCAGATGCTTAATGTAGCCAAACCTACACCGCAAGTGACCTCACTATCATCCCACATATAAGGAAGTGGTCTCTTCCGTTCGGGAAATCTGTAAAGTAATTCACTAATTAAACGTACTTCTTAATTTAGATTTTAAGGGGTAACACCTTCATCAAGTTTGTCCAAGTGAAGAGGAAAATTTTTTTTTCAGAAGATCATTGTGACTGATAAATAAAATGATACAATTATCGCTATTTTATTTGGTACGCTTTTTTCCAAGTAGAAACGTGCGTTTTATATGGAATAGACGACATAATAGTCTTACATAAAAGGGTTGGTCTGCTAGGACCGTATTTATAAATCTGGAATCTAATCTATCATATAAAAAGACTATAATAAATCCAATAAAACCCTTAAATTAATTTAAACTAGTTCATTTTTATTATTTATAAATATTATTTCCAAAAAAAATAAACATCAATTACTATATAATTCACTTGAATTTGTGAGAGGTTATTTATTCCTAAAGGTGCTATTTGAGGATTTAGACTGATTGTAATATGCATACCAATATCTCAGAATATATTTGGTTATTTTTAAATTTTACTAAATAAATAGTAAAATTTAAAAAATAAATTTCAGCGAAGTGGAGTGAACATCTTGTGAAAAATCAGCAAATAAAAAAATTTATTGCTACATTGCTTACTATTTTATTGGTATTTTCATCAATACCAATGAATGGATTGGCAGAAAGTTTGCAAAAAAACAATAAGACAGAAACATTAGAGTCAGATCAAACTACTTTAGTAGATGAAGTGGATATTGAAGATATGGAAATGATAGAGCCTGTTGATGAGTCCTTATTTGAGGGATTAGAGGCTGGAGATGAAATTATTGATATGCGAACCGAAACGTCCAAGTTTTTTTATAATGAGGACGGAACGATCACGGAAGAAGTGTATTTTGATCCTATTCATAAAAAAGAAGAAGGGGACGATACATTTGAAGAAGTATCAACGAAATTAGTTGAAAATACATCTGATGAAAATAAGGTTGAAACAGAGAATGCGATTTTACAGTCTTCTTTTCTTAAAAAAATGAGAAATGGTGAGTATGCCACCTTTGAATATGATGGCTATACCCTTACCTATTCTCTTCTTGAGGCTAAAGGAGAAGATGAAGAAGCTTTGCAAGCGACGGATGTAGAAGCTATTTTTGAAGAAAATCAAATTATGCATAAAAGTGTATTCCCTTCCATTGATCTTCAGAATACAACATATGGAGAACACACAAAAGAATATTTGATCTTAAATGAGTATCAGGGATATCATCTCTTTCAATTCAAGGTAGAGACGGACCTAAAAGCGGAACTGACTAAGTTTGGTGAGATCGAATTTAGTAATCAGGAAGAAGACGTTATTTTCCATATCCCTAAGCCCTTTATGAGAGATTCTAAATACGATGACCGTAAAGGAGAGTATACTGAATCTCAAGACGTTCAATTTGAGATAAAAGAAACAGACGGTGGTTACCTTATTGAATTAAAGGCAGATCCAAACTGGCTAGAAGATCCTGAGCGCCAATACCCTGTTTATATTGATCCTTCGGTATCAAATGACAAGCCTCATATGGGAATGATAGAAGATTCTTATGTCATGAGTGCATATAAAAATGCGAATTATAGGAATGACGAGGTTCTAAAGGTAGGATATGTCGATGGAGAAACGGGGACTTGTTATGGGTACATCAAACCTAATACTAAAAATCTAGAAAACTATTTGGTACAAAAAGCTGAACTTAAAGTGTACGTTATCCACCATTGGTACCATAATAATCCCAATGTATTATATTTAGATCGCGTGAATGAAAGTTGGAATGAACGTGACTTGAGTTGGAATGAAAAACCATCATCTACCACTAGGTTAGCAAGTGTAAATGTTACCCGTAATCAATGGGCTAATTTTGATGTTACAAGTACGGTAAAAGAGTGGCATAAAGGTATCCGAAGTAATTATGGTTTTCGATTTAGTACTAAAGGAAGTCAAGGGTATTGGAAAAAGATCGTGTCGTCTCAAGGAAGCTCAAATCTCGCACCGAGAATTGAAATTACCCATACCCCACTTGGAACGGCTAAAGCTCCAAAAGTAACTGCGTACTCAAGTGGAAAAAACACAGGGACTGGTTATTTTAATCTTTCATGGGATAAAATCGCGGGAGCTACCCATTATCAAGTGGCTATTTATAACGGAAAGGACTATGAGTATTTTGATGTAGGGACGAGTACTTCATGGTCAACTAAAGGAAAAGGAATTTGGCCAACTCCATCAGAGTTATCAAAGGGATCCTATAAGTTACATAAAGATGGAAAAGGTGCAGAACTCCCTAATGATCCAGATGATACGTACATCACTTCTGGAGGATATTATAAAGACAAAGAAAAGCACAATTATTGGTTCAGGATTATTGGTTATAATAAAGAATATAACAGGGCGACGAGCTTATATTCAGCTCCTGCAGCGACACCTACACTTCCGGACAGCACAAGACCTAATCAACCAGATATACCTAGTATATCTATTTCTAATCGAGTTGGTCCTAATAAGAATCAAGCAGAAGCAAATGTGAAATGGAATGCCGTTAAAGACCTTCCTTCTGGGATCAGTTCAGGTATTAACCATTATGAATTAGAGAAAAATGTTAATGGTTCATGGAAATGGGTTGCAAATGTTAAACATACAGGTGGTAGTAGTTATTCGCACACTGTAACAGGACTACCAGGTGAATCTTCCATTGCAATGAGGATAAGAGCAATTGATAAAAAAGGAAATTCCACCGCTTTTTCATACTCTTCTACTGAAAAAACCGGAGACCTTACAAGGCCTAGTACACCAACTTCTGTGACGGTTAATCCTTCATCATGGAGTAACAAAGAAGAGTATACGGTTTCTTGGAGTGGAATTAAAGATACAGGATCCTTAGAAAACATCCAATATAGATTGAATAATGGAATAAATGATAAACCTGTAGATGATGACCAATGGAAAGACCTTGGAGTCAACAGTTCTAGTGGCTCTAAAAAAATTCCCGAACAATTACCCGATGGAATACATACCATCCAAATCAGAGGTGTTGATAGAGCGAGTAATAAAGGTTACTCAAATTCTGCAAAAATTTATAAAGATACTTCTAGTCCGGTTGTTTCTTTTAAATATCCTAAAGAAAACGAAACTCTCAAAGGTATTGAAGATGTTTTAATAAATATAGAAAATTCTTTACCTAATTCAATCGATACTAATATGGTTCATAATGGGGATTTCACAGATGGATTAGATGGATGGAAAGATATTAAATACCTTGATAATGGAACAATATCAGTTGAAGGAGGTTATACATCGAGTTGGAATACAGAAACAAATGAAACTACAGTTAACGAAACTTTATCTTTGAAGGTTGATCCTATGTCTACAAGTTCTAATTGGGGATATATAGCTTCAACCAATGAAATTGAAGTAAAACCGAATACTACTTATCGGTTAAGTGGAGATATTAAGACCCAATTACAAAATTCTCATGCGTTTTTAAACATTAAAGTTATGAGGAGTGATGGTTCAACAATATCTTGGCATGATACTAGAAACAAGAAGATGATTGGAAATCAAGATTGGAAAAAGCATAATCTCACGTTTACAACAGATGAATATGCTGAAAAAGTACTTCTTTATCTGGAAGTTGAGCATACAAATCTCAATGCTTATGGTACTGCTTGGTTTGACTCAATTGAGTTAGTAGAAATAAATGAAGAAAATATGGGTCAATATAATTGGACTCTTGAGTATGGCCTTGGAACTGAGCCAACTTATTTTAGAAAACTCAAAGAAGGAACTAGTTCTTCAAACGAAATTAAGTATTCATGGGTCACAAGTAATTTATTAGATCAGCGAAATTATACACTCAGATTCACAGCAATTGATGAAGCTGGTAACGTAACCACTGAGAATGTAAAAGTAGTGAAAACAGAAGATACAACGAGTATTAAGCCACATATTGACATATATGAACCAAAAAAGGATCAACTTATTACTAAACCAATTCAAGAATTAAAGTCTGCTTTGACAATTAATTCATTTTCTGATTCAGGTTTTCCTATGTCTTCATGGAATGATGGTAACACTTATATAGAAGATTTGTATGTTAATTCAAATATAGTCAGTCAAGAAATCACAGCATCCCAAGGCCTGTTTTTAGATATGCTGCTTTTTTGCTGCAATTTGAAGAAGGAAGCGAAAATAATATATACATTAGAGGTAAGCATCTTGGAGAATACTACTACAGTACGTATTCCTATCAAAAGAAAGTAGCGGTCGATACATTTGATAACCAGAATAATATAGAAAAACTTTCAGGTGTCACTTTAAAGGATGGAAAAATTATACTATCACCTTCATCTAAAACGGGTTCTTTTGAATATAAGACTGTATCACTAGCAGGAGATATCAGTACCATTCACTTAAATCCAAAAGCAGCGCTTGTAGGTGGTACAGATATAACCTATTATGCATCTGCTAACGGGGGCATGACTTGGGAACAAATTGAACCAAGTAAAACATCAGCCCTTGCTCATACAGGACAAGACTTGAAGATCAAAGCTATATTAACTAGTTCAACAGCTGGGGATACACCAATAATCGACTCATGGGAACCAGAGGTTGTGTATGTCAATTCTAAAGGACAATCCTTTGATGTGAAACTTATTGATGAACCAGAAAAACTCACAGCTACTCCTAATGTCAATTATATGACGCAATTACGTTGGGAACCATCAACGACAAGTGATGTCACGTACCAAGTTTATCGTAGCAAGGAAAAAAACTTCACCCTTTCAGATGAAACCTTACTTGCAGAAGAAATTAAAGAGTCTTATTGGAATGATTTTAACTTAAATTATGGTCAGAAGTTTTACTACAAAGTAGTAGCAGTTAAGGATTTTAACGGACAACATCGTCTAAGCTTACCTTCTAATGAAGCATGGTCTAAAGTAGTAGCACAGAATGAAATTGATAAACGTCTAGGTTTACAAGATTATTGGGGTTATAGCACTTTTCAAACAGCTCAAGGTGATGGATACATTAACATTAGCAGTGGAAACTTAGTCTATCAAACGACAGATTTTGTCACTTTGTCTCCTCATCTTGCGATGGTCATGAGAAGAAGTTTTAATAGTCAATCAACCACTAAAACATCTTTAGGATACGGATGGGATTTTTCTTTTAATACAGCATTATTGAAAGAGTATGATTTGCAAGGCAAAGATATTGGTTTAATTCTCAAAGATGGAGATGGTAGTTTACATCGCTTTAAAAAGAATTCCAATGGCACATATGATACACCTAAAGGTATTCATATGAAGCTAACTCAAAACAAAGATGGGTCAATTGAAATCATTCGTAAAGACCAAACTCTATATCACTTTGATGAACAACTAAAGTTAACGTCTTTGTCAGAACCAAATGGTAATCAACTCGTCTTTACTTATGATAAAAAGCGTGGAAATATAATTGAAGTGAAAAACAGTGTAGGAGATGCAACTGCCCTTTCTTATGATGAAAGAGATCGTTTAATAAAAGTAGTTGATCACGCTGGTAGAGAGTATCATTTTGCCTATGATAATGAATCTGATCGCTTATTTAAAACTTCTCAGATAGTAGACGGTTCAAAAGAATATGCAGAAGAATATTTGTACGATAGTACATCAGGAAATTTGGAAAACATTGTTGATGCAAAAAGTTATGAAACAAAAATGGAGTATCAAGGTGAAAAAATTTCAAAGGTTACTGATCCAATCAGTGAGTATTCTACTTTTTCTTTTCAAGATGGAAAGACAACAGTCACCTCTGATAAAGGGAAGACTGTCACCTTCATGTATAATTCCAATGGGAATGTAACATCCAAATCGAACCCATTGAATCAAACCATTTACTATGAATATACGGAAGACATGTTGGTTAATCATATGTACTACGATAACGTGGTAAATGGGCAGAAGAAAACTCTTCATCATCGCTATACATACGATGATAGAGGAAATATCCTTACTATGACTGACCCATTGGGGAATGTAACTAAATATCAAGATTACAATGATCGTAATTTAGTAGGGAAGGTTACAGAACCAATTAAAAATGGTGTTACAGCGACAACAACATATAAGTATGATGATAAGGGGAACTTAGTTAAAGAAATTGACCCAGAAGGCAGAACGGTTTCCTACACATACGATGATGATGGAAAGCAAAAAACAATGATCAATGAGTTTGGTCAAATGACATCCTATACGTATGATTCAAAGGGTAGAGTCAAGAAGATTATTGAACCATTAGGGAAGGTTACAGAATTCCTATTGTATGATAAACAAGGAAATCCTACAAGAATTAAAGACGCTAATGGTAATGTAACCATAAGTGAATATGATTTATTAGACAGATTAGTTCAAACTACAGATGCAAAAGGGAATAAACATAAACGAACTTACGATTTAAACCATAACCTACTAGATACTACCAATGCAAAAGGAGAAGTAACTGAATTTAAGTATGATGAGGTAGGTAGATTAGAAAAAACCATCCACCCTAATGGAGATACAGAAGAAATTAGTTATACTTATACCTCTAATAATAATGAGAAAATTATTACCAAGGATGGAGAAGGTCGCTCTATTACAAAGCATTATGATGCAATTGGGCAACTGATAAAAGAAGAAGCAGCTGGTACCGTTACAACCTATGAGTATGACCTTGTTGGAAATATGACTAAGGTTACGGATGGAGAAGGTCGTGAAGTTAGATCGGTTTACGATGAACTAAATCGTCAAACAAGA
The DNA here is from genome assembly GCF_020524035.2 of Bacillus carboniphilus. Lineage (NCBI taxonomy): Bacteria > Bacillati > Bacillota > Bacilli > Caryophanales > Bacillaceae > Bacillus > Bacillus carboniphilus. Next base: position 29,264 of record NZ_CP129014.1, on the reverse strand, counting down.
GTCATCACTGATCCTTCAGGAAAAAACATTGTAACATCAAATCTATATGACCTGAATGGAAATATTCTTCAATCCACAGATGGTGAAGGACATCAAACAAACTACGAGTATGACAGGATTAATCGTCTAAAAAAAGTCACTCAAAAAACTGGTGGAGAATCATTAACGACTTCTTATGTTTATGACTTAAAAGAGGGCGATTACGTAAAAAATAAAGTCATAGACTCAATGGGAAGAGAAAAAGTGACCTATTTAAATGCTCTTGGTAGAGTTTATAAGGAAGTGGATGATGGAAACACCTCAGACAGTAAAAAAATGACCAAGATGTTTAAGTATGATGCTAACGGAAACCTTGTTGAAACAACACATAATGATGGCTCTATAGTAAAACAAGAGTATAATGAACTGAATCAATTAATTAAAGATGATTATGGAACTGGTCATTGGACAAGTTATGAATACGATATAAATGGTAATCGAACTAAAATGGTTAATACACAAGATGGGAAAACCATTATCTCATCATATGCATATGATACAAAAGGACGCCTAAAACAAGAAGTTCAAGATGGATCAGAAATATCTTATAAATATGATAAGAGTGATAATGTCATAGAATTGTCCTATCCAATGGAAGAAGGTGACCAACAAAAGAACATTGAATATAAATACGATGGGTACAACCGTCTCACTTCGATTTTAGTAGAAGGAAATACAGCCCAAGAGTATTCATATAACCGATCAGGTCAAGTTGATACTATTAAAAATTTCCTTGAATTTGATACAAAAGGATCGAACTATACATTAATCGATTATTCGTATAATTCAACTGGTTTAACTGAATCCATTTCATATAAAAAGCAAGGACATATAAAACTTGAGCAATTCGATATGTCTTATGATAAACGTGGATACGTTATTAATGAAACGATATTCAGTGATTATGATAAAGGTAAAACGGTTAAGAAAACGTATCAGTATGATGAAGTGGGGAGACTTAAGAAGTCAACCATTGATGATAAAACGACCACGTACACATATGACGCTGTAGGAAACAGGACAGCAATGAAAGAAGGTAGCGATGCCTTTACTTATACGTATAATCAGTTTAATCAGTTAGAGAAAACAAAGAAAAATGGAAACGCTCATGCTTCATATACTTATGACGAGCGAGGAAATCAGAAGGTAGAGACGATTAAAAAAGAGATTGATGGTTCTTGGAAGGATGTACAAACGTCATACACCTATAACTTAGCCAATGAACTTACTAAAGTGGAAACTATAACACCAGGAAAAGATACTTCTGTAACTAAAAGTTTCTATAATGGAGATGGACAGCGTATTCGTCGTGACGTTGATGGGCTAATAACGAAATATTATTATTATGATGAAGAAATATTGTATTCAACAGATAAAGATAATAAAAAGGTTACGGAAAATATCTTAAATCCTTCTGGTTTCATTGCTGCTTCAAAACGTTTTGATGGGATATATAAAAATAATTTCTTTTTCTATCATTATGATATTCGAGGTAGTGTAACTAATATCATCGATTCTGATGCGAAGCGTGTGAAAGGATACGAATATGATGATTTTGGGAAACCAAAAGAGGCAGGAGATAAAACGTTTATAAATGATGTGAAATTCACAGGTTCCGTTCATGATGCTTCAACTGGACTTTATTATATGAACGCAAGATATTATAGCTCTGACACGGGCCGTTTTATCTCACAAGATACGTATAAAGGAACTGCTTTTGATCCCTGGACGCAACATCTCTATACGTATACAACGAACAATCCAGTAAACTACGTAGATCCTACTGGGCATATACATGTATATATGATTGATTCTGGTATGGGATATGCAAAGGCTATTGGTCATAGAAGTAAAAGTGTTAAGCCAGATTCAGGATCTAAAAAAACAGATTCTAGTAGAGGTAAGGCTAATCCTAAGAAAAATAATAAAACCAAGCCATCGACGAAAAAATCAAAGAAAAAAAGTTTCTGGGGCAAAGTAAGTAATGTAGCGCATAAAACACTCGATGTTGCAGGATATGCTCCAGGTTTGGGACAGATTGCAGCAGGAGTTGATGCAGCTCTTTACGCAGTAGAAGGTGACTATAAGAATGCCGCCTTAAGTGCATCAGGCATGATCCCTGGAGTAAAATATGCAAAAGGTGCAGCGAAGGGTTTAAGGTTTGCTAGTGATGGAAGGAAGTATTGGAATAAAGTCACCACGTTCAGAGGAAAAAAAGTTTATCAAAGAGACGATTTAATAAACCCTAATATAATAGATAAGCGAGGAAGAACAAATAGTGAGAGAATGAAGAAAGGTCTTGCACCATTAGGGCCAGATGGAAAGTCAATTAATTTACATCATACTACTCAAAGAAATGACAGCTCTATAGCAGAGGTAACACAAACATTTCATAAAGAAAATAGCAGTGTAATTCATATAAATCCAAATACAACGCCATCAGGGATTGATAGAAAAGAATTTGATTCTTTTAGAAGGAATTATTGGAAAAATAGGTAGCGGAGGAGATGCTTAATATGAATTCTTATAAAAAAGCAAAGAAAATTATTTTAAATGATGAAGACCTTAGTGATTTTGTAGGTTCACGCTCAGAAGAATTAATTGAGAAAGCTGAAAAAGTATTGAACATAAGCATTACAGGCTCATATAGGGATTTTTTATTAAGTTTTGGAGCAGGGAATTATGGGTCACAAGAAATTTATGGAGTTATAGATGATGATTTTGAAAACTCTTCTGTACCAGATGCAATTTGGTATACTTTATCTGAAAGAAAAGAGTGTAACCTACCTGAAAATCTTCTTGTAATATATGATACAGGTAGTGGAGATTTATTTTGTCTTGACTTCGATAAAAAGAACTTGGAAAATGAGCCTGAAGTAATATCCTTTGTTCCTGGTGTTGACTTAAATAAACAAAAATATGAAGTTATTGCACCCACTTTTGGGCAGTTTTTATTAGAAATAATAAATCAAGAATTAGAATAAATAATTGGCACCTAATCTTGAACGGCAAATAGCCGTTCAAGATTTTTTAATGGTTTAGAAAACCCACTAAGGGAACAAGTAAAACATATCGACGACTATCTGGCTTTAGGAAAGATGATAGGGATACAGCTTAGGTAATGAAAAATACGTAAATGGGATTGTTATACGGGGTCACGGTATCAATCGGAGAAAAATACACGTTTAGACACATTTTAGACACAATTTAACCGACTCCCTACACGTTAGTGGATCGTCGGTCGTTTGCACTACTATAATTTTAAAGAATTCTTTTCTCTTAAAGGTCTTAAATTATCGAGAGGTATTTGTTGCTTCAGGTTCCATACATAATCACCTGTGAGGTTAATGTGCTCCCATCCCAATGGGGATAAGTACTTTAAATATTCTTCTGGAATATCTATCCCTTTTGCTCGTAAGGCTTCTACTACTTGATCAATATACACCGTATTCCATAGAATGATTGCCGTGATGACTAGTTGAATGCCACTCGCTCGATGTGATTGATCTTCATAGGAGCGATCTCGTATTTCTCCTAATCGGTTAAAGGCAACTGCTCTTCTTAATGCATTTGCTGATTCCCCTTTATTCAGACCGATCTGGACTCGTTTACGGAATTCTGGATCTTGTATCCACGCTAAGATATGTAAACTATGTTCAATCCTTCCCACTTCACGTAAGGCAGTAGATAGTCCATTTTGCCGAGGGTAGGAACTCAATTTTTTTAGAATCAATGAGGCCGTCACTGTTCCACGAAATATAGAGCTTGTGAGATGTAAGACATGGTCCCAATTCTCCTTAATTAGTTTTGTTTTTATTGTTTGGTTGCTCATCAGAAAAGATAATTCAGAGTATTGGCTAGGCTTTTGAAAGGTATAGATCTTGTTTGTCCCCATACTTTTCACTCGAGGAGCGAATCGAAATCCCAATAACCGACACATGGCAAAAATATGATCCACAAATCCTGCTGTGTCTGTGTAATGCTCTTCAATCTTCAATTCAGTTTCATGATTTAATAATCCATCAATAATATGTGGGGCTTCTTTTTCAGCAGAGCTGATTACTTTGACGAAGAATGGACTATATTGATCAGAAACATGAGAATAGAATTTTACTCTGGGATCTGAGCCATAATTCGGATTAATTTGTGCTGATGGTCCAGCTTGGTATCCAGCCCGAAAATCCTGTCCGTCAGAAGAAGATGTTGTTCCATCTCCAAAATGAATAGAGAATGGGTGAGAATGATGGAAATCAACGATTTCAGCTTGGGCTTTGGAATAGGTTTCTTCACGTATGTACCAATCAGCCACCCAAGCAAGCTGTTCGTATGTAATACCAGGGCAGGCATCAGCCATTTTAGACAATCCTAAATTGATTCCGTCTGCTAAGATAGCAGCAAACAGGATGGATTTTTCCTTCGGTTCAGAATTTGAATGCAAATGGGTAAAATGTTTTGTAAAATGGGTCCATCCATCTACTTCTACAAGTAGATCGGTTAGCTTAACTCGAGGTAATAGGTCATTTACTTGGCGGATTAAGAGTTCTGCTTCTTCTGGAACGTTTTTTTTCGACTTAGAAATCCTAATATGTTGATCTTCAATGACTACATCAGGCAATTCCTTGTTCTGAATCAACTGAATGATCTTTTCTAATTCATTCTCTAATATTTCTTGACGTTCTTTAAGATAATGGTTTACATCTGTAGAGATCTTTAAAGGAATTTGATTAGATTGTTTCACTTCATTCCAAGTTTCAGGCGTTAGCAAATAATCCTCGAAGTCTTTATATTGTCGGCTTCCTACTACCCACATATCTCCCGATCGAAGGTGATTACGAAGTTGCGCCATGACACAGATTTCATAGTAATGGCGATCGATTCCATCCTCTTTAAACACGTGCTTCTGCCACTTCGGCTTCACAAAATGGATAGGTGCATCTTCTGGAACCTTCCTTTTACGAGTGTCATTTAAGTCCTTTAACAGGTGAAGGGCTTTTAACAGAGACTCACTTGGATGTGATGCCTTAAAAATATACGTATCTAGCAATCGAGGGGCGAACTTTCTCATGCTGTTATAGTGATCATCCAATAGCTCAAGAAAATCGAACTCCACAGGCCGCGCAATTTGACCAGCTTCTTCTACTGTTTGTACAAACTTATCCCAAGAAATAATAGATTGCAAGGTTTCAAATGGATCCTGTTTTGCTTTTTTGCTTCGATAAGCGCTCTTCCCAATTCAGCATATAGGCGAACTTTCTCATTAATGGACTTTCCATCTTTCTTAAATTCTTCATTGCCCTTATTTTCTCCACGATTAAACATTCTCCCGATTAACTTGTCATACAGATCTAGCCCATGGTCAATAAGAAAAGAATAGGTATGAATCAAAAAGGCCATAATCGTTGCGTGACGTTTCAATGGATTAAAGCGAGCTATATGTTGATTTGAGTAACGAGCTCCTTCCTAGCCATTTGCAATAGACGATTTTGATGAACATCTCTTCCATTGTTCAATGGTAATTGAAGTTCCTGAATAAAGTCGTGTCGATCCACGATTTCATGAAAGCTCTTGCTAGATATAGAGTTAGGTGGTTTACGTAACCAAGTGAGATAAGATTGTTTCGCCCCTTCACTCAAAACTAACAATTGATCCAGTCTTTCACATTGCTCTGTTGATAGCCCCATGGTCAATTGCTTATAGATATTTTTTTTTGCTCTCTCCCGAACGGACCAACCTATATGCTCAACAGCGTATATTGCAGGAAGAATGATTTTTCTATTTCTCATTTCTGTAATGAGTGATTCCACCAAAATAATCCCTTTATCCGTACTCATAGCCGTTGGTAAAAGCCAGTGAGAGAGTTCTCTGTACTCTGTGGAAGTGAAGGTCCGATACCCGAACTGATTTCTAATTTTCCGTAGATGTTCCCGTCTTGTTTCACCACCTCTGGAACTGGTGTAACGTTCTAATGCATCTGGAGATATCCCAATTTGCTTGGCAATATAACTAAGAACGGAGTCCGGTACTAATTCCCCAGCCGTCAATGGGCGACCTGGAAAACGAAGATAACAGATTTGAACCGCATATCCTAAACGGTTTGGAGCTCCACGTTGTTGGTGAATCAAAGATTTTTCTTCAGAGGTAATTGTATAATATCGAGCTAGCTCTCGTTGGTCCATATTTTCAGGGATTTCATATAACTGTTTACGGAGAGACGGTGTCAGTAATTTTCTCTTTTCCAATGAATAAATCCTCCTAGATTATCCTCTTTTTGTTATTAGTCCCAACTAATCAATTCCATTGCATTCGCTTTTTCTTCCTCACTGGGCTTGATATAACGTAAAGTCATATCAACATTCGGTGTTCCATCCGTTTTTAAATGACCAGCAATCTCTGCAACAGTAGATAAGGGAACACCCTCCTTTACTAAATTATGCAAGCAAGTATGTCTCAGAGCATGGCAAGTAAGATTGGGCATATTTAGTCGTCTTTCATACTTTTTAATAACATGCTGCATAGCTCTAGTGGTCACCTGCTCAGATCGTTGAGAGTCAAACAGATAAGGACCTTTTAAACTTCCCTTATACTCTTTTAAATACTGAAATAATATCTTCCTAATAGATTTGTTCAAATCTATTTTACGTTGCTTATTTTCTTTTCCGTATACGTAGATCCATCCTGAACGCTCATTAATTTGGATATCTGTTAATTTGATATGACATAATTCTTCAACACGTATCCCTGTAAAATACATCAAGGCTATCATGGCATATTCACGAATTACCTTTCGATACTGTTTCTGGTTACCCAAAAGGAGTCGAAGTTTCAGCAAACAATTGTCGTTCCTGCTGATCAGTGATCCATTTTGTTTTGAGCCGATCTTCAGGAATATATCCGATTTTTTCGGCTGGATTATCTGGGATCAATTTTTGTTCTAGTAACCAAGCTAAACATTGTTTTAAATGGCGAATCGTAAGGTTGATCGTTCCTACTTTGCAGTTCATTTCTTTCCCTGCCGTTTTCTTAAATAGATTAATATTCTTCTGAAAGACTTTTTGTAAAACAGAGATTTCATCATTCTTAAGAAGATGAGGTTCCTTTTTTCATCCAAGTAATGAATCGGTAAATCGATGATCGGTTCGTCTGAATGGTTGATTGACTTAATCCTTTTAGTTCTAAATGATCAAAATAATCTGCGAGGGTTATTTTATTTATCTTAATCACCTCCAATGTAGAACACGACGAATATTTTAATAGTTAATCCAACCCACTCACGGGGTAGGACATTTATATTATACTAAAACTCGTCATATTCTCATAGAGACTACGACGAGTTTATTAAGTGATTGAAAACATATTTTAAAGTAACTTTTTCTTAACGTGTAGGGAGTCGGTTGAATTGTGTCTAAAATGTGTCTAAACGTGTATTTTTCTCCGATTGATACCGTGACCCCATGTTAAAGAGACACAAAGCTACAGTCAATGTCTATGTTGATGGTTTGGCTGCAAGTATAGCCAGCGTTATTGCTATGGCTGGTGATACGATTCACATGCCTAAAAACACCATGTTGATGATTCATAATGCTTGGACATTCGCATATGGAAACGCTACTGAACTAAGAAAAGCAGCTGATGATCTTGAAAGAGTGAATAATTCCAGCATCCAAAGCTACTTACAAAAGACTGGCGACAAATTAACAGAAGAAAAACTCAAAGAAATGCTAGATGCCGAGACTTGGTTAAGCGCTGATGAAGCCTATGAATATGGTCTTTGTGATGTAGTCCTTGAAGCCAATGAAATGGTCGCATCTGTAGGTGATGAGTGGAAAGAACGTTATAAAAACGTCCCAAAACAGCTAATAAAAGAGCCAAAAACAGTTGATATGACTCAAAGGAATAAGATCGCTGAGCAATCTAAGGCGAATTTAGAATACATTAATGATATTTTAGGAGGAATTTAATTTATGAAAACTTTATATGGGGTACCAGGGAGATACGTGTAAAAATAGGACATAGACTGGTGAATTTAACCAAACTAATTGTAAACACATTATATATTTATAATAAAGATCGATCATTTGTAATAAAGTTTGATCGTTTATATAAAAGTTTATCCGTTTTGAAAAAAGACGAACCGTTTTAAACATAATTTTCCAATTTAAATGCTAATAGAAAAGGATTTAAAAGATTTTTGATCAAACTTTATTCCATTATCAAGACCTAAATTAAAAAACCGAGTGACCACTATCCTTCATTTTTTAAAGGAGTGGAAACTCGGATTTCATGGAAAGTAACACTATCTATGCTTGAATTTTAGAAACAAGCGATCAACCTGCATATATAATAGAGAAAACAAAATTCCTACAAGAACTACAGATATAGAAGAACTACTTTTTAGAAAATTCAAAAAGTCTTCTGGCTTGAAAACAGCCGCTAATAGATAAGGTAATACTGCCCCACCAAGAGCATGCAGGATAAGCATTGTACTATTTTTTTTATATTTGACTCTTTTGTCTACGAATATTTCTGAAATAGTAGACCACAAAGGTGCATAAAACAAAAGAATTGGAATTGCAAACAAAGCGATATAAAATAAAGCATCTAAAATATCAATCCCCATTAGTAAACTATTTAGAAGAAATATTGAAGAACAGAATATTAATACTATTATTCCTACAAAAAATTTTCTAGTTAAAATATTTGTTATAGTCATCTTCTTTCCCTCTTTTAAAAGAATGGATCATTATATATTTCGACTTCTTTTCTAGAGACAGGGAATAAAAACCTAAATCCTTCATGAGAATGTCGATGTAGTATATAATAATCATCTCCTGGATAATTGTGAAGATACATTTCATGTGAAGGAGCTCTGTCATGAACAACTTTATGATAGCCTGACCCATTTACATTTACTCTTGAATAATATTCCACATTAATATCTGGTGAAAGAGGAACAAGAGGATTATTAGAAGCAATCTCTACTCTATGATACCAGTTACTAGATGTAGTATTTTTGTAAGTTAGTTGAATATCAGAAATTGGAGCTGTATCTCTATCATTTACTCTTCCAAACATATCATATCCTATTGTCTCACCAATTTCTCTTCGTTGTTTAATATACTTTTTCCCACTAAGGGTACTTGTTAACCACACACTGGAACGAACTCTAAATTTTCCATCTTGATCCCATACCGAAAACCCTCTACCGTCTCCGTGAAATTTAAAGTTACCTGTGGTACAAGCAACTACCAAGGGTGCGCAATTAGGGTTAACTGCATCATTTAGTGGTATAAAGGCATTATAAGTAAGTAGAAACCCATATCCAGGTGGTGCATTCGAAGGTGAAGCCACCTTAGATATGTCAGACCCCTTATCTATATCTTGAAAAGCACTTGTTGTCTTAACAATAGCAGTTATTTCCTTAGGTTCATAATATATGTCTTCCATTTCTTGTTCTGTAAGTGTTTCATTATTTTCCTTCATTTCTTTTTTTATTTCTTCGATGCGATGTTCTGGAAGTTTTTTCTTTGCAAAGACGGTATAGTTATAGATTGTATCTGGTTTAACATTCTCATCTACAAATTGATTACCTTCAACTTCTCCAATCTTTTCATCATTCTTGTATATAGTAAATATATTATCTTCATCAGGTATATTATTCCATGTTAGACTTACCCAAGACAAAACTCCAATTAAAATTAATGCAACAAATAGGCTCTTCGCCATTTAGAATGATCATATAGTATTTTCAAAGGCGGACAAGGGAATGAGTTCAATTGCTTGCTCAGTATTCTCCACCTGTTACAAGTTGAAAAACCAGCTCTGTAAAGAAGAATACACCTTTTTATTAATTGAGTTGATTTCAGATGTTTAGATTTAAGCACTTACTTTACACTGTAAGTAGCGAAGAAGCAACAAATATTGTTATAAAAGCAATCAAAAATCCACCTAAAACCTTTTTCATATCCATCTACCCTTCTATATATCTCTTCAACCGTTTATTCAATTCAAGCTTTATAGCAAATTTCCAAAATCGCATGGTCCCATGATACCCATGTGCCCTATAAGGATATTCTACAAACCAATCATCAACCTGTACAGGTTCTTCAACCTCAATTTTGAGGTCCTTCATCTTAACCTTGATCTCCCTTAGTTCCGTTCGAAGCACAGGGATCAAATAAGCGTATTTCTCAAATTTCTTATGTTCCAAGATTCCCACCATATTAACCGTATAGATGTACTCGTAGATCAAATGTTTCTCTTCTTTCGGGATGGGTGCGTTCAATGAAATCCCTCGTTTCCTTGACCTAAATTGATTATAGTGTACAATGGAATCCTTGAGAATATTATATTGTAATGTATGACTAAGTCCCTTTCGGGGCTTATTTTTTGTTCTTTTATTGTAACTACTCAAATTAATTATGGTGTTAAGATACAGTTTACTTTAAAAGTATTTGGAGTTGAACTTATGAAAAACCATTTACTTACCATAACTATATTAATATTACTTACCAGTTGCGCTGGAGTTGGTGATTATGAAATTTCATTAGGAGGAAACTTTGAATTAGTTAGAGCGAATAATAAACATGTTATGGTTACCTATAATTCAGATTTATCACCGATAATAATTCCTGCAAAGGTTGTAGAAATAAATTATAATAATGACTATATAATTGCTAAACAACTAGGTATGAAAGCTGATGAAGAAGATCCTGATTTTGAGATTTTGGATGAAACTGACGTGAATTACTGGATTGTTGAAAAGAATGCAATCACAGCTATAGGTCCGTTAAATGAAGAAGATTATAAATTGAAACTAGAAAAACTGAACATTGATTTAGAATTAAAACCTGCTAAATCATTCAGATAGGTCCCTTTCGGGGCTTATTTTTTTGCATACAAAAACCCACTCAAGCGAGTGGGTCTTTAATCCATTTTTATTTCTTTAATCCAAAAAGCGACCACTTAGGACCATCGTAATCAGCCTGAGAAATAAATCCTCCAGCGTTACCAACTCTAAATAAAGTAACGTCATTATTCCCCCCAGAACCTTTATCACTCCAAATCCAATCGTTCTGAGTAGGCATTGAAGTAGTTAACAAATCCATATTTACGCACATAGTTTCTGAAAGTGCAGGTTTACTGTAATTACCTGTTGCTATATCCCCTAATGAACCATAACCCGAAGGACAATTAACTCCCCAAATTGATCCGTCGTGAGTACCTCCAGATCCTTTATCATTCCACATAAAGAAATAATCACTCGGTGCTTTTAATAGCGGTTCTTGCCCTTCAAGCTGATGAGCTTTTAATAGATAAACGAACTCACTGTTACTTGGAGGTCCATAACTACCTTTAGCTAATTGTGTTGCACGTACATACCCAGGAGGAATTACATCATCACCAGCTCTCCATATGCTCACATCATTATCTGAACCAGAGCCTGAATCATTGTATACTTCATGCTTTGGAACTACCGGCATATAGTATAGTTGTTGTGTTTCTGTCGGATAGATATACCCGAGGATACGACCTTGATCATAGCCCGCTGGTGACTCAGCCTCAACTTGAGTCCTTTTGTCATTTCGATTTTGGTCATATTTCAGGTAGAGCGGAATAGTTCCAGGTTCTTGATTAACATAGATATAACCTAAAGTTTCTTTTGCAGGCAATGGATAAGTAGTAGTTATTGTATCTTCAGGTCTCTCTAAACTTGGGCCAATATATAACGGAACTGTTGGTTTTGAACTATCTGGCTCTGCTAAAATATAGCCGATCTTCTCCCTAACATCATACCCATTCTCAAGTGTACTACCTACTTGTGTACGTGTGTCTTGCTTACTAAGTGAATAGGTCATCCATAGTTCTGCTTTGTTAACATTGGCTTTTGTCGAAGTAGGTAAAACTAAGATTGAAACGAGAATAAGAGCAGCAAGTGAAAAAGTAATCATTGCTTTTAATTTCATATAAATAATCCCTCCATTTTCAAAATAATCAATTTCTTTGTACTAATTCTCTTAAATATACAAAAAAACCTTTTTTTCTATTAAAATTAAATAATTATTTTTCCAATCGGCTTAATAAAGATTTAACACTACTACACTGTATGACTTTGATCCGACTATCTATATTAATTTTGTACTGATGATTGGCCACAATCCAGATACGCGGAAATCTCGCTTTATCTTTATTCTGAAAATGTAATTCTCTCCATTGTCCACTTTCATAGTATTTTTGATATCTTTTCATTTTTTCATCCATCACCTTTGTAGAGTAATGGCTCTTTTGGATCTCCACGAAAAAAGCTGTTTGTCTCCAAATCATGCAAGCGTCAGGGCGTACGATGTCCATATAACTAGGCTCCACATGATAAAATCGCAATCCTTTCGCTCGCTTTAGATCAATATAAAAATCTGCAATTGCTAAAAAGTGATCTATTTTTTGGCCATTCTTTTTGATCCTGCTGGACTTAGGAAAATAGACAAATCGCCGTCTATCAGTATTACAATCTATATAATCCCGATCCCTCAAACGTTTAACAACAAATGATGCATTCGTATAACTGTTCTTGGTGTGACTAAAATGTATCCTGCCGATCTGCTCAGCAGTCAAACATCTAAATCTTTCGAGATCATCTAAGATATTAAGATCACGCTTCCTCATCTTTCCATCCTCCAAGCAGTTCGTCTTGTTGGTCAATCTGTAGGATTTCTTCAGACACTTCTTTCGCTTCAGCTGGTGCTACCAAATAAGGTTCTAATAACTTCTTACATTCATCCAATGATAAAAACGGTGCTTGTAGTTCATCTATTCGACCATTATTATTCATATAAAACCGTCCAGGAGTTTCAATATTTTCGGCTCCAGGAGTGTTTATGATTCTGGATTCGATTTTATCCCTAACTTTAAAACCCATACTTACAGTTAAATTTGATCTTATTGTAGTATCCAAAACTTCTTTAACTGGTCTCTGCATACTAAGGACCACATAAATATTTGACGCTCTACCTAAAGCAGTTAGATCAATCAACGCTGCCATGATCTCTTTTTCTTTGCGTAGCATCACAAATTCATCAATACAAACCACCATATAAGGCTTCTTGTGTTCCTTTGGTAGATCATCAATATGTGCGACTCCAAATGTTTCAATTAATTCGTATCGTGCGTTCATTTCGTCTTGGATATATTCCAACATTGCCTTAATTTCATGTACTCTTGTCACTGATGCTTTAACATGCTTCACATTCCTAAAAACATGAAATTCAGCTTTCTTACAGTCGCCAAGATATAATTCTAATTCTGTAGGATCAAAGTTTAATATGAGGGTTGTAAGTAGCTGGCGAAGTTGAGTCGATTTTCCTGACCCTGTTTCCCCAGCAATTAGTAAGTGAGGTTTTGTAGACATATCATATATGATGTTTTTTCCTAGACGATCCGCGCCACAGTAGATGGGCATTTTATATTCATGGATTTCACCTTTAATACTACAAAAGTTGTATTTAATTTCATTGGTCATTTTATGCTTATAAACGGTTAGTACATATTTTTTTAAGTCACCTTTTAACTCAAGCGATCTACAAAACACCTGTTTAAAAACGTATTCCTTTTTATCAATCTCTTTGGGATCGTAGCCATTGGGCAATGTAAAAGTATATCTGGTCCGATCATCAAACAAAGTCACCTCATGTATCTTGGGCATCCGTTTAATTTCTTTACCACCAGAATTCTTCTTACTAATGTAGATTCCTCCCACATTAAACGCATATTCTAGCTCTCTTTTAGCCTTAAACTTTTGTAGTAAGGTTTTTATACTCATGATGTTAAAACACTCCTACAAGCCAAATATGAAGCGTACAACCATGTACAAAAATGTACCAGGTAAAGAGATATTTAGAATCGTGCTGGCGAACTCAGCTAAATAAGCGTGCTTTCCGCCATACAAATACTTTTCTAATCTAGCTCCTAAGATACAAATTGCACCAGAACCGATCAGCAGGGCATAACCACCTGCCATCATCGGCGACATGTTAAAAAACGATTCAACCGTAATCCCCACAAAGCTGTAAGTCATGCTGTTTTCCTCCCTGAAATATAAAGTTTTTTCTAAAGATAAATCTAAAGAACACACATCTAAAGAAAACAAGCTTTTAAGACTTCCAGATTAATAATCAAAGATTTTGTTTAGAGAGAAGGAGATGGAGTAAAATGCAGGTGAGATAGTAAAGGGTACGCGGGGGTGTTTGTCCGTTATGACTCAAATCTAAAGATTTCTAATTTTATCTAGCCTATAAATAATGAGTTTTTCATTCGTAAAACCTATAACCCAAAAGCATATAAGTACTATTTAACAATTACACTATAATATCATATGATATTATAGTGTCGTATTTTGTAGAAAAATATATCTTGAAAATAAAATATTACTATAATAAGATAAAACTTGTTATAAAATAAAAAAATGGAAGAGGCAAAAAAAATGAAAAAAACAGTTTCTTTTATACTAATATTTACCATTCTACTGTTAGGACTATTACCCCAAAATCAAAGTGTATCTGCATCAAAAAATTTAAGTAAAGAAGAAATTGATATTGAACTTCAACTTTATTTAGAAGCAGAAGGAATAGATTATAAACACACCACAGGAGAACAAATTTTTTCCAAAACTGAAGATGGTATCAAGTATGAAGTGACTTATTATATAGCTGATGGCACTTTTGAATCTAAAGCGTATGACGTGACAACAGGAAAAGAGTTAGATATTGAAGAGCTTGAAAGAAAACAAACCATAGAAGGAAAAATGTTTGATAAAAACACCGGTTCAATTAAAGCTCCAATTGGTCCACAAGCTGTTCCAATTATTTTGGTTCCAATAGCAACATGGGTATTAGAACACTTAATTGCTATGGCGATTGCAGCCACTCTTGTTAGTGTTATAATGGTTGCAAAAGATGAAGTAAAAGCAGAACTTGAGAAAAGATTGAAAAAGAAAAATCCTACTATTATCTATAGGGGTGGATCATCTACTGGTACAAACTTAACTCCTAGAGAAAAAGATACCGGTGGATTGTCTTATTATAGAAAAATGCCTACAGGTAAATTTACCGCTACAACTAAAGAAGCTGTTGATAAAACAAAAGTACTAAAAGCGGTTATCGATGGAACAAATCACGTTTCAGTTAAACCTACTAATTCTGCTGATATGAAAGGATGGATTGCTTCTAGGTCTAACGCTAACTCAAAGCCGCATAAATTCACAAAGATTCTTCAGGCAATATCTGTCGCTTCAAAAAACTGAGGTGAATAATTATGACAAAATTTCTAAATCTTGAAGATGAAGAAATTACTTATTATGTTTACAATTTAAATTCTCAATTACCCAAGGAAACCCAAGAAGAAGCAATGGAAATTCTTTCTCAACTTAATAATGAAAAAGTACATTTGATAATACCTAAATACGGAAAAAATTGTTGGGAAAATGGAGTTAAAATTTTATCCAGGATGGGCTACCCAAGAAACAAAAAAGCACTACCTAAATTAGCGGAGTTATTACAGGACCGGAACTGGCCCGGATCTTTAGATGCGATTGAAGTTTTCAGAGATATCGGAAAAGAAACTAGCACTCCATATATTGAAAGAGAATGCGAAAAAGCTCTGGAATGTCATGATTATGATTGGCTTGAACATTTGGAGTTCGCATGCGACAGTTTGGAAATAAATGAAAATGATTTCCATAATAAAAAAAGCTACATTTCTATGAAAAAACTAGCACAGAATTAGAAAATATTTCACATATTAGAAGAATACCAATTGCAAAGCCACACCATTAGCCATGAGCTTATATGTGTGGCTTAACTATATTCATGTATTTTCTAAAGAACACCCATCTAAAGATTACAAGTTTTCAAGATTGGAAAATAAGTAATTATCAATTTATCAATATTAATGTGTATTAATAAGTGTTACAGCATGATGAATAGAACGGTACTGACCTTCATATTTTTGTGCAAATTCGAAAATTCCAGAACCATTATTAACTCGCATTTGACTGGATATGCCTCCATCTAGCCAGATTCCTTCATTACATCCCAAATTAATCATAGTATTTCTGAGATTATATAGTGAAGTATCATATTTAGATACCATTAGATAGAGATAGGATTTACCATTTTCATATTTCAAACCAATACCAGTTCTAGTTGCTCCTGTATATCTTGGATGATGATATCTCGAGTCCCATCCTTCTGCATTGAACCCAGCATCAAAAACAGATTGTGGATTTTTTAAGTATAAATTCCCTCCACCAAGCATATTTCGATAATCTAAGTTGGCACCTAAGTCAGCTTTAACTTCACTTGTATTTCTATAACTCTTAATAACTGCTTTTGTACCCTCAATTGGATCCTTAAAAGTAACAAGGGTTCCACGATAATTATTACCAGTATTTCTTTCATTTAGCGTATATGGTTTTCCAACCTGACTTTTCTCCCAAAAAATGTTTGATGCAGAAGATTTGTATCCATTTTCTTCCTCAGGAAAATTAAAAAGTCCTCCGTTTATACCGAAGTATCTTGTATTAATAAGTGGTGTATCAATCTTTAGAGCTTTGATATTACTTGCATGTGTCTTAATAACACGAAAATCATTTGTTTCGATGTACTCATAACTATTTGCCTTATGCACTGTTTTTGCTGCTTGTACGGTCTCTACATTTCCTCCAACTATTGATGCTGCAAACACTGTTGCACTCACCAATGCAAGTTGCGTGACTTTTTTAACTTTTTTTAACATTGAATTTTCCTCCACTGATGTTTATTTTTTGCTTTTTGATTATATAATAAAAAAAAACAAAAAAAAAGAGGAAATTTCCAAAGAAATTTTTCCCCTTTTTTCATAACAATTGCAAAGGAGTGCTTATAGGCTCATGTCTAATGGCACTCCTTGTCTATATGTATAACCTATTACTATTCGCATTTTTCATACATTATTCGTGCTTGTCTTATTATCTCTTAACCTATTTGTATGATCCCATTTAAGGGATTATTCCCATATACGAGATAAAACATCTAAACGGTTTAAAAAATGTATTTCTCGTCAACAATGAAGCTATAAATATCAATATGGGAGAGAGAACAATGGTACTAAGTTTTAAAAGGCAGCGGTCTAAATTCGGAAAGTTTCTTGATAAAAATTCAATCCAACAACAGGAGATCAGTAAGATTAGCGGAGTGAGTCGGAGTGTTGTAAGTCGCCTATCCATTGAAAAGGACTATAATCCAACGGTTAGAAACGCTAATAAGATAATAAAGTCACTTAGAAAAGAAGGCTACAACGTTGATTTAGACGATTTCTGGACGTAAGAACCCCGATCCAAAAAGACCGGGGTTTTGCTTATGATGGCTTGCAAGCTCCTATAACAGTTGAGACTCCAGCAATATCTAAAATAGCATTTTGAATATCTTTAGATAAATTGTATTTTTTGCTTGCTCTACTAAAACCTTTTTTTAATGCAGCAGTCTTGCTATAACCTCTTTTTTTGTAATAAATGGCATAGTCCATAGCTTTGTCGACGAAGTTATAAACTCCTCCAGCGGCTTTAAGCGCCTTCTTTAATTTAAAAACTTTTGATAATGGAAACCCGAAAGAACCTACAACAGCTAAAAAAGCTCCTCCGCAAGCCCAATAATTAACACCATTGAGGCTCACACCTTTATTATTAACTCCTTCAACTAAACCGTTAGACTGATTATCATCTACAAGTTCAATAACATCTCCATTAGCAGTGAAATCAAGACCTGTATATTCTTCAAAATATTCAACCGTTTTATTAATATCTTGATTCTCTAATTCATCAGGGATATTCTCAATAGCTTCTAATATTTTAAGAGAATCATCATGAATAAACTCCTCAGAATTCTCTGGTAGCTGAGACTCAGGTGTAGATGCATGTGTTGTGTTAATTCCTAAACTACCTACAATTAGTGTGACCGTTAATAAAGAAAGAATGAATTTTGAAATTTTTTTCTTCAATTTAATACCTCCAATGTTATAATTATATTAATTGACCGACCGATTAGAATAATAACATATATATACCAAAAATGTAAACTATTAATATAATTAACCGTAAAAGGTGGATATTCAATACTATGAATTTAATTGAAAATAAATATCATGTCATATCAACGTTTATCATCTTATTAATTCTTGTCTTTGTTGAATTGCCTATATTTTTATATGTATTGATTTATACATATTTTGGTTCATTAATTATCCTTAGAATATTTATTTTTTTTAAAAAAAGAAAATCAACGCAGAACAAATAAAAAACCCTCAAACGAGGGTCTTTATTTCATTTCAAATGTGACTTGTTGAGGATCTGCAATCACTTCATCCGTATCGTCGTCAAATACGTCGTTTGTGATGATCTTAATTGAGTCTATTTCCTCGGCGGTTGAACTCTCAAAAATCAAGCTAATTCCGCCTTCTTTATAGGATTTTCCGGAGAACTCTCTTCCTGCATTCTTCGCAAAGAAATCATTTGTAGCAGATTCAATATGCTCGCCAGTTGACAAGACGATCGCATCTATAGGATAACCAACACTTACGTTTCGATCTTCTGTATTCTCTACCTTATACGTGATCTGAGCATATTCAAATTCTTCTCTATACCCAGAGGTGAAGTTACTAAAAAAATCTATAGTGCGCTCGTCCATGTCATATTTTTTAAAGATTTTAATTTGATCTACCGTTAATTCGAGCGGTCCCATGTCTACCGTTTGATCTACGTCTTTGATTGCCATTAATTCAGTTGTCGAGTCCTTGTCCTCGTAAACTTGGCCAACTTCTGTTAGGATCCGCGGGTTACCTTCTTTTGGTTCTTCTTCCTTCTTCACATTGTCGCTTGTTTTATCCTCCACACACCCAACGAGACTAATAGAAAATAAGAGCATCAATGTAAGTATATAAAACTTTCTCATAGCAAAAACCTCCACTTATGTAATCTGCCTACATTATACAATAGGAAGTTTACATGTGTGGAAGTTTTTAGCTTTTTTGTTACTAGGTCTTGTAGTTGCTACGAATTTGTGGTCATGAATAAGCTTATCTAAAAAGAAATTTTACCACTTATAACAGATACTAATAGAATAACTAAAATAAATATCGGCATTCCTTTTTGTTCTTTTTCTTTATAATCGCTATAAATAGGAATAGTGGACAAGATAAGAACCATCCCTTGAACCCATAAATACCAATTTAGGTCCATCATTTTAATTAAAAAAGGTGAAATTGAATAAAAAACTAATAACATAATGATACCTGTTTCTTTTTTTGTAAAAAACATATGGTGTCTCCTTCTCTTTATTACAACAATTATTTTATAACTTCCCAACTCTTCGTAGTCTTAGATGCTCTATGAGAGCAAACAGTATTTGTTCCTCCAAGATATCAAAGTTTTCATCAAATTTAACCCTATATCCATCATAGACAAAGGCATCTAACAGATAAGGAACTCGTGGTGTCGCATAACCACGTTTATGCTCATTGACATGCTCCCAACAATAATCAAAGAAATCCTTGGAGTGCTTTCTATGCTCGATACACTCTTTCAATCGATTTTTCTTAATCTCGATGTATCCCTCAAAGATATTTTTCTTGACGATCTCCCACCACATTTCAGCTCTTGCATTTTCTTTTACATCATTTATTGTTTTAAAATTATCAGGCATTCTCGACTCGATAAACTCTTGGAGATCACTCTCCCTAACAAACCAGCCTTCTTTCTTCGAGCGGATCTCACCTTTGATTTTTCCCTGCCTTAGCCACCTACGAACTGATTCCTTATTCGTCGTGATCTTCAACTCTTGGAGACGCTCAAAGACTTCATCAATGTTCATGGTATCACCTCATTACATCATTTGTTGTATTAACGATAAAAGCAAACCCTCCTAAGAGGGCTTTTTCTGATACACGTTCCATTCCCACGTTTTCGCATCAAACAGTTTTTTCTCAAACGCCAATCCACGCTTTGTGGCTTCGTTGATCACTTCATTGGCATCTGATTCATCATGTGTGACATACTCACCATAACTTAGGACTTCGTTGATCTTTTGGTCAAGATTCATTCGATCACCTCAACGCTTTTCAAACACTTGACTAAAAAGAATCCAGAGAAACCTTCAAGAAATACAACATTCTCTTTGCTGGATGACAAAAACTCATTAGTTCTACAAGTCCATTCCTTGCCGTTGTAGTGCTCTGCTTCGATGCAATCAACCATTACAACTTTATCACCCTTCTTTAACATGTCTCCCATTCCTTTCACAAGAGTTATTTAAAAGTTAATATCATTTGCATAATCTTTAACAACTTTTGACTCGTCTTGTGTAGATTCCTGCTGGATTTCTTTTTTTGTTGGTCCTTTGTTATTTCCAATATGATCCCTAAGTAATTTCTTAACAAGATAACTTTTAGGAATCTTATTTTCTTCAAAGTAATCAATTATGTCTTTGTCTTCAGTTTCGTTTAATTTGATATTGAGCTGTTTCAAAGCTTAATCACCCCATACGTATAATAGCCGTATGCATTGGCCATTTGCGACTTTTCAAGTCGTCTAGCATTTGTACCTTCTAATTTTATTTTAAGTTGATCTCTAAGAGCTTCAACGCCACCACCAGTAAACAAAACAAGATCGTATTGATTCAAGTTGAATCCTTTAACACCAACTTTAGAAAGAATTTCATCGGCAGTTAAACTATATGCTTTGTTCTTCATTTCTTTGATGTCATATTCGACTCCACCAGCCATGATCATATCCTTATATCTCATGGTTTGATCTAGTTGTAATCCATCTGGAAGTCCGTTGATTCTAGGAAATTCATTTTTAATGATAGTTGAAAAGAACTTAGTTGCGTTTATCATCCCAACGTCAATTCCTTCTGATTCAGATGGTTGCATAGAATCAACTTCTACAACGTCAGTCGTACCAAAACCAATATCAATTACTAAGATTTTCGCTTTTAGTAAGTGTTCTCTTCCTTTTCGTACAGTCCCATCAAAATTAAAAATGTAGTACATCAATGATCCTAACGGTTGTAGCATGACATGGACACGATCAATGTTAAACTTTTTACGCTCTCCGTCTACAAATACTGTATGATTACCCTTTAAGTTATTTATCACGTCATCATGTAGATATTTCTTTTTGTAATGGTCAGCAGGAAGTCCAGTTACAATGCTAACTTTTTGACCGTCTGATATTTGAGTTGCTACAGCTGCTAATGTTTCATGTTTATACTTCTTATCTTTATAACGTTCTTCTGACCGATCTGTAGAGCTAACACCTTTCGGGTCACCTACAATAAAACGAGAACCATCAATCTCAAATACCGTTTGTTTCTCTTTATCTTCACCTAAAAGATGACCTTCTTCTTCAGCAATTAGCTCTTTTCTTGTGTTCAAATAGTAATCTTCGTTATCTCCAGGCGCTTTTAATTTCACAAAGCTGTTTGCTGCTTCAACTCCAATGATCATTAATATTCCTCCCTTTATACCTAAATATACACTTTTCTACCTAAAGGTAGACAATTCTATACTTTTATATATCTATGAGTATACAATACTACGAATCATTGGGTATATCAAGATATATTTTTCTACATTTTTCTATCTAAAGGTAGAAAGTTATATACTACCTCCCAAACAACTTCCCCCAAAACCCTTTCTTCGGTTCTTCGGCGGCTGCTATTTGTTTTCGAGTCTCCATATTATCCCTCATAGACTGTACTAACATCTGATCATGTTTGTTCAATCGTTCGTCTATGTAGTTTTGTTGATTTTTGATCATTTCACCTTGCTCTTGAATCATTTCAACTAACCTTTTATTCACTTCTTCTTGTTTTCTGAAATGCTCAAGCAATTCTTTATTGATTTCTCCTTGATCGGCTAGAGAGCGTTCTTGTGTTAGCGAATCTAAAGAGAGAGCGACACCCGTTCCCTTTGCGAGCGACTCTTCATTAACCCTTGCCATGACTAGTTCTGTTGCGCTCTCTAGGGATACACTTTTCACTTTTACTAACTCTTTGAATTTTCGTAGCACAATAATATCTCGCTCTAAATACGAGCGGTAACCTTTGTCGTTCTTAATGAACGGGTAACCGCCTTTCTCTAGAGCAACAGACCATTTTCTAAGAGTGCTTTCACCTATATCTAAAGTGCTTGCTACTTCTTTTGTTGTATATGCTAAATCCATACGCTCTACCTCCGTTCTAAAGGATATATAGATACATATACTCTATGGGCGCATTAATACCTTTATCCATGATCTACAAGGTTATTATTCTTTTTCTTTGCATAGTAATCTTTTAACTTTGTTTCAAGTTGTGCTTTCTCACGCTCAAAATTAGCGTTTACAGGCTTTTTATCGTCAGTAGGTGTTTTACTACTCTTGTCCTCATTCTCCATCCATTTAGGCAATTTCTCGCGTCTCACAGCAGGCTTGTCAACAGGGTTATTTTGTTCAGCTTTGTCATCTGTACGTAGTTCGTTGTCGAGATAAGTATTTAGCATAGCCTCATAGCTCTTTTTAGGTTTAACACCTATACACTTGCTCAATGCCCGTTTAAACTGCTCGTCAGTAATAAAATCTTTTCTTTGCTCATAGACTTTAACAATCGTTTCTAAAAATCTAGGAGTAATTCTATCTATCGACTTTTCTATCAAGCTATGGATCTCTTTCGATTCTTTCAACTTGTCCATGATAGATAGATTATTACTTTTATTTAAATCTTTATTTAAACTTTTATTTAGGGACTCTCGCTCTTTTACTGGCTCAACGGATTCAGGCTCTGCACTAGGTACCGTTTGGTAACCGATACTAGGTACCGTTTGGTAACTAGTACTAGGCACCATTTGGTCACTAGTTACCGTTTGGTACCTAGTTGCTTTTTGCTCTTTTCCCCTTGTCATTAAAGGATTCTTTACGCTCATTCATGTCCGTTATTTTTGATGTTGGATCAATTGAAACATCCCATGGCATGTGATTATCAATGATGTTTAAACGATACAAAAATTGATTCGCTTTTAATTTCTTTTTCAGCTGCGCTTCAATTCTTGTTCTTGATTCTTGGGGTAGATCACCAACTAATTTCTTCTCTAGAAATTTTTTCTCTTCTGTTAATCTACTCATTGCGTTGGTGATGACCTGACGCTTTTGTATGTTTAGTAAAACTTGTATATCTGATACAGAGCATACAAAGGAGTATTCGCTTTTTTGCCATCCAAAAGTGGATCTCATTATGTAGTTCATGATTTGCATTTCAACCTTTGTTAGATCGCACTCATGAGAAAACGTGTACTCTAAATATTCATTTGGAATTTGCGTGTAATTTGGACTTTCAAAACCTTTAAACATCAAAAAGACCTCCTAATTTTTATTAGAAGGCCTGTCCGCTCATATCCATTCTATAAATCTATACGAAAAGAACTATGCAAAGAATCGGCAAAAAGGTACAAATGTTTCCTCTTGCAGAATCGCACGTTTTGGGTTAAGATTTATATATCATATGAATGGGCGTAATCCAAACTTTGGTCGGGGCGGATTAGGCCTTCTATTTTTTTATGTAAACTTTTATTTATATATCGGTTTTCATATCTCTTTGTTTATATTTCTTAAAATCAATCATAACTCTAACAAACATAATTTTCAAATAAATTTTAAAGCGCTTGCTGATCGCAGGCGTTTTTTTATTTTCGAAAATGTTAAAAAGATTACACAATTGGGTTATTATATGTTTTTTACTTTTAATAAAAAATATTGACATTATACGTCTAATGTCACACAATGGTAAAGCGCGCGCAAATATTAACATTTTTTTAGAAATATAGTTACATATACTGCTAAGAAGAGGTGTGATAACAGTGAAAAATATTACGAGGATATTCTTCCCTATTTTAACAATTGCGATTGCTTTTGGAATACTAGTTTCTCCAAGTAACGCAAGTGCCGAAAAGTTAATTGTAGATAAACCGAATAATGGCGCAACGACAAATATGATAGGTCATCAAATTGGCTATAAAAAGTCTAATGTTAAAACAACTTACAGTTGGTCATCATATAAACGGGTTTCAGATAATCTAAAAACATCAAGTAAAGGCGGATCTTTAACTGCTAATAAGTCTGTATCATTTAGCACGCAATTAAGTGGAGCATGGAGATTTTTGAATCTCTCATTAGGAGGTTCTGTAAGTAGCTCCAAAGGGTATACATTGAATGTCGGCCCAAATAAAAGAGTTTACATGGGTTATAGAGTAAGATATAAGACCGAGACGGGATATAGAATTACTTATGACAAGATGACGGGTAGACAATATTCTAAGAAAAAGTACACATTTAAAAAACCTCTACATGGTGAATATGCTTTAAGAAATTATAAATAAATAAAAAAAGGTTAGCTTTTATAATGAGCTAACTTTTTTTATTTATTAAAAGAAATCCTATTTTAGAAAGCAAATATAAAGAAAAAATAATAGTCGCAGTTCTCGCAATAACATACCCGTCAATAGCTAATTCATATCCTGGGAAGATCAGCGCTTCAGGAATAAATGAATAATATAGTGATACCAATAAGGGAATAATAATTAAAGAATACGCTAAAAAATCCTTTTTATTTTCCATTTAAACATTCCTTCTGTATTTAATATGGTTTGAAGTCTTTCACTATGTTATCTAATTTGGATTAAATGCACAACAAAAAGATTTAACTAACGTTTGGGGCGTTTTTTGTGGGCCGAGAGTTTTCCGCCTCCCGACCCTAACAATTTTTCGAACTATCTTAAAGGAGAGGATTCCAAAGAACCCTCGTGAGATTATATTACAAAAGTTTATTCGGATGTTGTCGAAATATGTAGAAAAAGTAAAATAAATTTGATTAACTCAACTTTATTGTGTTGGTGTGATAAAGTGGTGAAGATACACCCATAAGACATAGATGACTAACGAATCATATAACAAACGCAATCCCGAACATTGAACATCCATCTCTCGCGCCCTTCTGGGCGTTTTTCACTCCTCAAAAATTAAAAATCTAATAAGTATCTAACTAAAACATAGATAGGACAGAAAAAGAAGTAAATAGAAACTATTTTTAACGAATTAAACCTCCAACCTTTTCCTTCTGTTGATAATATCCAAAAATGTATACCGCCCAATATTGCGAATATATAAATTAAATTCATTGAATAAATTAAGGATAATATGAGAAATAGGAAACTTGAATATTTTGTTATTTTTAATATTCTGTTTTTAGTTATTTTCACGTTTAATAACCTCACGATCACTAATTATTCTTCAATTTTATATAATATCACACTTTTTTGAAATATTAAATTTTTATTTAAATATTGATATAAAATAAAAATACTAGTATAGTAGGTAACTGTTGTAAAAAACATTAAAATATTGGAGGATTAATATGAAAAAATTGTTTATTGCACTATTAATTTCTGTAACAACGCTTGCTTTCACGATAACACCTGCAAATGCCAATACTACTGTTAATTCACAAAATTCAACTAAAGTAGAAGGTGAAAATTTACATATTGTTGAGTATGATGGGGAAACATATACTGTTGAAGTAAATGAAATGGACGGGATTCGTACTGTTACTATAAACGAAGAAGTTGTGAGTTATAACACCGCCACTGGAGAAATGGTAGTAAATGGAGAAGTTATGGAAGAGGGTAAACCTTCTTTTCATACACAAAACCTTTTACCTGGTGTATCTTCACGTCCTGGTGGAATTTCAACTCAAGCGGTTGTTCCTATTGACGGAGCAGATACGTCTGCATGGAAGTTGGAAGTTAACCAAACTGGAAGCTTAAATGGATTTGCTGCTACAGCTGGAACAATTGTAGCAATATTGGTTTCAAGAAACCCAAAGGCAGGTAAGGCAACAACAGCTATGTGGGCTTTTGGAACAGCTCTTGTAGGTTCAACTATGATAGATTCTATGAACGTTTATTTTAGAATCAAAATATATTCTAATACAAGTAATGGTCTTAAATTCAAATATTACATGTATTTCTATAAGAATAGTAATTACACAGGGTATAAAGGTAGTAAATCGTTCTCATATACAGCTCACTAATATAGATTAATAAGCGCCCTTCGGGGCGTTTTTCTATGCAAAAAAATAAGATACTGACATTTTGTCAGCACCTATTAGTCTTCTCAAGAGTCTGATTCCTGAAATTTCAGTCACATTTCCGAATTTCACAATAAAAAAGGGAGTGAGAAAAGAGTAAGAATTAGACTAATTACAAAAGAAAGGTACCAGTTTTTTTTATTATTTGTATTTAGTATTAAATTCATAAATGAACTTAATAAAAAATATATGAGAAAAACAACTAAAAATACAACCAATTCAATCAACAAAATCTCTCCTTTTTAATTAACAAAACTCATGTAATTTAATCCATTTGACACCCTTCGACAAATATTCTGAAAATTATTATAGACTTACAAATTGTAACTATGGTAAAATTATCAGTATGTCTAGGTCAACGAATTTAACTCAATTAGTTACAAACGTTATACCGTCCTTTTATAACAAATTTGTATGAAATTATTTTTCAGGTCATTCTCTCTATTTTTATTTTTCAGATTCTTTTGGACGGGTCAGTATTCCCTTGACCCATTTTTTGAAATAATATTATGTTGAATAAGAACTAGTGTTCGTGTAAAATTAGTCATTATCACGAACGTTCGATTTGTGAATCAGAACATCTTCAATTCCATATATGCGGTTAAAACCTTTATCTATAGCGATTTCATTTAATGAATCAATAAGAATATCTATTTTTTGAACGTCTAGCATCTGCGCTTCGTTTTTAGCGATACGATGAATAGTATGTGGATTGATCTTGGAGACTTTAGATAAACGATAAACAGTAATTTCTAATTCGTTTAGTGTTTTTTCTAATGTAAATTCAATCATTATTTGTAACTCCTTAACATCGTTATAGAATAATTGTACAATATTTATCAATAAATTAGTTATATTTTTTAAAAATGTATGTTATTATAATGTCAATGATAAGCATTATAACGGTTGTATTGGGGGTTCGATGTGAAAACTTTAAAAGATTTAAAGGAAACAAGAGTATTGGACAACCGAAAAGACACAGAGCTAAATTGATTGGTGTTTCATCACCTACGATTAAAAGAATCACAGATTGGATAGATGGAACAACAACTCAACAACCTAAGTATGAATACATACTATCGTTAACCAGGCTCCTTTCGCAACGGAAAGATGATAGAGACCTTATTAATATCACTAAGTATCTTTGCGAACATACATCACAGACAGCAACCCCCAGAAATTTAAAAATACTAATGGTAGTCTCTTTTGAACAGGAAATGTTTGAGGAATTAGAAATTTTGACCGAATTAGGATTAAGCGTTACTTGGAACAGCAAACACAAAATCAAACAATATAGCCACTTTTATAAGTTGCTTCTTCAAACGAAAAATGACAGCAGAGATTTCAAAGATATTAAAAGAGAAGCTGTTGAGGCGAAAGCTAATTATTCCAACAAAGAAGTTAAGTTTCTTTTTGAATATGTTGAATTATTAATGACATATAACATTTCTGCGAGAGAAAGAAGTATACTGAATTATCCAGAATTCAAAATATCCTTGAATAAACTTATGGAAAAAACAAGCTATATAAATTGCGTGTTTATGCAAGATATCTATGTAGTACGAGTAAAGGACTTACTTTTGAAGGTAGAATTAAAACTTAATAATTTAAAAGAGTTAAGAAGTATGGCTCTGCCATTAATTGATGATTTAACTATTGGTCAACGAATTAGATCTTCTATAATATTCACCTATGGTTCATCCTACTTTTTCGAGTGTTATAATACCTTTAAGAAATATATAGAATTAGCTTCAGGGACATATAAGAAATTAGATAGACAACACGATTATAAAATGGTTCAAGAACATCTTTCTATGTGTAGGGTTTTTCACAAAAAAGACTTCGATAAAATTGAACATATTACTGAAATCGGTAAAGCTTTTCTGTATTATCAACAAGGTAACTTGGAGTTATCTAAGAAAACCTTAGATACAATTAATTGTCCTGATCGAGAAATACCTTTTTCAAAATACTTAGAAGGACTTTTAGAAAAGGATTACGCCACTAAGATAGGTAAGTTTAATAATTCGATTAGTCTTTTTGAAGGAAGACATGATTACTTTCAAAAAAAATTCCCTGAATTAGCAATAAACACTTTAGGAAAAAGGGGTGCTGTAGCAAGATGAAAAAAATTATAGTTACATTAAGTATATTTACGTTGTTATTAATATCAGTTAATGCGCAGGATCTTAAGGAAAAACCAAAAATCGAAAACGGAATTCATCTTTTTAGTTCAGAACCGGATGCTGGATAAACATAAATAACCAATGGGTAGTACTCTCACATGAGGGTGCTACCCATTGGTCGTTTATAGGGGGTTAACAAAACCGCCAGCGCTTTGCGATAATATTAATTAAAGAAATTAATTCCAATTATTAATATAACGAGGTGGTCACATGGGAGAAGTTAGCGAGTTAATCAAATATTCAAGTCATGCTATGAAAATAGATAAGCATATTGGGGGTCAAGATATTAAACTGGATGATCTTCTGGAGGATATGGAGTCTAAAGGTTATGATGTTACAAAAGTGCTAGACGCATTAAATGAAGGCATAGAAAAAGAGCAAGCGTAAAAACTTGCTCTTGACTTTACTTTATTAGCACGTCAATCATTTCAGCGATTTTCTGCGCTTGTTCTGGAGTTAGTTCTTTACCTTTATAGGTAATCTTCTTCTCTTTAAGAACTGAGTCAAGTTCTTCATTCGGTATATATGGGTTAGGATCATCCCTCATCATCGTGAGATAGTCCGTAGTTGTATTTAAGGCTACTGCTAACTTCGTAAGCACATGAAGGGATGGTTTCCGTTTCCCAACCTCAAAGGCACTTATAGAACTTTTGTGTACACCAACCTTATCAGCTAGCTGTGTAGAGCTGTATTTATTCTTCTCCCTAAGTGCTTTTAGGCGCTCTTTGCTAAAATCCCTTTCATTGCTCATAGCAATATCCCCCGTTCATGTTCTGCTTAAGGCTATTATATGCGAGAAAGTCTACTATTTGCAAACTTTTTTTGAATTTGTTCCTTTTTT
>NZ_CP129013.1:3400000-3602024 GCF_020524035.2 Bacillus carboniphilus | reverse complement strand
AAAAATAGTTGGTAACAAATAACCTATTAGTGCTTGTACAACTGCTAATAACCTCCCAATACCAACAGGGGTAATATCCCCATATCCAACAGAAAACAATGTGACCGCACTAAAATAAATAGCAGTCTTTAACCTTTCTACAAAATCTCCTTTCAATAGTAATCCTTGCTCCATTAAAATAGGAAACCCATTCTCATTTAATATTGCATACACGATACCAAAGAAAAGAACCAAAGACAGATAAATATTCATAAAAATCCCAATCATTTGAACGGAGAGCATTTGATATTCATTACTTGCTTTCCAAAACATCTTCAAGCACATCCATAGACAAAGAATAACACCCAATATTCCTAGAAGATCAATCATCTATCAGCCTCTTTTCACTCTAAATTATTAAAGAGGTATAAGAACAAACAAGGTGTATATTTTTTATCCTATTCAATAAGAAACTGTTTTACTACAAATCAACCTATTGTAAGAAAATCATGATAAACTATTAAGGCAGTAACATAAGATAAAATTGAACGATCTCTAAAAAGAAAGCGAGAGAATTTTCGATGGAAACAAAAATATCCGAACAATTACATAAAGAAGCTTCCGAGCATATTTTAGGGGGGGTAAACAGCCCTTCCCGTTCCTATAAAGCAGTAGGTGGGGGTGCCCCCATCGTGATGGATCGAGCAAAAGGAGCCTATTTTTGGGATGTGGATGGAAACAAATATATTGATTATTTGGCAGCATACGGCCCTATTATTACAGGGCACGCTCATTCTCATATAACAGAAGCGATCACGAAAGCAGCAGAAAATGGGGTTTTATATGGTACACCGACAAGGCATGAAATTTCCTTTGCTAAGATGTTAAAAGAAGCCATTCCTTCTCTTGAAAAAGTCCGTTTTGTCAACTCTGGTACAGAAGCTGTTATGACAACGATTCGAGTAGCTAGAGCCTATACTGGTCGAAATAAAATAATTAAATTTGCAGGTTGTTATCATGGCCACTCCGATCTTGTATTAGTTGCTGCTGGTTCCGGCCCGTCAACTTTAGGTACGCCAGATTCAGCAGGAGTTCCTAAGAGTATTGCTCAAGATGTCATTACGGTACCATTTAACGATATTCATTCTTTTGAAGAAGCTTTAAACAAATGGGGAGATCAAATTGCAGCTGTTCTAGTGGAACCAATTGTAGGGAATTTCGGTATCGTAGAACCATTTGAAGGGTTTTTAGAAAAAGTCAATGAACTTTCCCATAACAAAGGGGCTTTAGTGATTTATGATGAAGTAATTACGGCCTTTCGTTTCATGTATGGCGGTGCGCAAAATTATTTAGGAGTAGAACCAGATTTAACTGCATTAGGAAAAATTATTGGTGGTGGCTTACCGATAGGTGCCTATGGAGGTAAACAAGAAATTATGGAGCAAGTCGCCCCTTTAGGACCTGCTTATCAAGCTGGAACAATGGCGGGTAACCCTGCATCTATTCTCTCCGGAATTGCTTGTCTCGAAATCCTTAAAGAAGAAGGAGTTTATGAAAACCTTGATCGCCTAGGTGAAATTTTAGAAAGAGGTATTGTTCAATTATCTCAAGAGCACCATATCCCGATTTCAACAAACCGCTTAAAAGGAGCTTTAACCGTTTACTTCACCTCAGACAAAGTAGTGAATTACAAGCAGGCTGAAAATACAGATGGTGAAATGTTTAGCAGGTTTTTCCGATATATGTTAGAGCAAGGTATCAATCTCGCCCCATCAAAATATGAAGCTTGGTTTTTAACGATTGCTCATACGGAAGAAGATATTGAAGAAACGCTGAATGCTGTAAGTATAGCTTTTAAAAAACTTTCACTTAACTAATTTTTATCTCAAGGCGTATTCATGTAGGAAACTCACTTGAATATGCCTTTCGTTTCTCCTCATAAAACTGGCTCTTCACCATTCAGAATGATCATTTAGCATAATTAAATTTAGACAAGAGAAATTCCTCGCTGTCTATTCTCCACCTGTTACAAGTGAAAAAGGCACCTCTTTATTCATTCAGTTGGTTTCAGATGTTTACAGTTGAGCACTTACTTTAGACTTTAATTTAAGTAACGAAAAAGCATAAAACTCCTTTCATTTTAATGGTATTCAAAAATATTTTTTATTTTTTTTACCCTTTTTATGTAAGCGGTTACTTCATTGATATTGGAAGATTATCTATCAACCTATTTGTCTAGTTACTGTGTATATAGTCGACAAACAACTGTATATTTAATTGAAACATATACGTATAAATGATACTATATAAAAGTATAATTCTGAAAATTTTAATATTTTAATCTCATATTCCTTTCATACGTTAATTGAAAACATACTAGGAGGTGAAGGCTCAGTGGGGTTTCCCACGTTAGCCACCAAATGAAGAATTGGGATCCAAGCAATTTCAAAGATTATCATCAAACTGAGCATGATGCATGTGGGATTGTCTCAGTCATAGAAAAATATAAAATTCCTACAAAAGATAATATTGATCGCTGTATAAAAGCGCTTATCACGATGAATCATCGTGCGGGGTTTGTCAATGGTGAAGGAGATGGAATCGGTATTCACATCGATATCCCAAGAAAACTATGGAAGAAAAAATTAACAAGCGAGCAAATTGATCCTACAATTGTTGACCGTGAAGATTTCATTGTTGGTCATTTTTTCATCTCTAATGAAGCAGATGTAGAAGAATCAAAAAAAGTGATTCAAACTATATTATCCTCAAAAGGATTAAATATAATTTACCAATCGGATCAAATGACTTCTTCACATGTATTAGGGCCGATTGCTTCCCAAGAAGAACCTCTCTTTTGGCAAATTGCTGCAATTCCAAAAACTCAAATTGATAATCTATCAAAAACTCTCCTGGAAATAAATATAGAAATAGAAAAACATGATCACTTTCATGTTTCATCCATTAGTCAAACTTCTGCTGTTTACAAAGTAATGGGAGACGGAGATGTACTGGCAGATTATTACCATGATTTATCTAATCCATTAATTGCCTCAACCATGACACTAGGACATAACCGATTTTCAACCAATACTTTAACGAACTTTTTTCGCGTGCAACCTTTTAGCTTATTAGGTCATAATGGGGAGATTAACACAATTGCCAAGCTAAGAGATGAAGCCAAAATGATTGATGTTCCACTAAGTAATGGAGGCAGTGATTCACAAGATTTAAACCGAACAATTGAAACGTTAGTTTCTCGTGATGGATACAGTCTATTTGAAGCAGTAGACGTCTTATTTCCTCCGATTGTAAACGAAATCAAGTCTTATCCTACACATTTACAAGATCTCTATACTTATATTCGTGAGGGATGGGGGCATTTTGCTCAAGGACCTGCAGGTATTATTTCTAGATATGATGATGAGGCAGTATTTTGCGTCGATGCTCTTGGCTTACGCCCCTTATGGAAAATAGAAACAGAAACTTGCTATGCGTTTTCTTCAGAGCCAGGCATCATTCCAGCTAGTGAACATTGTGAAGAACCTAAACCTTTAGCTCCCGGAGAAAAGTTAGGACTCAAATGGCAAGGAAACAAAATTAAGCTCTATTCTTATAAAGAATATCAAGAAGAAGTGTACCAACGTTTTTCAAGTAGATTAAATGTAGAAGGATATCATTCACGATTGAAAAAACCTACATTAAACAAACAAAAAACCGCAACATCCATAACCAAAGTCACAAACGGTCAATATGACGCCTTTGGTTGGGATCGAGAGGATATTCAACTAGTTGAACAAATGGCTGAGCGCGGAGCAGAACCCATTCGATCTCTCGGTCATGATTCCCCATTAGCTGCTATTGCAACAAACAGAAGGAATATTGCAGACTTTATTAAAGAAAGCGTTGCGGTCGTAACAAATCCAGCTATTGACCGCGATAGAGAAATGGAACATTTTTCCACAAGAACCATAGTCGGAAAGCGCCCCCTCTCTCTTTTTAACGAATGAGAGTGATTATGTAATTGAGCTTTCTTCACCGATTATTTTGGAGGGAAAGGTTGGAGAAGAAGCATTTTCTGAGACGAAGCAACCAACTTATGAACAATTAATTGATCATTTTTCATCGAAAGGTCAAGTGTTTATTTTAAATGCGACCTTTACTAGTGATGAAGATTTACATGATGCACTGAATCGTCTATCAAAAGCAACAATAGAGGCCGTTCAAAACGGCGCTGCACTTGTGATTATCGATGATCAACACGCTCATCAAAATGGACAATTATGGATTGACCCACATCTGATTACGTCTGTTATCGATCAGTCTTTAGTTCAAGCAGACCTTAGAAGAAATTGTTCGATTTTACTTCGTTCAGGTGCGATTCGTTCCCTTCATGACACGATGGTCGCATATGGACTTGGTGCAAATTTAATAAATCCTTATTTACTATTCGCCACCGTTGCTGATGAAGAAACGACAAAACCGACAGTAAATCTATACAACTCCTTAAATAAAGGAATTGAAAAGGTCATCTCGACGATTGGTATTCATGAACTACGAGGGTATGGACGACTCTTTTCATCTATTGGCTTGAATCAAAAAATTGCAAAAGAATTAAAGATTGTTAATTTCTTAGGTTCTGAAACATTATCCTTTGATCTAGCATTTTTGAAAAAAGATGCAGAAAATAGAGCCGAGCAATTCCATAATGAAAAAGCTCGACCAGGGAAGTCCTTTCACCTTTTCCCTCGGTTATGGAAAGCGCTAGGTGATGTTGCCAAAACAGGTGAATACGACGCACTTCGAGATAAATCGAACGAGCTGGAAGAAAAAAATCCAACCACGATTCGTCACATGACAATTTTAAAAGAACAAACGGATAAGAATGTTGATGTTAAGAACGTAAATATCGGTGTGGGTGATCACGATCTACCGTTTGTCATTGCATCAATGTCGTTTGGCTCACAAAATGAAATTGCCTTTAGAGCCTATGCCGAAGCCGCTGACCGATTAAATATGGTAAGTTTAAACGGTGAAGGCGGAGAAATGAAAGATATGCTTGGAAAACATTCTAAGACGCGAGGACAACAAGTGGCTTCCGGTCGATTTGGCGTCAATGCTCAGCTCTTGAATTCATCTAATCTGCTCGAAATTAAAATTGGTCAAGGAGCAAAGCCTGGAGAAGGTGGTCACTTACCTGGTTCAAAAGTAACAGCAAAAATTGCTGATGCACGTAATGCAACCATTGGATCAGACTTAATCTCACCATCTAATAACCATGACATTTATTCGATTGAAGATTTAGCACAAATGATTGCTGAACTTAAAACAGCAAACGACCAAGCGAAAGTTGCTGTTAAAGTACCGGTTGTACCAAATATCGGAACCATCGCCGTCGGTATCGCCAAAGCAGGAGCGGACATTATTACGTTAAGTGGATTTGATGGAGGAACGGGTGCCGCTCGAATTCACGCCCTACAAAATGTTGGTCTCCCTGTTGAAATAGGGGTAAAAGCAGCACATAATGCCCTATTAGAAGCAGGATTAAGACAAAAGGTTGAGTTATGGGCAGACGGCGGAATTAAAACGGCCTTAGATGTCATCAAAGTTATGCTTTTAGGAGCGAACCGCATTGGATTTGGGACATTATCAATGATTGCCATCGGTTGTACAACGTGTAAAGGTTGTCACCTCGATACTTGTCACGTTGGAATTGCCACACAAATTGAGTCAGAAGCCCAAGCGAAAGAACATGGACTAAGAAGGTTCGTACCACGACAATATGATTTAGCCGTACAAGGATTAACAAACTTTTTCTATGCATTTGGAAAAGAACTCAAACAGTTAACTGCATCACTTGGTTATACAAACCTACAAGATATTGTTGGAAAATCTGATTTATTAATGCAAAATCGTGGACAGGAACAATTAAATTTACAACCGTTACTTGAAAAAATAGCCGTCAACAATATGACAAACCAAGAGCAACCCGTAAATGAAATGGAACAATCGTTAGCGGTAGCCGCAGGTGCTGAATATTTAGACCAAAACGAACAAGAACTTCTATCATCACGAGAATTCCAAAGAGTCACTCCTGAACAACGTGTATTAGGTGGGCGTGTTTCTTGCCATAGAGTGCGAGATCGTCTAGATGGCTCCTATACTGGGTTAGAACCGGTCCATCTATATTACAAACATGGTTCAATACCTGGTAATGGATTGGGTGCTTATAACTCTTCTGGTATTCATATTAAAGTAGAAGGTGGAGCACAAGACGGTGTTGGAAAAACATCCTTCGGTGGCTCTATCCAAATATTAAAATCTAAAGGGGTAAATGGACGCTATTACAACGGATCTGTTGGAAAAGGGTTTGGTTATGGCGCACAAGGTGGTCTTCTAATTGCCCAAGGAAACGCAGATGCGAGAGCAGGAATTCGTTTATCAGGAGCAGATATGATTATTGGCGGACAGCTTGAAACCCCTATTCCAGATAACGAACATGGCAATATAGGACCGAATGCCAATATTAAAGGGTTTGCCTTTGAATACATGACAAACGGAAGAGGATTAGTTCTTGGAGACCCTGGTCCATGGATTTGCGCAGGAATGACTGGTGGCGTTGTATATGTTAGACATGACCCTTCACTAGGATTAACAAAAGAGGCAATCGAACGCAGAATTGCCAAAGGAGCAAAAGTTCAAATTGAACCTTTATCAGAAAAAGGGATTGAAGATGTTAACGAACTATTAACGACCTATATAAATACATTGGAAGAAAGCGATCAACAAGAGGAAGCGAATAAGCTAAAGAAATTACTTTCAAATGTATGCGACCACTTCCTACAGCTTATCCCTGTTAAAGAACAAGCAGACCCATCCGTTTCAACGGAATAACAAATATGATAATTTAGACAAACTTTCACCGCTACGTCATGATTTCGTAGCGGTTTGCATATTCTATCATTAAGACACGCATATTACCGAGCGCGTGTCTTTTTATTTTAATTATTAAAAAATGCTTGTCTATTATTGAAAAAAGCTGTATAACTAATGTATTTAATTCAAACAAAAAGTGCGTGTTCAAAAGTTACCAATTGCAACTATGCTAGAACTACGGACTTTTTGAACAACCTCTATAAGGAGAAAGGAATGACCTTAATCTAAGAAATGAAACTAGGAGCCCGTATTTTAAAAACAGGGATTGCGATAACGTTATCTTTATTTACAGCTACTCTTTTTGGTCTACCCTCACCTGTGTTTGCTGGGATCGCCGCTGTATTTGCTATACAACCAACCATCTATCGATCATACTTGTCAGTTATCACACAAGTTCAAGCAAATGTCATTGGAGCCGTTTTAGCTCTAGCCTTTGGATTAGTATTTGGATCGAATCCGATCATCATTGGCGTAACAGCCATTCTTGTTATCGCCATTAACATTAAACTAAAACTTGAGGATACCATCCCTATTTCTTTAGTGACTGTAATTGCCATCCTTCAAACAAATGAGGAAATGTTTTTAGAGTTTTCTATCCTTCGCTTTTTAACAATTTTACTTGGTGTATTTTCTGCATTTATCGTGAATTTAGTATTTATACCACCAAAGTATGAGCATAAACTTTTTCATGAAATAGAAGTTGTATCAGATGAAATATTTAAGTGGATTCGGCTCAACTTAAAAAACGTGTCGGAGCACAATATTCTCAAAGAAGATATTGAACTATTGAAGGAAAAGCTCATCAGTATTGACCAGCTTTATTTGATGTATAAAGAAGAAAACAGCAGTTATTTCACTTTTCACCAATACTCAAAATCACGAAAGCTGGTTCTATTTAGACAAATGATTTCTACTACAAACTCAGTATTTCGGGCATTAAAGAAGCTACACAGGTTAGAAAATGATTTTCACCAAACTCCCATTAGCTTCCAAAAAGAAATCATGACAAAATTAGAGTGTTTAATGAGCTACCATGAACACCTCCTTTTGAAATTTAAAGGAAAAATAAAAGCGGAGCGAAACATTGAATTAACCAAAAATGAATCACAGAGTTTATTAGATAAAATTATCGCTACTGGAGAAACCATCCAGGATTTCGATCATCATTTACTATCAATCATAACAGAAATCATTGAGTATGAAGAACATTTGAAGCATTTAGAGACTCTTATTCATAGCTTCCAGCAATACCATCATGGAGAAAAAGAAGTAGACTCCTTGAACAGCTAATCAAGAAGAACTAGAAGACCCTTCTGTCTTCTAGTTTTTCTTATTAGTGAGTGTTCAAAAAATCGGAAAAAAGTGCGCTGATGCTTGCACCTTGTATACATCGAAGGACTTTTTGAACAACCTCTATTAATATTTCATCTTTGGGTCTAAAGCATCTCTCAATCCATCTCCCATTAAATTAAATCCTAAGACAGTGAAAACAATGGCCAATCCAGGGAAGAACAACGTCCAGGGAGCTTGAACAAGAAAGGTTTTTGCATCAGCTAACATTCTTCCCCATTCGGGTTCAGGGGGTTGTGCACCAAGCCCTAAAAACCCTAAGGCTGCAGCCTCCAGTATAGCTGTGGCAATAGCTAATGAGGATTGAACAATAATGGGGGTCATACTGTTAGGTAAAATATGCTGAAACAAGATGCGAGAATCTCTCATCCCTACAGCTTTCGCAGCCATAATATACTCCTCTTGCTTCACACTTAACACCTTCGATCTAACTAATCGACCAAAGTTAGGAATATTGATAATAGCAATAGCAATCAAAGCATTTTGCAAGGAAGCTCCTAAAATAGCAACAATTGCGATTGCTAGTAATATACTTGGGAACGCCAATAATATATCAAATATTCGTGATATGATTTGATCTACCCACCCCCCATAATATCCTGCAATTATTCCTAATAAGGAACCAATAATGGCAGAACCTAATACAGAAAAGAAACCAACCCTTAGAGAAATCCTTGCTCCATATATGACTCTCGTTAATATATCCCTTCCAAAGTCATCTGTTCCAAACCAGTGATCTGCAGAAGGAGGTTGCAATCGGTTTGAAAGAGTTTGTTCCTCATAACTATAAGGGGCTATTACAGGAGCTAATATCCCGATAACGAGAAAGAATAATACAATTACAAGACCACAAATCGCTAATCGATTATTTTTAAACGTGTTCCAAGCCTCTTTCCAAGGTGACTCGACATGCTCTTCGATCATAATTTCTTGATTATTTTTTGCTAACTCTGCCATTCAACAGCCCTCCTTATTTTTGATATTTAATTCGTGGGTCAATAAAGGCATACAGTAAATCAATAATAAGATTGACAAAAACAAACATCGTTGCAATGATCAAAATACCCGACTGAATGGCAGGATAGTCTCGGTATGTAATGGCATCGTAAATATAACGACCTATTCCAGGCCAAGCGAAAATTGTTTCAGTAAGTAAAGCTCCACCTAAAAGGAGTCCCGTTTGTAAACCGATTACTGTCAATACTGGAATAATCGCATTTTTTAAGCTATGTTTATAAACAACCCAAAACATCTTTAACCCTTTTGCACGAGCGGTTCGAATATAATCACTGTTCATAAGCTCGAGCATCGTTGCCCTAGTCATCCTTGCAATAATAGCGAGAGGAATCGTCGCTAAAGCAATACTAGGTAAGACTAAATGTTTAAGAACAACACCAAATTGATCAAACCTACCATTTAAAAGAGTATCTATTAAATACAAGTTTGTAATGGCATTTACAGGATCACGTACATCCTCTCTCCCTGTCGTTGGAAACCAGCCTAACTCAATGGAAAAGAGCCATTGTTCCATAAGCCCTAACCAAAAGATTGGCATCGACACCCCAATAAGCGCTAAAAGCATCGCAACATAATCAAACCAAGAACGTGAAAACCAAGCACTTATAATTCCTGCATTCACTCCAACGAATACAGCGATAAGCATAGCAATGAAAGACAATTCAAACGTAGCCGCTAAAAATGGCCATATTTCTTCACTAATGGGAGCCTTTGTCCGTAGAGATGTCCCTAAATCTCCCGTAAGGAGGTTTTTCAAATATTCAACATATTGAATATGCCACGGTTGATCCAGCCCAAGTTGAATGGTTAACGCCTCTATTGCCTCTTTTGTGGCTCTTTGTCCTAAGATCGTTTGTGCAGGATCACCTGGGATTGCTCGAATAATGGCAAAAACAATTAACGTCATTCCAAGTAGTACTGGGATTAATAAAAAAATTCTTCGTACGGTATAAGTAAGCAATGGATCACCTCATTCTAGGAGTGGTAAAAAGACCTTTCAATAAAAGTGCTTAGCCTCCAAAAGGAAACTAAGCACTCTGGTATGTTATTCAAACTCTACATTCGTTAAAATATCAGAACCTTTTGGATGTGGTTTAAAGTTTTTAATATCCTTTGATCCTGCTAATAAAGGTTTTGAATGAACAAGTGGAATCCAAGGTGCGTCCTCTTTAATAATGACTTGTGCTTTTTTATATAATTCGATTCGTTTCTCTTGATCGGTTTCTGCTTGTGCCTCAATTAATAAATCATGAACTTCATCATTACTATAGTACGAATAGTTGTTACTTCCGATATTATCCTTGTCTAGAAGGGTATAAAGGAAGTTATCTGGATCTCCATTATCCCCCGTCCATCCTAGTAGAAAAGCATCAAATTTTCCATCACGGGCATCATCAAGGTATGGTGCCCACTCTTTCGTTTGGATGTTAGCCGTTACACCAATATCCTTAAAAGATTGTTGTAAGGCTTCAGCAATTTTCGCTGCATTCGGCATGTATGGTCTTGCTACCGGCATCGCCCAAAGGTCCATTTCAAATCCGTCTGGATACCCTGCTTCTTCTAGCAATGCTTTTGCTTTATCCACATCATATTCATAATCTTCAGTTTCATCATTGTAGCCTTCTAAGACAGGTGGCATCGGATTAACCGCAGGGTCTCCTTTTCCTCCATAAAAAGCATCAATTAACTCTTGCTTATTTACTGCGTGATTCAATGCTTGACGAACTAATTTGTTATCTAACGGCTCACGAGTTGCCGTTAACCCTAGGTAACCAACATTGTTAGAAGGACGTTCAAATAATTGTAAGTCGTCTGTTAATTGCGTCGCATCTTGAGGGTCTAATCCGTCAAGCAAGTCAATTTCACCACTAATTAAGGCATTTAAACGAGCACTATTGTCTGCGATGACAGTATAAATAACTTTGTTAAGCTTAGGTAATCCTTCCTGCCAGTAGTCTTGATTTTTTTCTAACACAATTCGTTCATTTGGACGCCATTCACTAAACTTAAATGGACCCGTACCAACCGGGTTTTCTCTGAATTTATCCCCATATTCTTCAATCGCCGATGGTGAGGCAATTCCGAAAGGAGACATAGCTAAATTTTGTAAAAATGGTGTTTGCGGGCGTTTTAATTTAAATTCCACTTTATAGTCCTCTACCGCTGTCACGGATTCAATAACGTGGCTTTCTTCCCCTTTATAGCCACCAAACATTGAATAGTAAGGAAACTGATCAGCATCTCCATTCATCCATCTTTCAAAGTTAAAGACAACGGCTTCTGCATTAAAGTCGGTTCCATCGTGAAACTTTACGCCTTCTTGTAACTCAAACGTATATGTTAATTTGTCTTCAGACACACTCCAATCCTTCGCAAGGCCAGGATTAATCGTCATATCTTGCTCCCCATATTTTAAAAGGGTCTCATAAATATTACATGTTACTCTAAACGTTTCACCCTCTGTTACAGCGATTGGATCAAGTGAAGTGGAATCTCCACCGCGGCCAAAAACTAACGTATCCTTCTCAGATTCAGATTGATCTGAATTATCATCCTCATTGCTTGTTTCTTCAGAGCTACTACATCCTACTAGCAACATACTAAAAGCGAGAAGCATAATAAAAAATGAAAAAAACCTTTTCTTTGTACTCATTTTATTCCCCCATTTTTTTATTTTTTTTAACTTTTCCAAAGTGGAAAAGGAGTACCTAATAATAAGAAAAACTCATACCCTTTACCCTTTTAATAAAGATGGCAAGCAACATAATGGCCTTTTTTCATTTCTTTATAGATTGGTCGATCAACTTTACACCTGTCCATACAATCAGGACACCTTGGATGAAAGGCACACCCTGTTGGAGGATTTGAAGGGCTCGGAAGTTCTCCTTCAATGGCTATTTGCTCTTTCTTTTCTTCAGGATCTGTTATCGGAACAGATGATAATAAAGCCCTTGTATATGGATGAAGAGGATTTTCATAAAGCTCTTCACTATCCGCCAGTTCAATTAGCCTTCCTAAATACATGACCGCTACTCGATCACTAATATGTTTAACAACACTTAAATCGTGAGCAATAAAGATATACGTTAATCCAAACTCTTCCTGAATGTCTTTCATTAAATTAAGAACTTGTGCTTGAATAGAAACATCTAAAGCAGACACTGGTTCATCGGCAATAATGAGCTTAGGTTTTGTCATAAGCGCTTTTGCAATGCCAATCCTTTGTCGTTGTCCTCCACTAAATTGATGAGGATAACGCTTTTTATGAAATCTCTTTAGTCCAACGACTTCTAACATTTCTTCTACCTGCTTTTGCCGCTCGGCTTTCGAACCAATTCCATGAACAATCAATGGTTCTTCTAAAATCTTTCCAATCGTATGACGAGGGTTTAGAGAAGCATAAGGGTCTTGAAAGACCATCTGGATCTCTCTTCGTACCTTCCGTAAATGAGATTTAGATAGTTGTGTTATTTCTTGATCTTCAAAGACAATACTACCCTTTGTTGATTCTATTAATCTCATTAATAAGCGACCTGTGGTAGATTTTCCACAGCCACTTTCTCCGACAATTCCTAGTGTTTCACCCTTTTTTACAGTAAATGAAACATCACTTACAGCTTGTATTTGTCCAATTTCTCTTCCAAAAACACCACCGGTTATCGGGAAATTCTTCTTCAGCCCTTCAACTTTTAATAGCACCTCAGACATATTGTTCTCTCTCCTTTTCCTGCAGAAAACAGCGCACTTCATGATCATTTGTCTCTTTTTGATAAAGTCCTGGAGATTCTTCATGACAACGATCAAACGCAAATTCACAACGCGGAGCAAAAGAACATCCGGTTTGGATTGCTCCTGGATTAGGGACCGTTCCGGGAATGGAATACAACCGATCTGTTTTCGACTTTAAACTTGGTACGGATTTCAAAAGACCTAATGTGTAGGGATGTTCAGGCTCTTTAAGAATCGTTTTCACATCTCCCTGTTCGACAATTTCTCCTGCATACATCACGAGAACCCTATCACATACTTCGGCAACGACTCCTAAATCATGAGTGATTAACATAATGGACGTACCTGTTTCTTTATTCAACTTTTTCATTAATGCGAGGATTTGCGATTGAATTGTGACATCGAGAGCGGTTGTTGGTTCATCTGCTATTAAAATACGGGGTTCACAAATCATTGCCATCGCAATCAT
Source organism: Bacillus carboniphilus (assembly GCF_020524035.2). Taxonomy (NCBI): domain Bacteria; kingdom Bacillati; phylum Bacillota; class Bacilli; order Caryophanales; family Bacillaceae; genus Bacillus; species Bacillus carboniphilus. The sequence continues at coordinate 3,588,544 of NZ_CP129013.1, read as the reverse complement.
GACCCTTTGTCTCATACCACCAGATAATTGATGTGGATATTCAGACAGTAACTCCTCTGCCCTTGGTAACCCAACTAAGGTTAACACTTCGATACTTCGTTCTGTCGCCTGTTTCTTTGTTACTCTTTTATGTATTTTAAGAGCTTCTGATAACTGATCACCAATTGTAAATAAGGGGTTTAAAGAAGTCATAGGCTCTTGAAAAATCATCGAAATGTCATTTCCTCTTATCTTTCTCATTTGCTTTTCAGAAAGAGTTAATAAGTTTCGTTTATCAAATTCGATCTCTCCTCCTTCGATTCGTCCAGGAGGTGAAGCAAGCAATCCTATTATCGAAAGAGACGTTACACTCTTTCCGCTTCCTGATTCTCCTACAATACCTAATATTTCACCTTCATGAAGTTGAAAAGATATTTGATCCACTACTCGGTTTACTTGTTTATTAACTGAAAAGGATACAGCTAAATTTTGAACGTCTAACAGTGCCTCTCTTTCTCTCATGTACATCTATCCTTTATGTAAATATTTTTTGTTTTTTCATTATTGCATAAAGATTCTGAATTTTTTGTCGAAATTTGTTTTTTACTATAAAATATATGAATTTTATTAGAACTTGAGTCTTGATATTGAATAAACGACTCCGTACTTTAGTGCGGAGGTTTCTCGTAGGCGGACTGAACCGCCTACGAGTTTTATCGGCTAAAGTCGACTAAAAGAAATGCTAGGTTTTATACCACACCTCCTGCTACGCAGGTGATTCCGCAAGCTAAAGCTAGGTATAGAAAATAAAAAAAAAACCCAACTCAAAAAAAACTGGGTTTAAATTAGGAACATATTCACCTGGATTTATTTCTTTCCCTTTCCTTAAAAGTTTCTTTTATCCCCCTATATTCTTTTTCAGAACCTGTAATTTGATATGAATCTCTTAATTTTGTGTAATTAAATTCATTTTTCCTTGTCCTAAACCATAATTTTAAAGCCTCAACCACTGACATTTCTTGATATAAATCAGGAAACTTTTCTTTCAACTGTTTTTTTACAAGAGGATAGTATTTTGAATTCATTCCTGGGAATATATGATGTTCTGTATGATAGGAAAAATTAAAATGAATCCAATTCACCCACCTAGGAACGTTTATTGTAAGAGTATTGGCTAATGGGTCATTTACCTTTGTCTCAGGATTTAAATAGTGTTGTGTATTTAAATAAAGACCTAATATATAATTAGCTACAAATAAGGGTAGAAGGTAAACAAATAACCAACTCTTAAACCCAATTAATACTAATAAAAGAATCCATGATATAGTTGGAAGAAACGAGCTAATTAAAATTATCGTTCGTTTCTTAAATGGGAGCTCTTTTAAGTGATTGAACAAGACGATATGAGCATATAAGGAAGAACTAATGCAAAGTATGGTTAGTTTATATAGTGCATGGATAAAAAAGGGAATACCTCTCCATATTCCTTTGCTTGCAAACACATATTTTATATCAGGATCATGTTTATGATCTTGAGTATGAACATGATGACTTAAATTGTGCCACCTTATCCAAAATACCGGGCTTATACTAATAGGCCAAAATAAGATAGCTCCAAAAAAATGTTGCATCCACTTTTTTCTCACAATTGTTCCATGCATCAATTCATGACTTAAAATGATCATTCCACTAAAGCATATTCCAATAATAAATGATAAAGACAATGAAATAATAAACATAGGTCGATATTGTATAATAATCCATGAACATGATACCACAATGAGCAAAAAGGAAAGTCCGCCTATTAATTTTGTAGCTGATGGTTTAAAAGCCTGATCAGGTATAAATGGCTTAATCTCTTTAGCATACCACGCAAATGATCGTAATGGTTTCACTTCATTCACCTCCCCTTCACTCTAAAATTTTCTTATATGACATCTCTATAAGAGGTTGTTCAAAAAGTCATGAAAATTGCTGTCGAATAACTTTATTGTCTCGCTAGCCCAAGCTTCGACGCCAAGGTTGGCTTGAACGAGCGTTGTCCCTATGATGTCGGTGCACACGATGTGCTAGCGCAGGCGTTGCTCTCGTGTCGTGGCTGATCAAGTCGATGACGCTTTTCGAATTCTCGGCCTTTTCCCCCTACTTTTTGAACACACAATATAAATCTAAAAACAATGAATTGATCCCTTCTTCAAGTGACTGGAAATTAGTATAGAAAGAGGCTATTTTCTATTCTTAAATGTTTCTTTTACTCCTTTATACTTCTGCTTGTTTTCTTGTATTTCGTAAGTGTTTTTTAGATTAGTAAAGGTAAACTCATGGTTTTTTGTCCGAAACCAAATTTTAAGAGCTTCAACCATCGACATTTCTTGATATAAATGTGGCCACCTCTCTTTTAACTCCTTTTTTACTAAAGGATAATATTTAGAACTCATACCTGGAAAAACATGATGCTCGGTATGATAGGAAAAATTAAAATGTAACCAGTCAATCCATCTCGGAACAGTAACCGTTAAAGTATTAGCTAGTGGATCATTAACATAAGTCCCAGGATTCAAATAATGTTGTGTGCCCAAATACAATGTAATAATGTAGTTTGCAATAAATAACGGGATTAGGTAAACGAAAATCCAGTTGTATGGTCCAATCCATAATAGTAAACCTAGCCAAGAAACCCATGGGATAATAGTAGTTAAAATAATTACTAGTCTTTTCTTCAAAGGAAAATCCTTAAACATATTGATAAGAACGATATGTGCATAAATAGAGACACCTAGTAAAGGAGCCATCAATTTATATATTCCATAAAGAATAAAAGGTACAGTATCCCAAATTCTATTACCTTGAAAAAAGAACTTAATATCAGGATCCTTTTTACTATTTTGGGTATGAATATGGTGAGATAAATTATGCCATTTTATCCAGAAAACTGGACTTACGCAAAGTGGCCAAAAGAAGATCATCCCTAGAATATTTTGTAACCTTTTCTTACGGACAACCGTCCCATGTAAAATTTCATGAGTTAAAAAAATCATCCCACTAAAACATACCCCAATAACGATGGATAATAATAGGTTAACAAAGAAGTTTCCCGGATATTGAATGATTAAATAAGAACTCATCATAGTCAAAAAAATATAAATAAATCCTCCTATTAACCTCAAAGGTTCTGGTTGAAATGCCTTCTTTGGTAAAGAGGGGGCTATTTGCCTCGCATACCAAGCGAAAGAGTGAAGTGGTTCCAAGTTTTCACCTCCCTTTCTATTCATCCTTTATTCTTCTTTCCGTATTCATTATATGTAAATAATGAAAGGGAGGTGATATAGACAATCGTTGATTTTTATTTAGAAAAATTAAAAGAAGAGACTAACTCATCAGCTAGAAGTTGAGTCTCTTGACTGTGGAAAAAGGGGTATTCACTTTTTAAACACGCACTTAAGGCTTTTTTGTCAAATTAAAGGGTGTGATATCAATTAGAAATCACACCTTTTCCACAGGAATCACATTTTTTTGAAACCAATTTTCCCAGCTATCAAGAGTATTTTCAAGTACGGTTACACCATCCATAACCCCTAGTGACTTTGTTCCTCTTCCCCCAAGAACAACACTTATTGAGGGATAATTTTTCTTTAAGTCGTCTATAAATAAATTGATTGGTTGATCATTATTACACCCTGAAACGGATAAAAATGCATATTGAATTTGCTGTTCTTCTATAAGTTCCCCTAATCCATCCATCGGAGTATTTGGTCCTAAGTATAGAACACCTAATGCTTTTCTTCGTAAAAACAGCGTAAACATCATTAACCCTAAATGATGATGTTCACCAACAGGACAAAGCGCAATGCCTTTTGGTAAATGAGACTGAACAGGAAAAATATCCATCATTTTATAACATCTTTGCAATAAAAACTGAGTGGCAAAATGCTCTTGAGCAATAGAGATTTCCCCTTCCGACCATTTATCACCAATCTTAACAGCTAACGGGAAAAAGAGATCTTCAAAAACCTTTCCAAAGTGATAGAGAGAAAAACTATAATCAACAATGGAGTGAGCTTGTTCTAATTTAAAAGCAGTTAAGGCATTAAAAAGTGGATCAATTAATGTTTGATTCTTATCTTTAACCGCATTTTCTACCTTTAAATTTTCTTCTTGAACCTTTAACATTTCTACTGCCCGAGAAATTGGAACTCCTTTCTCAGCCATCTGTTTTTTAATCCATAAGAGTTTATTAATATCATCGTTAGAATATAATCGGTGACCTCCATCAGATCTACTTGAAGGTGATAAGCCGTAACGTCTTTCCCACGCCCGCAATGTCATCGGAGTTACACCGATTTTTTCTGAAGCAATTTTTATATTGTACATATTCTTTTCACTCTTTCAGGTAAAATATTATATAAACACTATACAAGACTTATACAAAAAGAAAAAGGAAGTGTAGCAAATGAAATTTATTAAGATATTCAGTCTATTTTTATTCATTTTGATGCTTTGTTCAGTTTCTTATGGAATCATGAAGGGGAATTTTCTCTTTGAAGGAGAACAGATTTTGAATCTTCTTTGGGGAAAAATAACGATAGTGGACTTTTATGTAGGAATCTCCTTATTTTCAATTTGGGTTGTTTTTCGAGAATCCTCTTTATTAAAAGCAGTAGTATGGATTATTTCTCTTGTGTTGCTTGGAAATTTAACAGCAAGCCTCTATGTTTTGATTGCAGCCTTTAAGAGTAAAGATGACTGGAAGACGTTTATTTTAGGTAAACAGTAATTTGAAAAACCCCCTCTAGTTTTCCACACTAAAGGGGGAAAGAAGTGATTTATGACCTTCATTCAAAACTTAATTGACACTACTATCATATGCATGGATTCAATTTCGGTTACTAAAACCCATACTTTTCACTATTGCCAAATGGAGGTTTATTCATTACTATCCGATTGTTTTTTAGGAAACCACGGAATAAAAACATTTGTTTTTTTTGCGTATGCTTTAAATTCTGGTTTTTGCATATATTTTTTTTCGAGTGGTGGCACACCTGTAACCTTCAACAGTAAGAATGTAAGAGCGCTGGGTGCAATAATCGTAGTCCAGCCAAGAGGAACAGAGCAAACAATCAGAAAGATTCCCCACCATAAGGTTGATTCACCAAAATAGTTTGGGTGGCGAGAATATTTCCATACTCCTGAAGTCATTACCTTCCCTTTATTTCGTCCATCTTTTTTAAACCTTGATAACTGGCTATCGGCAACAATTTCGAATAGAAAACCAACAGCCCAAATAAATACTCCAATCCAATCTAAATAACCTAGTTCAGTTCCTGTATCCCATGCATGAACAGCAACAATTGGATAGGACAATAAAAACATAGCAATCCCTTGAGACATGAACACTCGAATATAACTGGTTAACGCAACGCTCCTTCCTTCAGAAGTCCATTTGTTTCTCATTTTCACATATCGATAATCTTCCCCTGACTTTCTATTCCTCAAATATAGATAAATAGATAACCTTAGTCCCCAAATTGCTACAAGCAATGTCACCAAGACTTGGCGGTTGGTATATTCGTTCGTAAATATGAGTAAAACTATAGCAATAACAACAAAACCTCCGCCCCATCCAAAGTCAACTACCGATAAGTCTTTTTTCCATTGAGCAACTGCCCAAAAGAACGTCATGTAGACAATGACACATAGTGCAGTAATGAGAAATCCTTCTAACATACTAATCACATCCTTTAATCTTATTTGTCTCTTAATCTTACACTTTATTGTATAGTTTTTGTATAGTATTATAGAATTATTGTATAAATATTTTTTTCATGATAAAGTATTAACAAAAGAAATTAGTCTAATTTGACTATGATATAAAGTTCCTTTTTACAATGTAAAGATATTCTTCACTGCTTAGAAAAATTTAAACTTTCAATACAGTTCCTTGAGAGGACGATGAAAATGAAGAAAATCGCATGGATAACAGATAGCTCAGCTTATGTTCCTGAAAGCATGAAAACACACGAGAATCTTTTTATTATACCTATGAATATTTCTTTTGAAGAGGATATTTATCAAGATGGTATCGATTTAACATCTACACAATTATATGAAAAAATAGAGAAATCAAAGCAAATTCCTAAAACGTCACAACCAGCCATCTCTTATTTTATTGATCTTTATAAAAAACTAAAGGAAGACTATGATGAAGCGATTGCTGTCCATCTATCCAGTGACTTAAGTGGAACTTATCAAACTAGCTGTTTAGCAGCTGAAATGGCGGAATTTCCAGTGGAAGTCGTTGATTCAAAAATTTTATCCTATCCGATGACTATGATGATTGAAAAAGGGATGGAACTACATACAAGTGGACTATGTGGAAAAGAAATTGCTAAAATCCTCCGAATGGAGCATAAACGATTTCATAATTATATTTTAGTAGGTAGATTAGAACAGCTATATAAAGGAGGGCGGATTAACGGGGTTCAAAAAGCAATTGGAACCCTTTTGAAAATTCATCCGATTTTACAAGTCAAAAATGGAACCGCACATCTTTTTGGTAAGTTCAGAACAAAAAAAAGAGCATTGAACACTATCTTAAAACAGTTTGAACAAGAAAAAAAACAGAACATAATAAAAAATGTTCAAATACTCCATGCTGATGTATTAAATGAAGCTAAAGAGCTAAAAGAAAAGCTAATGACTCAATATAAAGACATTGATGTGCTAATTGGTCCTCTTAGCCCTACAATTGGAGTGCATGGTGGGAAAGGAAGTATGGTTTTGGCATGGAGTGTTGAAAAAGGCTAGAGGGAATGTTCCTCTAGCCCTTCCTCCTACTCAAGCTGTTGAATTTGAAATAAGTTAAAGTAGTTCCCTTTCTTCGCCATTAACTGTTGGTGTGTCCCCATTTCTGTTATTCCTCCATCCTCGATAAGAACGATTTTATCGGCGTGCGTAATGGTTGATAGGCGGTGTGCAATTACAAATGTCGTTCGGTTTTTCGCTAAAACGTCTAACGCTTCTTGAATAAATTGCTCACTTTCTAAATCCAGAGCCGAAGTAGCTTCATCTAAGATAAGTAACGGAGGGTTTTTAATAAATACTCGTGCCATCGCTACCCTTTGTTTTTGTCCACCTGATAGCTTCACTCCTCGTTCACCAACCCTTGTTTCATACCCGTTTGGTAAAGAGGAAATAAAATCATGTGCATTGGCAGCTTTAGCAGCTTCTATTACTTCTTCACCTGAAGCATGTGGCTTCCCAATTAGAATATTATCTTTTATTGATTCACTAAAGAGAAAGTTATCTTGATGTACCAAGCCAATTTGATTTCGTAAACTTTGTGATTTTAAATCACGAATATCTAAATCATCGACTAAAATGCTTCCCTCTGTGGCATCGTAAAACCTCGGGATTAAACTGATTAATGTTGACTTACCGCCACCACTCATACCTACAAAAGCAACGGTCTCTCCAGGTTCAACTTTCAAGTTTATTCCCTTTAATACATAAGGTTCATTGTCTTGATATTTAAAATGAACATTTCTAAACTCAACTTTTCCAGTTAAGTGCGCAGGTTCAATGGCGTCTTCTTTATCTTCAATATCATACTTTTCATCTAATAACTCAAAAACTCGATCCATAGAGGCGATACTTTGAGTAAGAGTGGTAGATGAATTTATAAGCCGCCTTAATGGATTATACAATCGGTCGATATACGTGACAAAAGCTACCATCGTACCAACTGTCATATTCCCTTGGATGACTTCATACCCAGCCACCCCGATAACAAGTAAAGGAGCCAGCTCTGTAATTGTATTAACAACTGAAAAGGTAAGAGCATTCCATTTTGTATGGTCAATCGCTCTATTTAAAAAATGTTCATTTTCATAATTAAAACGTTCCTGTTCTTCTTTTTCTATGGCAAAGCTTCTAATAACAGGCATACCACTCACACGTTCATGTAGATACCCTTGAACTTGTGCAAGAGCTTGAGAACGGACGCGAGTTAACTGACGCAACCTGCCATAAAAGAACTTAATGGAAAATCCATAGAGAGGAAACAACAAAATGGAAACAATCGTTAACTTAATGTCCATTGTTAACATGATTGCGATTGCAATCACAATTGTAATCAAATCCAACCATATGTTCATTAATCCTGTAATCACAAATGTTTTCGTTTGTTCAACATCATTAATGACTCTTGATATGACTTCACCAGCTCGAGTATTTGCGTAATATTTAAGGCTTAACTGTTGCAAGTGTGAGAAAAGTTTCTCACGAATATCATACAATATTTTACTAGAAGTCCATTGTGCAAAATATTGACGATAATATTCAATTGGCGGTCTAACGATAGCAAATAAAATAAATAAGCCAGCCATCAACCATATTAATTGCGAGGTCCTTTCATCAACAGTCCCACTTCCACCAACTAGATCGTCAATAACATATTGTAAAATAAGAGGTATTAATAATGGGATACCAAATTTAAAAATTCCTATCACAATCGTCCAAAAGATTTGTTTTTTATATGGTTGAACAAATTGTAAGTATCGTTTAACTGAATTCATATAAAAACCCTTCCCTTTTCCCCCTAATTCCAATCAAACAAAAAACTCCCTCATGTCAGAAGGAGCATTTCAACAATAGGTCAAAAACCTTTCATACCAATGGTCACAAAAGTCCGGTGCAAAAGGCCCTTTTTTAGAACGTATCCAATAAATTAAAAGTTGCATTTGCCTACTTAATATTTTATCAATCTCTTGTGGATAACTCATTTCCTGCCTGTGACGGTCATATTCATCTTCATCAAGTATTTGAAATGTCATATCTGGAAATACTTTGACATCTAAGTCATAATCAATATACTTTAAAGCTTCTTCATCCCAAACAAACGGGGAACTCATATTGCAGTAATAATAAATACCATCTGCACGGATCATAGCAATAATATTGAACCAATGCCTCGCATGAAAATAACAAATAGCTGGCTCCCGAGTCATCCATGTTCGTCCATCAGACTCTTTCACAATCGTTCGATCATTCCCGCCGATGACTAAATGTTTTGACCCTTTTAAAATGGTTGATTCATGCCATATCCTATGAATATACCCATTATGTTTGTAGCTATGTATTTGAATTGTATCTCCTTCCTTGGGCAAGCCCATCGTTTTTCCCTCACTTCATAGTGGACGCTATACTCATTCACCTTATTTTCTATTTTAATTACAGTACTATATATCATTTTTTATTATAACTGCTGGAAGCGAAAAAAGAAAATGATACTAAAAAAGTTCCCCATTTTCAATAATATTGTTGTCCAGCTAAAAAAATTCACAAAAAACTCTCCTTTAAATATCAGATCTTCATCTGACTTTCCAGGAGAGTATATAAAATTTAATCACACTCATGCTTCCGTTTTGTAATTAGAAGTAACTTTCTCTTTCTGATACATATGAATCACTTCTTTTGTTAGTTGGTCAAATTGATTTTGAAGAGCTTCTAAGCATTTCTCTATTTCTTTTTGTTCATATGGTGAGCGGCAATGGGGGTTTTCATATAACTCTTGCAGTTCAATTCGTTCATAGTCTTAAGCTGCTCTAACACCAAGCAGTCAAATTGATTCAAATGTTTCTCCTCCCTCTAATATACTTGTTTTACTTCAAATTACAATAAACGACTACGCACTAAAGTTCGAAGGTTTCTCGTTGGCGGACTTAACCGCCTACGAGTTTTATCGGCTAAAGCCAACTAAAAGAAATGCTTTTATACCACAACACCTGCTACGCAAGCTAAAGCTAGGTATAGAAAATAAAATCGTTATGTTTAAATATTTCATATAATGTCCTGTTCATTGGGAATTATTGAACAACTAAAAACCTTCCTCTCTTTATGTTCTTTCTTCTTAAAAAACTTCCTTTGACAAGTTATGTAGATTATTGGAAAGTGTCGGATTTTTTTCATTAGTTACTACTGTATGTCGTATGGGTTGGAAATACACCTTATGCAGTCTATTTATTACATTTATTTAATATAATGAGGTGAAGAGAAGAGTTTTTAAAAAAAATAAGAAAAGCGCAAGCGCCCGTTTAGCAACGAAGGGGCTTGAGCACTCCGTATGAGATAAAGGAAACACGAAAAGCCGCAGGCTTCGATGTTGACTTATCATAGACAAATGGAACATCATCTAAAGACGTCCACGTCCTGTGGACAACGATGATGCTTGCACTTTCTGTGCGTCGAAAAACTTACGAGTTGCTGGGCGATGGAGCTAGACAACGATGAAAGCACTCTCTTATAAAGGACAAAATTTATACTTTCTGATCTTATAATAAAAGAGCTGACGAAGTGTCAGCCCTTTAATCTTAAGAGTTTTGTTGTTTGTTTTGCTCAGCTTTTGCATTTTGTTGTTTCACATGAGCAGCATCCGTTTCAGCAGCATACTCTGTACCATACTGTCCTTGAGCAGCAGCAGCGTTTTGTTGCTTCACATGTTGAGCGTTTGTCTTTCCGTATTGTGGTTGTTGTTGCTTTTGGTTTTGTTGATTTTTATATGCCATCGCTTTTTCACCTCCACGAAAATTAGAATGTCCAACAGGCAATTTCACTATCCAAGTTTTTTTAGGAAATAATACCCAATAAAATCGCACACTTGCATAAGTTCATTCATTCTTTCTAACAATAAAAAAGATTTTATAGAAGTTGTTTAAACAATTTTAAGAAGGTGAGGACGGCGTAACATCAACGTCAGCACTAACCCAATAGGAGGAAAGAAAAATGTATGTAGGAAGAGATATGACTGAGCTGTCAATGATTCAAAAACAGGACTGGAAAAAAGAAGAATTAGCCTACTTTCATCATTCCTTACAACAAATCATGCCTTATCTTAATAGCGAAGGACAAACGATTCATAGAGAAATTATTGAAGAAATTGAAAGAAGAGGTGGACTAAAAAGGCACGAAGCAGATTGGACACACGGGACAAGGGTCAGTTACGATTAAGGAATTTGCATAGGATATATTGCTACAAGGTCTGCCCTATTCAGACCTTGTATTTTCAGCATACATCTTTTTTATTTTTTGATGAGAGACAGGAAAGGCATAAGCTTTAAGTTGTTCTTCACTGACTTTTATAAGCCCCTTCATATTGGAAGAGCCTATAACTTCTGCAGAATAAACAGAAATATTCCATGTTAAATGGGAAAAAACATGTTGAATAGTACCTAACAAAGGGGTCAAGGTTATCTCCACAGAATATTCATCACAAATAAAATTCTCGAGTTGCTTTTTGTAAGTGAACGAAGGCTCTTCTTTCAATTGAACGTTCGGAAACTCCCACAAATTTGCAAGCAATCCTTTCGAAGGCCTTTGATGAATATAATAATAACCTTGTCTATCATATAGTAAAGCAGCGGCCATTTGCACTTGTTTCGTTGCCTTTTTCTTTGTTTTTACTGGCAATTCATGTTGAACATTTTCATAAAATGCATGGCACTGCTCACGAACCGGGCATAATAAACATGCTGGAGAAGTAGGGGTACAAACCATCGCACCTAATTCCATTAAGGCCTGATTAAATTCAGAAGGATATTCTTTAGAGATAATGACCGAAACGAGCTCTTCAAACTGCTTTCTCGTTTTTACTTTTGCAATATCATCCCATATCGAAAAAATTCGTGATAACACGCGCATGACATTCCCATCAACAGCTGGCTCGGGAATATTATAGGCTATACTTAAAATGGCCCCCTTTGTATATGGACCAACACCTTTTAGCCGTTCTAATTCCTTAACGTTATTTGGTACAACGCCTCCATAATGTTCTTGTACTTCTTGAACAGCACTATGAAGGTTCCGTGCCCTTGAATAATATCCTAACCCTTCCCATGCTTTCAACACTTCTTGTTCTTCCGCTTCAGCTAATGCTTGAATAGTCGGGAATTTAGTGATGAAGTTTTCAAAATAAGGGATGACGGTATCTACTCTCGTTTGCTGGAGCATGATTTCAGAAACCCATATATGATAGGGATCTAAACTTTCCCTCCAAGGCAATTCACGTTTCTCATCTCTATACCAGTTAATCAACTGTTTTTGAAAACCTTCTATTGTAAATTGGTCTATTTTTTTCTGTAAATCTTTGTTCATAATGACTCCTCTGTAATTTTTTTATCTAATATGAGAAAATACAAGTAAGACTTCTCATTTTTTAATGAACATTCTATTATAAATTACATACCTTATTTATAGAGGTTGTTTAAAAAGTCCTAAAAAAATGTCGGTTGAATAACTTTGTTGGTTTGCTTTTCCGCTCCTCATGTACCAAGAACGTACACTGTGAGTGCTCAAAGCTACACCGCCTCGTTCTTCAGCGTCCTTTTTTCCCTACTTTTTAAACACGCACTTATAAAGCCCTTTTGTTGATTGATCAAGGAGGGATCTCCAATGGACACGGGTACACATTTTGTAATGGGACTTGCATTAGGAGCCATCGCTACGTTAGATCCTGTTGTAGGGAATGATATCATTACAACAGAAGCCGTAGTAGTAGGAACCCTTTTAGGTTCACAAGCCCCAGATATCGATACTGTTTTAAAGCTAAAAAATAATGCAGCTTACATAAGAAACCACCGCGGCATTACCCATTCGATCCCTGCTGTCTTTTTATGGCCAATAATCATTACATTGGTCGTATATTTATTTTCTTCTGACAGTAACTTTTTACATTTATGGATTTGGACGTTTGTTGCAGTCATTCTTCATGTATTTGTAGATATATTTAATGCTTATGGAACTCAGGCATTGCGACCTTTTTCTAACAAATGGCTTGCGTTAGGATTAATTAATACCTTTGATCCTTTTATATTCGCTGTCCATATTCCTGGCTTTATTCTATGGTCTTATTTTGATTTAAACCCTGGCTACACGTTTTTAATTATATATGGTGTAATCATACTATACTATATAGCTCGCTTTATTGAACAAAGGAAAATTTTCCGTAAAATTCATCACACCTTTGACGATGTCGAAAATATCACCATTTCACCAACCATGAAATATAACAAATGGCATTTGGCTATCACTACCAAAAACTCCTTTTATGTCGCTAAATATGACAAAAGAACACTAAATATATTAGATGAATTTGACAAAGTGGATGTGCCTGACAACAAAATTATGAACGCAACAAAACAAGATAAAAACTTAAAAGCCTTTCTTTCCTTCTCTCCTGTTTACCAATGGGAGCTAACTGAACATACAGATCATTATGAAGTTCGATTTATTGATTTAAGATATCGAAGTAAGGATGAATACTATCCTTTTGTTGCTATTGTTCAACTAGATCAAGATTTGAATATTTTAAGCTCCTACACGGGGTGGATTTTCAGTGAAGCAAAGCTAAGAAAAAAGTTAAATCCTCTTACTTAGACGATGATGAATCATCGTCCTTTTTATGCCACTCATAATTTAAGCGTTAAATACACAATCTAATTTTGAGGCTGACGTAAGTTAGTCTTGAGTAAGGAGGAGAACGTTTTGCGTAATAAAGCTACTGGTTTCCCAAACTTGAACAGCAATAAGTTTGAAGGTGAGCCGAAAGCAAAAGCAGAAAATGCTTCCAAACGAGCCAATGGAACCATTAACACACATCCTCAAGAACGGATGAAAGCTTCTCATTCAAGAAATGATTAATTTGCGAGGTGCAAGTCACATTGGCAACTAATAAGGATTATACAAAAAACCGTCACTCTAACCCGTTTAACCAACCATGGGCTAACCCTAAACACGCTCATGCACAAGTAAATGGACAAACACAACAAACCCAAGACACCATCATCCTTGAAAAACAAACACGAAAACGTTCTTAAAAGAAAAGCGAAAGCGGTTTGAACAGCCACGACAAGCATAAGATACGATTATTTTGGAAGGTGTTCTTTACCTTCCTGTAATCGTATCTTATGACCTCGAGTGGTTAAGCGCTGGAGCTAGACATGAAGAAAAGCGAAAGCGACCGTTTAGCGACGCAAAGTAAAGGAACGTCAACTAAGAACAGTCACATCCTGTGACTAACGTTGACGCTAGCACATCGTGTGCGTCGGAGTCGCTGAGCGAGCGACAAAGAGGCTGAACTGGCGCAGGCAAATAAAGAGGGGTTAAACCCCCCTCTTTTAAAATCATTGAAATAGGTAACGCCTCTTCTTTATCCGGAGTTTCTAGCCTATACCCCCAAACAAAAACACCGTTTAAATATTCAGCATAAAAAAATTGACCAGGATCGCTCATAATTTCATATTTTTCTCCGATTTTAACTTTGCTTGGATCTAACATATAAGATTTAGCCATGGATATTTTTCTTTCTAAAACAGCTAGCTCATTTACAATCCCAAGTTGTTCTGCTTTACGTGCCTTATCCTTTAAAGAAACGATCGTATTATTAACTCTTCTTTTGACATTTCGCTATAACGTTTTTCCATAACTCCTCTTCCTTTACATAAAAACTACTTTACCTTTAGTATAAAGGTTGTACTGGAAAAGAGAAAGGATGTTCATCTTGAAAGCAATAGTTATAACAGGAGCAAGTACTGGCTTAGGACTAGAACTAGCATTAAAATATCAATATGATTTTGATTGCACAATTTTAATCGGCAGAAATGAAAAAAAACTTCAAAAAGCAAAACAACATTTTGATAACAAAGAAGTAATCATCTATCCACTAGATATCACAAAAGAAGAAAACGTAAAAAAAGCAGCCAAAGAATTAGCAAGCCAATATCAAATAGTAAAACTTATTAATAATGCAGGTATCGGCTATTTTGGTCCTTTAGAAGAAATGGCTTCTGAGCAAATGGAGACGATGTTCAAAACAAATGTCTATGGAACGATTCACATGACGAAAGCTTTTTTACCTGCATTAAAAGTGCCGGAAAATAGTTCAATCTTAAACATTGTTTCTACCGCAGGATTAAAAGGCAAAGTAAATGAAAGTATTTACGTTGCCTCAAAATTTGCCGTTAGAGGATTCACCGAAAGTTTAGTAAAAGAATTAGAAGGACAAGTACATGTAGCTGCCGCTTACATGGGGGGAATGGACACTCCGTTTTGGGATGAAAGCGACCATGTTAAAGATAAAAGTCGTCTTCGCTCTCCAAAACAAGTAGCGGAGGATATTTACCAATTGGATGACGGACGCTCTGAAATCGTA
This sequence comes from Bacillus carboniphilus, assembly GCF_020524035.2. Lineage (NCBI taxonomy): Bacteria > Bacillati > Bacillota > Bacilli > Caryophanales > Bacillaceae > Bacillus > Bacillus carboniphilus. The sequence continues at coordinate 3,573,363 of NZ_CP129013.1, read as the reverse complement.
CTTTAAGATAAAAGGCTGTTGAAAAAAATTCAGCAGCCTATAATTGTTCATCTACATACTTATTAATTAATTCAAAGGAAAAGCCCTTTCTAGCTAAAAATTGCTTTAATTTTTGCTGTTTAGTATAATCATCAAATTTATTATAACGAGTTAATGCTTTTTCTGCCTGCTTAACCATGGCTTCATACTCTTGGTCTTCCCCATTTGTATACGTCACTTCTTCTAATGCAATTGTTATAGCATCCGACCCAAATCCTTTTGTCATTAATGAATGTTGAATTTTCTGTTTTAATTGCAGGCTAGAAATTGTCTTCTCTTTTTGTACCATTTTTTCAGTTAAAGATATTGCCTTTTTCACTTGCATTTCAAACGTGTATTCTTTCATCGCTTGTTCAACATAATCTTTTTTTATTTTTTTTGAAATCAAATGGTCTTTTATAAGCTTAGGACCTTTCTTTGTTGTTTTCACTTGCGTCCTTACATAGGCTGACGCAAATTCCATATCACTTACATATCGATTTTCCTTTAACATCAAGATGATCTCTTGGATAATTAGCTCATCATATTCCTTTTTTCTTAAGTAATCAAAGACTTCTGACTCACACCTCATTCTAATAGCTAAATATTCAATCGCCTTATTATAAGCTTTTCGGGTATCATCAGAATAAGCAATTTGTTCAATGTCAAGACCCGTTAAATCTTTCCCCTTTTTGAAGCTGAAAGTTGACTAAAGTATGTTCATCAACACTAAAAGCATACTTCTCTCGTCCTTTTTCCTCTATGTACACATTGTATCGATTGCGATTATTTTTTTGAGTCGTTATTCTAGTAATAAACAAAGCGTTCACCTCTTTTTTATCATACCAAAACCGGCCCTGTATAAAAACAAATGGTTTAGGAAGGAATGGTTCATATGCATATCGCCATAACGGGTGGTACAGGATTTGTTGGTCAATATTTATCTGAATACCTCCTACAACAAGGTCATAAAGTCTCAATTTTAACAAGACAACATAAAACTTCGAGCAACGTTCAATACATAAGGTGGTTATCTGACGGTGCATCCGCTGAAAAACAATTAGAAGGCGTTGATGCGATTATTAACTTGGCTGGTAAATCAATCAATACAAGATGGACACCTAAAGCTAAAGAAAAGATTGTATCTAGTAGAGTAAAAGCAACTCAAGAAGTCATTCGCATTATTGATTCATTAAACACTAAGCCAAAGGTGCTTATTAATGCAAGCGCCATCGGTATTTATGGCACTTCAGAGACGAAAACATTTGATGAAGATAGTGAAACAAGAGAAGATGATTTTTTAGCTTATACCGTTACGAAGTGGGAGAGAGAAGCAAAAAAAGCAGAACAAAAAGGCATTCGTACCGTTTATTTACGCTTAGGAATCGTTTTAGGAAACGGAGGAGCTTTACCGAAAATGGTACTTCCTTATAAATTAAATGCAGGAGGTAAACTAGGTTCAGGGAAGCAATGGTTATCTTGGGTCCATGTGAAGGATGTGGCTCGATTATCTTTATTTTGTATTGAGAATTCAGAAATAAAAGGACCTGTTAATGCCACTGCTCCACATCCTAAAAGAATGGATGATTTCGGAAAAACGATCGCTTCCGTCTTGAACAAATCATACTGGCTTCCAGCTCCTTCTTTACCAATAAAAATTGCCTTAGGTGAAATGAGTATGTTGTTACTAAAAGGTCAATATGTTGAATGCGAAAAAGCCACTCAACAAGGCTTTCAATTCGAGTATTCTCAGTTAAAAGAAGCATTTAAAGATTTGTTACAATAGGTGATAAAATTTCCACGCGAAATTAATAAAAAAGTTGTATCTTTTTCACTTAAAATCGAGTATTATATCCATGTGAATATGCAATTTATATATTGTTTTCGTAGGGAAGGCAAATGGTGCGCCACCAGCATGACTGGTTCTAGTGGGTTCGATTCCCACCCCGAAATTTTTTCTAGTGAGTGTTCTATTATCCGAATTTTTCGAACACTCCTTCTATTTAAAAAATTTCGAGGGTGGGGGCTTCTTTGTCGACTACCCTCATGGAGGGTTTTAAATGATAAAAAAGCGTGATCTTCATGATTGCTCATCACTTTTTGAATTAATCACTCACCATGATGTCTTCCCTTATGTTCGTCATAAAGTTACATCGGTTGAAGAGTATTATTTCTTAACAAAACAGTTAATTGAACAAGAGGAACAAGGTTTGGTGATTACACGAACCATAATGGATGAGTGGAGTTCCCCAATTGGCTCAATCAGCCTTTACGATATTCAAGAACAAGCAGGCTTCCTAGGAACATGGCTAGGAAAACCTTATCACGGTAAAGGCTACAATCAATTAGCAAAAGATGCTTTTTTCAATGAATTATTTTTCGATTTAAATATAGAAAAAGTGTTTTTGAAAATTCGCAAAGAAAATGTTCGCTCAATGAAGGCATGCCAAAAGCTACCTTATGTTACGTTTGCAGACGATCTATATCCGCAACTAATGAAACAAATAAACAATTCAGAAAGACAGTATCATTTGTTTAAGATTTCAAAAGATATGTACAGCTTTTATTCTAATCGACATGATCAACCAGTTGGAGTCGAACATCTTAAGGAAGCTTAACGACCGCTTTTTCAATAAAGGCGGTTTTTTATTTTATGTATGATTATCCCATTGAAGGTTCAAACTAAACATATAAACGAAAAAAGGAGTGGATTCAAGTGGGAAATAAGAAAAGAACAGAGCAAACGAGACGCCTTTTAAACAGTAACCAAGAAGTTCGGTATCAAAAAGACTTTAAGAAAGCGGATCGAGCAGGAAGCTTTAAAATTTAATGGCTCAACATAAAAATCGTGATAAAAATAAGCAAGATTTACCACAAACTCCTAAACAGTCGAAGAAACAAGTCGACGGTATTGACGTCGAATATTCTAGAGAACTAGCTGACCAAGAAGATCTAGAAGCACAAGCACGAGCAAACGCAGCTAACCAAAGAGTCCGAAGTAGCAAAAAGGGTAGTAACTAAGGAATACAATAAAAAAGCTGACTAATCAGTCAGCTTTTTTATTGTTGGTGTAATCAAGCATGTAATTTTTTAGATGAGTTTGTGAATAACTTCACTTACTATCTTAGTCATATTGTAATCCAACCTGATAATAGATGCAATAGTTTTTAAGGAAAAAAGGGATAGAGCTAAAAAAGCCCCAATCCCTTTGTGATATTATTTTACGCTTCTTCTCTAGCCATGATTTCAAAGCGACGTTTGAAGTTCCATCTGAAATACACGTTAGTTAAGAATATAAAGACAGCAATATAAGAAAACAGCACAAACATGTTTTGCCACATGATAGAGAAATCTCCTGTCGAAATAACAGCTTTATATCCAAATACTGTGTATGTCATTGGTAAAAACGGATTAAACCATTGGAAGAAATCAGGTATTAGTTCCAATGGGAACGTTCCAGCACTCGTTGTTAATTGGAATATTAACAGCAGAATCGCAATAAAGCGACCTGGATTATCCAATACTGTTGCTAAGAATTGGATTAACGTAATATACGTTAAACTAGATACAAACGTGAACAAGATAAAGTATGGTTCACTATGAACTTGTATATCTGTCCATAAAAACATCACTGACACAACTAACACTGTTTGGAATAATGATACAACTGCAAGCACTCCAAACTTACTTAAGAACCAAGCAATTGGTGAACTTGGTACAGCTACTGGTTCCCTAAGCGGGAAGACAATTGAGAGTGTCAATGCTCCAACAAAAAGTCCTAATGATAAGAAGTATGGTGAGAATCCTGTTCCATAATCCGGAACTGGTGCTACTTTATCATTTTTAACTTCTACTGGATCAGCAAACATATCATAAACATCATCATTACCTGTAACGTCTGATGTTTCCTCAGCAGCATCATTTAACTTGGTAGCTAGCTCTTCAGAACCATCATTTGCTTCTCCTAAGTAACCTATGATGTCGTTCCATCCTGTGTAAACCTCAGCATTTCCGTCAGCTAGTTGTTGTGTGCCGTCTGTTAGCTCTCATCAATCATACTTGTATCAAGTGACGATAATTTAGATTTTGCTAAAGATTCCACTTGAGCATTGCCATCTGCTACTTGAGATGCTCCATCGGCTATTCTGTTTAGATCATTTATTTTATTTGAACCTAATGCCGACTTAGCCATGTCTTCTACTTGTGCGTTGCCATCTGCTACTTGAGATGCTCCGTCGGCTAATTGTGACTGGGCTTTATTTAGTTGGTTTAAATTATCTATTACGTCATTCCAACCTGTATTAATTTTGGCTGCTCCATCTGATAACTTTTGGGTTTTACCAGGTAGTCCTGCAATTTCTTCTTGTATTTCCTCCAGATCAATACTATCTAACTTTTCATTTACTAAGGTTTGAATTTGAGCATTACCGTTTTTAACTTCTTCTGCACCAGCTACAACTTCAGTTTGCTTTTGAATTAATCCAGTCTGTAAATTTTCCAGACCAGTACTCAATGTTTCTAAACCTATTTTAAGGTCATTAATGTCATTTTGTTCTCCATCAACCTCTTTCATAGTTTCTAATTGAGAAACTGTTTGATTATTAATGGTTTTAAGCATATTTACTAAAGCTTCCTGCTGATCATCATTAAGGGTGCTTAAGGCTGTTTGATCTTCATTAGAAAGACCTAATTGACCTAAAACACTAGATAAAGTTCCTGAATTAATATTTTCATTGTTTTTATTTAATTCAGCTATTTGACTATCAATTCCATCAACGAGATTATTAACACCTTTTACAGACTTATTACTTCCATTGATAAGTTTTTTAAGATCACCTTGTTCATCTTTAAAGGCCATTAGCATGCTACTAGTGCCATTATATAACTCTTCACTTCCAGCTGCTAATTTATTTATATCTTTTACCTGAGTATTTATTGCATTTAACTGTTTTTGAAGCTCAGGAATTTTTTCTTGTACCTTTTCATTTAGGTATGCATTTCCCTCTGATAACTCATTGACTTTTTCTTTGGAACCTTCCATTCCACTAATTAACTTGTCTGTGTTTTTAACTAGCTTATCTGTGCCATCACTTACTTTAGCACTTCCAGCTGCTAATTGTTCAAGCTTTCCAATTGAATCTTTAGCATTAGTTAAGGAGTTTTTTATATCATTTACTCCCCCACTAACCTGAGCACTTCCAGCCGCCAAATCTTCAAGCTTCTTAATCGAACTTTCAGCATTAGCTAACGACTCTTCTAAACCTTTTACTTCAGTTTGAATTTTATCATTTAGTTCCTTCGATCCATCAGCTAGTTTTTCTATATCTTGTTCCTTGTCTGACATTCCATCTTTTATTTCTTCTATCCCGTCATTTAGCTCGGATGCGCCATCGCCAGCTTCTGCTAACCCATCAGAAATTTCAAAGATACTGTCATACACTTTTTCCGTATAGGTATAAGTAATTTCATTTGATAGCTGTTCTTTTAATTTATTTATACCACTTTCACCTATTTGAGCGGATAAAAAGTTATACCCTTCGTTAGGTCTGTAGATTAACGATAATTTTTCTGGATCTTCATCTTGTAAAGTTGTTACACGTTCAGAAAAATCTTCAGGAATTTCGATTGTCATATAGTAGTCGAAATCATGCAATCCTTCATTTGCTTCTTCTTTACTAATGAAATGCCAGTCAAATCTTTCTTCATCCTCATCAGACTCTTTTAGTTCTTCTATTAAGTCTTCACCTACCGTTATATGCTCACCTTCAAAATTTGCCCCTTCATCTAAATTGACAACAGCAACAGGTAAGTTCTTCAAATGGTCATATGGATCCCAAAAAGCTTTCAGAAACATGAAAGCATATAACAAAGGTATAAACATGACCGCAATGACCGGAATAATGACCTTTTTATCCTTTAAGACAGCTAGCCATTCCTCTTTAAACAATTGAAATGCTTTCAAGCTTTACCCTCCTATACTTTTGACTAGTTCCCTCATTTAGTCATTTTTGATTAATAAAAAAACAGATCAAGATAACAATCCTATCACCAAAATGACCATTCCTTTCATTTAGTCACTTGATTTAAAAAAGAACGGATTATCTTGTCGACAATCCTTTTAAAAAATAGAGTTTAAATAACTCAGCTATTTCTTCCTTTTTTAGTGGTTGATGTTTCTTCTCCCAGTCTATGATGAGAGAGACATAAAAATGAAGAATTAAAAAGGCTGTTAACTCCGGGTCACAATCTTTTATTTCCCCTCTTTCCATCGCCTGCTCAATATCTTTTCTTAAATAAGATATAATTGTGTCTTCAAGCTGCTCAATGAAGCTTTTCACAGTTGGAGTGCCTATTTCCCGTGATTCCTGAAAAAGCTTAATCATAAATTTATGCTCTCTGCGAAATTCTAGGATACGATATAGCCTCCTGTGAGCATTTTGGATAAAGGTTTCGTTTGGGTCAGTTGCCGCTTCCGCTTCTGACTTCATCTCCTTCACCATCATATTGGTACATTCTAAAAATAACTCCTCTTTATTTTTAAAAAACGTATAGATGGTGCCTTTTCCAACACTCGCAAACTTTGCTACTAGATCCATTGTCGTAGCTTTATAACCAAATAAAGAAAAAGATTTGACTGATGCATCAATGATTGCTTGTTTTCGATCCATTTATTCATCTCCAAAACTGACCATTAGGACAATTTAGTCATTTCGTCTTCGTTGTCTATTTTATATAATTGAAATCACGATTGCAAGTGGAAAAATCAATCTTTTTAAAATGTAAACGTTTTTATTTTCACAGCAATAAAATCACTTAACTAACTGCTTTTCCTCTTCAACTTTTCTCCACACCTCTTTCACATTTAAAGGTTTGAATGGACTAGTTTGAAATTCCTTCTTACACAACTTATAAACCGCTTGATTATAGGGCGCGGAAACTTGATTCTTGTCAGCCAATCTTAACAAATACCCATTAATAGATTCAACTTCCGTTTCTGAACTCCCTCTTTTAAAAACGTCTTGGCCCATACTACTGATTTTCATTTTCCCTAGATTACGTTTAAACATTCCATCCGTTAAAAAGTTAGGGAGTTTAACAACTGCAGTAATTGAAAACCATGAAGGTAATCCTCCTAAACGGCTCTCCTGGTAATTTGCAGCCTTGACTATTTGAACCCCTTCATAAAGGAGGTTTGACAAAATATTTTTAATAAGACGAAAATCCTTCATATCGTCTAATTCGTGAAGTCCAATCAATGTAGTAAATGAATTTGTTAAGTTGAGAATTAATTTTGAATGGGTCACATTATCCAGTTGATCTGTAGATATCGCTTCAAAACCAAGATTGAATAGTTTCTTAACAAGAATGAGCTCTGACTTTAAATACAACTCTTTAATTCCTACTATAATGGGTCCTTTTGATTGATAACCTATGACTCCAGGTTCATCTACCCAAGAATTATAACAAATAACACCGTAAACAACCTTTTTAAAGTATTTTGGTAAGATCTCTTGATTTTCAATCCCATTTTGTAGTCCGACAACGATCGTCTCTTTCGTAACTTTATCTTTAACCGTTTGGCATACTTCATCTAAGCTGTAGTTTTTTACTGCAATGACTAAAAGGTCGACATGATCCACTTCTTCTAAGTCATCGATACAACGTACAGGTATGGCTTTTGTTTGCTCTTTCTTCCCTTGTTCATAAACAAGAATACCATCCTTTCTTAACTTTTCGTTGAGATATGGTCTTCCTAAGACATAAAAGTTTTCATAATGAGGACTAAGCCACCCCGCTACTGTTCCTCCGACAGCACCTGCACCAATCAACACAACATTTAAATCGTCCTTTGCCAATTTACTTCTCCCCCTTTTACACCGATAAAACCGTTACAATATATCTTATCCATTCTCTGTTTTCTTTATTATTCAGAGGGTGTTGTGCTCATACCGTTTTGGCTCATTTCAATAACCAAAATATGCTATACTATCACTAGACTAACCGAGAGGATGAAGTAGATGAAATTTTCGCAATTTACGTATGAAAGACCAAACTTCGAAAATACGAAAGAACTTTTTAACAAAGCTCTTGACCTTTTTAAAAATGCAACAACACCCGAAGAACAAATCATTGCTATGGAAGAATTCTATAAAATTTATCGCAATGTCCATTCAATGTTTTCTTTAGGGTTTATTCGTCATTCTATTAATACAAACGACGCATATTACGAAGCAGAGCAAGATTACATAGACGAGTTTTCTCCTAAATTTCAAGATTTATTTTCTTCATTCTACAAAGAACTAATTCAATCAACATTTCGTCCGCAATTAGAGGAAAAGTGGGGGAAACATCTCTTCGATTTAGCTGAGAAAGAGATTAAAGCATTCTCTCCTGATATTATTGAAGATTTGCAAAAAGAGAATAAACTAACATCTGAATATTCCAAGCTCATTGCTTCTGCAAAAATTGATTTTAATGGAGACACTTATACGCTTTCACAACTGGAGCCATTTACCCAATCACCTGATAGTGAAATAAGAAAGCAAGCAATGGAAGCAAAGTTTGGCTTTTTTAACGAAAATGTGGGTCAGTTTGATCGTATTTACGATGATTTAGTAAAAGTGAGAACCACTATGGCTCATAAACTTGGGTATGATAATTTTGTTCAGCTAGGTTACGATCGATTAAAGAGAACTGATTATGATGCAAAGGATGTAAGAGGATACCGTAAGCAAGTTGAAACCTTTATTGTTCCCCTTGCAACAAAACTTAAAGAACGTCAGCAAAAACGACTAGGTTTGTCTGAATTAAAGTTTTACGATGAAACATATGAGTTTCAAACAGGAAATGCGAAACCAAAGGGTGATCCAAAGTGGATCGAAGAACAAGCAGAAATCATCTATAAAGAGCTTTCAAAAGAAACAGGGGAATTTTATTCCTTCATGAAAAACAACGAGTTAATGGACTTAACTTCAAAAGAAGGAAAGATGGCGGGAGGCTATTGTGATTTTATTTATGACTACCAATCTCCATTTATCTTTGCCAATTTTAATGGAACAACTTCTGATGTTGATACATTAACGCACGAAGCAGGCCACGCCTTCCAAGTGTATAGTAGTCGTCATTTTGGTGTACCTGAGTATGTTTGGCCTACTTATGAAGCTTGTGAAATTCATTCAATGGGCATGGAATTTCTCACTTGGCCTTGGATGGAGCGCTTATTTAAAGAAGATACAGAGAAATATAAATTTTCTCACTTATCCTCCACGTTGTTGTTCTTACCTTACGGAGTTGCCGTAGATGAATTTCAACACGTAATCTACGAAAATCCAACTTTAACTCCTGATGAAAGAAAGCAAGCTTGGAGAGACATTGAAAAGAAATACTTACCTCATCGAGACTTTGATGGAAATGCTTATTTAGAATCCGGAGGCTTTTGGCAAAGGCAAGGACATATATATGAAGATCCATTCTATTATATTGACTACACCCTTGCCCAAGTTTGCGCTCATCAACTATGGATAAAGATGAGTCAAAATAAAGAACAAACGTGGAATGATTATCTTCATCTATGCAACCTAGGCGGTAGCAAGCCATTCCTTGAACTTGTCAATGGAGCTAACCTTAAATCGCCTTTTGAAGAAGGAACAATTGAAATGGTTGTTTCAGAAATTGAAGCCTGGCTTAATCAAGTAGAGGATGAAAATCTATAGTATTTAAAGTGCGTGTTCAAAAAGTAGGGGGAAAAGTGCCGAGAAGAACGCGGCGACGAAGCTATGAGCACCACAGTGTACGTTCTTTGTACATGAGGAGTGGAATAGCGAGACAACAAAGTTATTCGACTGCAATTTTTTCAAGACTTTTTGAACAACCTCTTAAAGTGACTTTTACTTTCAGCTACAGGAACAAATCCCCTGTAGCTGTTTTTTAACTTAGAAATTAGCTATTAAATCATGGTCTGTTTACTATTATGTTCCTCGATTATTTCAGTCAATTCCAAAAGATCCTCAACAACATAGTCAGCCTCAACTTGAATCCATTCAGGATCCCTCTTCCAAATACCAATCATCCCAACTTCTTGTGCTCCATTCACATCATTCATAGGATTGTCACCAACAAACATACTCTCATGCGAAGAAACGTCTAGTTTTTTTAGTGCTCTATGGAAAATGTCCGGATTAGGCTTTTTTATTCCTTCCTCTTCAGATATTAAAATAACATCAAAATAATCTCTTATCTTAAGCGCTTCGATATTATCCATTTGAAATGGGTTTTTCCCATTCGTAATCATACCTAAACGTATTTCTTTTTCCTTTAACTTCTCCAACATATCAAATAGATTCGGAAATGGATGACAGTGATGTTTAAACATTGTGATATAGTCTTCGAGGAATACTTCCCAAGACAATTGTAAGTTAAACTCATCTACCATCTTCTGGTACACTTTATCTTTCCAAACATATCCTCTTTTATCTAGTTCAATAAATCTAGCAACATAGTCTTCTTTTGAAAGGTGACTCAAGAATTTTTGAAATCTATCATACTGGTTGGTTATAAAACATTTCACGGATTCATCTCGGTTTAATAATGTTCCATCTAAATCAAATAACACTGCTTTAATCATTACGAAAACTCCTTTTGTTCACTTTATATGATTGGATACCTTTCTATTTTATGATACAATGCCAGCCTCTAAATCATTCAGCTTTCCTTCGTTAACGATAGGCTCAATACGTTTGATCACCGACGGTCACAATGTCAGTTTCTTTAATTGAAATATCGGCAACAAACTGTTTGATCTTTTTCTTTATATTCGATTGGAATTTTTTCGATCTAATTTTGCTAATTTAAAGTTATAATCAAAGTAGGTCAAGAATTTGACATAAGATAATAATATATAGAGAGATGATAACATGATTCAGTTAATGTACAGGTATGACCTAGAAACTATGTTTTTCTTTATTATACCTTGGGTAATTTATCGGTTTTTAGTATGGTTGTTTACAAAAAGGTTTTCTTTACAAACTGAATTACTTAAAGGAATGTTCTTTTTTTCATTAGTGTTTATCTATATGTTAACACTGTTTCCTTTCCCAATATATTCCCACGACTATCTTGAAGGAATACCATTGTCACAAAGGGTTAATTTAATTCCTTTTGCAAGTATTTATGGCTCTCTAACCCACTTTTGTTACATGGTACCTATTAGAAATATTGTTGGTAACATTATTTTATTTATCCCCTTAGGATTTTTAATTCCGTTAAGATTTAAGATGTTTAAGTTATGGAAAACTGCAATTTTTGGTTTTTTAGTATCTTTATTAGTTGAAACAATCCAATTACTTTTTACAGGAAGATCTTTTGATGTTGACGATCTTATACTAAACACATTTGGTGCGATAGCTGGATTTACATGTTTTAATTTATTGTTTTTATCTCTAACAAAAGTAAAGCAGAGAAAAACTAGCCTAGGCACATAAAAGAGAATTATGGTTGAAGACCCTATACAAGTAGATGATTGGTTTGTCGAGCATCCTTACAGGGCGTACGGATATTATGGTGAAATAAGGACTTGAAAGCCAACGATAAAGTTATAATTGAATAAGCTATTGAAGATATATATAGAAAGGGAGGTTTTTATGATGGGGCTAATAATTTCACTACTAGGTATATTAGTCGGCTGGGGGATTTATAGTTTTTTCACAAACAAGTTCCATATATATACTATTTGCTCTTTCTTTTGGTGTTTTAATCGGTTACTCTGTAGGTAAAAAAGATGAAAAAATAGAAACAAAAGACGCCTCGATTGAGTGGTTTCTAGTCTATTATGAGCAAGAATAGATATATAGAAGTGTAGGTGTAATGTTTGAACTCAAGAAAGAAATACTTAGTAAAAAAATACTTAGTCATATTCCTAGCATATTTCACAGTATCACTTTCAATTGATTATTTCTTCCTAACCTATAGAGGGTGGATGAGAATGAATGCAGATCAAGCATTTGCTTTTGTTGTTATATGGGCTTTAGTTGAAAATTACTGTCCTGATAAAAAGAAAAATGAAGAAAAATCCCCCCTCATTAGAAATTGCGCAAGAAATTATTATCATTAATTATAAATAAAGTGAGTTAAAGGAGTATTTTGTGACTTCAACTTAAAAACAGAACTACCCATTAATGGAGTGCTTTATGCTGCTTGGATTGATTTATTAAGGTCCGTTGATGAAAAACAAATAACTGTTAATCAAGCAAAAGAACTAATTAAATGGCTTTTGAGAAGAGGCGATATCGTATAGCCCTTCTCTTTTTTATGCAAAATAAAAGCTGGTCATTGTCAGCACAAAGGGAACAAGCTATATATTCATCCTCATCCAAACCAAAGGGTAAATACTGCACTACCTACTGCTGCAAAAACAGGAACTAGCACGTAAAACAGCTTTTTCTTTCGAGCCTGTCTTTGTTCTATTTGTTCAGGCGTCATCCAATAGTTCGACATATATAGATCTAACCTCCTGTATGCATTGAAAAAATCCAATATGTTACTTTTATCTTAGTGCTTTTTATATCGGTACAGCTTATAAAATGTTTAAGAGGTTTTTCAGAATTTCCTTAAAAAACTTCTATTAATCATATTAGCCAAGTTTTCTGTAAAGTAAACATAGAGTTGGAGGGAAAACCTAGATCAATTCTATCGTGTAATAATATTTCTACTATAGCATAATCTTTCGGTACATTAGAACTATAAATCAGAATGTATGACTACTTCACCGCTATGAGCCATCACTACATACTGACAATCAAGTTTTCCACATAACATATATTGTTTTCTTTCAAAGTCATAAACATAATAAGGGGATAATTTAAACAAATCTTTAAGTTCATCATATGCTTGCTCCTTCGTAATGACTGCTGTTTCAGCAGGCTGAAAATCCTTACATATTTCCGATACTAAATCTTCATTATCAATATAATTGATAACTTTACATTTATTTACATCAACGAATATGTTTATTTTCCTTTCAAACAAGGCGATCGTTTCTTTTTTTGGTTTTACGGTTGCTATAAAATACTTTCCTTCTCTTACTATATAAATCAACTTCCATTCTCCTGATTCATTTGGATAGACTTGACGTAAAAAATCCTTCGTTTTGAGCTTGCATTGATCTAATTCTTGCTCTGTGATTGGGGATAAGTCTGGGTGGGGTTCTCGATTCAATGCTTGCTGTACAGTTACCTCTCTTTCTGCTAAAATATCGATTTCTTCACGGTGAAAAGATTCTTCAATTGGGGTATCCCATTCCATTAACTCATTGATTTTATAGTGCATTCGTTCATCCAACCGAGAGGGGATGGTAGCTAGTTGGTCATTTGTAACATAGACTTCTTCTATTCCATAAGCAATCTTGAATTTCTCGTTCTCCAAATCAGGGAACTCAGTAAGGATCAGCTGCTCTTTAAATAAATGCTCAACTTGATCAACAGATAGGGAAAACTTCTCTTTTTTAATATTTTTACGAACTGCGACTAAAGATTCTGAGAAAAAAGTAAGATTTCCTTGATCATCACATCTAATTTCTATAGAACCAGAGTGAGCAAAGGGAATCCCATTCACACATTCATGAAAAAGGAGTCTTTGATCCTCTTCTTTAATAAGCTTAAACTGCTTACCATATAAAAGTCCTGTTTCATTTTCCACCCATGTAATCATGTCTTCTTTTGTAGAAAGCACCACGCCATTGGCAACCGATTGACCCTCTACAAAAATGACACTATGAAACTTCCCCGTATGAAAATCAATATCCACACACGCGGTTCCAGGGGGATTACAGTCATCTTCCGTTCTTTCTCGAATCGGATTCGGAAACCACTCCATACTTAACGAATAACTAGTATCTGAGACATTAACATTTCGTGTTAAATCATATGAAAAAAGGGTATAATGATCTAACCCTAATTTTAATTTTGTTTTATCGATCAACCTTTTCATACGCTCATCCATGACTATATTCCTCCACTTCTATCTGTTGGTTTAATACTTTCGTTAGCTTTTCTTTCATTTCTTCAGAAGTAACAAAACATCGTACAGACATGCCTCTTTTATGTAAGAGCAATTCATAGCCTTCATTCACCTCTTTAGAATAACCATAAAATTTATGATTTTTGTCGATCATTCTAAATTCAAAAGAGCTAAATTTTCGCCAAGGAATAAAACGATTCCCATATAAAACACCAGTCTTTTTGATCGCAAATAAGTTGAGCAGTTGACGAGACATAAACAAAGTAGGTAAGAATATGAAATAAACAGGCAAAATAGATTCGAGTGTATCCTCCCATATAATGAATGAAATTAAAAATAGCAGGAATCCTGTATAGAACATCATCCCTTTTTTCTGTTTAGACACTAAGGGTAACTCGATTGTTTTTTGTGGAAATACTCTTATCAAGCGTGCTTCTTCGTACCCTATAGGTACGATCGTCTTCTCTTTCATTTTGATCAAAACTTGAATAAAAAGAAACGCATAGTAAGCTAGTGAACTACATACCACCTACGCTAGCGCTTAGAGGTGGATGCTTCCTAGGTACAGAAACCTAATGGTCTCTAATGGACTAGGCGATCCCTCGTGAACCAAGAGTTCTTGTTTCCTTTATGTAAGCTTTCGAATACCTTCGTTTTTGATATTGATTGACGCATTCCAATCACGATCGGATGAGAATCCACAATGACAATCGAAAACTCGGTCAGAAAGCGTCAATTCTTCCTTGATTTGACCGCAATTTGAGCACGTTTTTGAAGAAGGAAACCATTTATCAATCTTGATTAGTTTCTTTCCTTGTTCTTTTAACTTGTACTCTAAATAGGATGTGAACCTCCCCCAGGCATTATCAGCTACACTTTTACCAAACTTCAATGCTTGAGACATCCCTTTCATATCGAGGTCTTCAATAATGACGCAATCGTATTGGTTTGCAAGTCTATAAGACTGTTTATGAAGAAAGTCTTTTCTTTGGTTGGCGATTTTCTCATGAATTTTCGCTACTTTTAAGCGCTGTTGATGCCAACGAGAAGAGCCTTTTGTTCGTCTAGCTAATATGCGGCTTTCTTTGGCTAGCTTCTCTACCATTTGACGATAAAAACGAGGGTAATTGGCTTTCTTACCTGTTTCACTATCGACAAATAAGCCATTCATCACAAAGTCTAGACCAATCAATAAATGAGCTGGTTGTTCTACAATTTTCTTTTCATATTCAGTCAAGATGGACACAAAAAACTTCCCTGTTTTAGTCATGGAGATCGTACACGCTTTTATCTTATGTCCATCAGGTATTGGGCGATGCTGTTTGATTTTTATCCATGTCAGTTTTGGTAGTTTGATCAATCCATCTATAAGTTTAATATTCCCATTGACCACATTTGTTGTATAGGATTGTCTCGATTTACGACTTTTTAAGGTAGGATAGTCAGCCTTTTTAGCAAAGAAGTTTTGATACGCTTTTTGAAGATTGATTTGTGCATTCGCTAAAGCGAGTGAATCAACTTCCTTCAACCATTCGAATTCTTTTTTGTACTGGGCAGGTGTCGGGAACTTTTGCATTTTCAAGGTTTCCTTATCATCCTTATATTTCTCATAGGTTTTCTTACGGTCATCTAACATTTTGTTGTACACAAAACGCACACAACCAAAGGTTCTGCGAATAAGAGAAGCTTGTTCACGTGTAGGATAGATACGGAATTTATACGCCTTGTTTAGCTTTGTCACGATTTTCACCTACCTTGACATTCTATAACAATATTATACAAAAAAAGAACCGATTCATCACCCACTTCCTCTTCATTTAGAAGTGGGCGACTTCTCGGCAATTACGTTAAACACAAAAAAACGATTTCTATTATTAATTTCAACATTATCCTCTCCCATTTACCCCAAAAACAAATATAGAAAATTATTCAATTAATGAACATTATATCAAATTCTCTTTCTATAGTAAAAAGCGTATTCTAGGGAATGCCTTTTATCCTTACCTTACATTTTCACTAGGTTAAGAAGAAATATTCTAAGGATTTCAATCTCTTTCTTCTATTGATCTACTGCACATAAAGAGACCCTATAAGTACTTTCTACACTTATAGGGTCGGTCTTAAATTAGCCTGTAGCCTGTTATAAAATCTCTACAGCTTACTCAATATGAGATTCGACTATCGTCCATAATTCTTCTTCAATTTTTTCACTGATAGCATTTGGACCACCAAGAATATTAAAGCGATTAATGTCTTTTAAATACGTTTGAGTATCAACTGGAATTTGATCAGGTTTCGTTAAGATGACTGGATAGATTGTGCTTCCTCCTACTAAAGCATCAGCAAAATTTTCTCCAGTAGCAATATTTACACCAATTTCAGTAGCAGTCCTATCTCTAAATTCCTTTACTACTTCAAGAGATGTTTCGTAGCGATCTTGTCCGTATATGCGAACAGCATTTGGGATACTATTTACGACTTCGTCACTTATAACAGCAGGACCACCTACGACGTAAACTTCATTGTAGTGTTTTAACTGCTCTCGCGTTGCTTCAGGAAGTTCATTCTTTTTTGTAAGCAAAATCGGACTATCAAACGAAACTGATCCAGCAGATAGTGCATCTGGAAAGTCCTCTCCACTCACGACAAACGCTTTATCACTAGGAGCGTGAGCATACAATCCGTAAGGGAAATTCTCTCTTAATTCCTCTGCAATCGCGGCAGCGGTTTCATAACGATTTTGTCCAAAAATCCGATTAACCTCAAGATTTAATTCATTCTCTAAGTAAGTCTCTACTTCTTCTGATATAGCACTAGGTCCTCCTAAGATCGTAACAGATTCTGTGTTAAAATGGTTAAAAGAATTTTCGACACTTTGAGGGATTGAATCTTTTTTAACAAGCAATAATGGATCTGGACTATCTGTAAGTGACTGAAGAGGGCTTCCTGCTAAAGCATCGGGGAATTTTTCACCACTTGCTAGAAAAGCATGGTAGCCATAATTTAGATTTTGAGCAGTGTCTACAGCGGTTTCATAACGATCTTGTCCTGAAAAACGATAAACACCTGAAGAACTAGAGTGAAAGTAAATAGAATAAGGGATCTCTTCTTCTTGTTTCAGCGCATCAGTTACAGAAATATAATAAGTTCCTTTGTCAAGAGAATCGAAAATAATTCCATCATCCATACGATCAGGTTTTACAAGTTGGTGACTTTTATCGTATAACTCGACGTTTATTTCCGGAGAAGAATCAAGACCGAGACTACGATCTTCATAGTGTATACTATTTTCACTAATTGTAAAATCTAGTATTCGTGACTTTAATTCAAATTGAAAATAGTCTTGATCTCCTTTCTGAAGTGAACCGCCAACGGTATCCACAGTCGTATCTTGAAGAATTTTTATCTGCGTCGCATCAATAAAATTGTTATTCGGTTCTACTTCTTGGTTTTGAAAAGCTAATACTGACGTGCCTCCCACAATACTTGCAGTTAAAATCAACGAAGAGGCAATCCCTATTGTTTTTTTGAGCATTGTTTTTTTCCTCCTTCTTAGTAATCATCCTTTACGATTCTACTATACTAGCAATAGTCCAGAAAGGACAGCTTAATTCCACAGAAGGAAATAAAGTGTAATATTTAAACTTATCCCTTTACACCCCTAATACATCAAGCCAAATTTTAATCGCCGTGGACAAAATCAACATCGCTAAAATCCCTTGTAACCATTTCGTGTTTACTTTCTTTCCAGTCATAACACCTAGTGGTGAAGCCATTAAACTCGCAACGACCATGATTAACGCAGGAAGGTAATCCACTTGTCCAGTCGTTATTTTTCCAACTGTAGCCCCTATAGAAGAAATAAACGTAATCGCTAAAGAAGAGGCAATGGTCATCCGTGTTGGAATTTTCAACACGACCAGCATAATCGGTACTAATAAAAAGGCTCCTGCAGCTCCTACAATCCCTGCTCCGATTCCCACAATAAACGCTAAGCTTGTTGCTAATCCTTTTGAAAACGTTACGTCCTCAAGTGGAATATTGTCAATGCTTTTTTTGGGGATAAACATCATAATAGCAGCGAGTAACGCTAAAACACCATAGACGAAATTAATCCCTTTTTCAGACATCAAGTTGGAACCATAACTTCCAACAAAACTGCCCATTAAAATACTTATACCCATATAACCGATCAATGATTTATTTAAATATTCTCCTTTCCGATAAGCCCAAACACCACCAATCGTCGCAAAAAACACTTGTAAGGCACTAATCCCAGACACCTCATGGGCACTAAATGCAACAAAACCAAATAACGGAGGAATGTATAAAAGCATCGGATATTTAATAATTGATCCACCAATACCGAGCATTCCAGAAAGATATGACCCTATAAAACCAATCATAAAAATGATAACTATCCATCCAATATCCATCAAAGTCACTCCTTTTTCGAGCATAGGAAAGGGAACCCTATAATGGCTCCCTTCTCCTTCGTTTTTAATTTATCGAACGGCACAGCGATTAGGTCCGATCTCCATTTCTCTTTGCTTTTCTTCATCAGGCGTTATTTTTCCCATATTGGTTTTTCGGATGTATTGATAGGCATTGGGTTGTGGTGGTAAATTTTCTGTCACCAGCGTTCTAAATTCCCTTTCATCCTTAATGTTTAACCCATGATTACGGGCATAAAGAGTCCCTAATTTCTCAGAAACACTTCCATCTGAATTCAATTCATCCAAAATCATAAAGTGTGCAGGAAGAACGATTAAATCAAATGAAAGCTCTTTGTAGCGACTGTATAGACTCTCTCTTAAATCTCCTACCCAATCTTGGGCCATTCCGGCTAAATCAGGACGACCAATAGAGTCAATGAATAAAATATCCCCTGTCAATAAGAACGAATCATCAACGATAAATGAAGTGGAGCCAATGGTATGTCCTGGTGTGTATAGAGCATGAATATTAATCATAGTCTGACCAATCTTCACTTGATTTCCATCTTCTAAAGGTTGATAATTAAACGTTACCTCGGTTGCATCTTTTGGGGGTAGCAAGTAAACAGCCCCTGTTTCCTGGGCAATCTTTCGCCCTCCGGAAATGTGGTCCGCATGTAAATGCGTATCAAATACATGTGTCACTTGAACCTGTTTCTTTTTGGCAAAATCAAGGTAAACATCTATCGTGCGTGTTGCATCCACAATCGCAGCTTCACCATTAGAGATGATCATATAGGATAAGCAACCTTTTCCCATTCGAACAAATTGATAAAGCTCTCCATTTTCAGCTAAATCTCCAATTTTAATAGGCTCTAAATGCTCACTCCAAGCTTTCATTCCTCCTTCTAAATAGGAAACGGTCATTCCATGTTCAGCCATCATTTCGGCTACCATCACCGAAGAGCCTTCCTTTGCACAAACCACTAAAATCTCCTTGCCAGAAGGGATTTCATCTATAATTGATTCAACCCCATCTATGAGATCAAAATAGGGTTTATTCAAATATTGAAATGATGCCCCCTCAATCTTCCAACCATCAAAAGCCTCTTTATTCCGTACATCAAGAATAAAAAGTTCTTCCTTATTGATCACTTTTTGAACAACTTCTTTAGAAGTCATCTTATTTAACGACACAAAATTACCCCCTTAGGTATAAAATTGAGTAAAAAAATTATTTTGAAAACACTACTTTTCCATTCCAACCGCTCATGCCAGGTACTACATTCACTACATGTTCAAATCCTTTATTCGTTAATATTTTACAAGCATGGTTGCTTCTATTCCCTGATTGACACACAACATACAGTTGATCTTGATTGTTTAATTCATTGAACCTGTTTTCTAACTCACCTAGCGGAATGGACAAGGCTTGCGGAATATGACCCCTTTCATATTCACCCGGTTCTCTTACATCTAAAACGAAAATATCTGGATTCATTTCGACTTTCTTTTCAAACTCCTCATTCCTAATCACATGGGGATGTCTAGAATCATTCGTTTGTTCATTTGGCTTTTTTCTTAAAAAATGAGTGAGCACATTCCCACCCTCCCTTATTCCTAAATATTGATGCCCAGCACTTTTCGCCCATGCTTGAAAGTCAGCCTTTGATCCGACATCAGTCGTTTGAATTTCTAGTACTTGGCCTGGTTGTAATTGATCAATGGCTTTTTTTGTTTTTACCAGTGGCATCGGACAAGCGAGACCTTTCGCATCTAATAATTGATCTGATTTGATTGAATTCATTTGTTCTTCCTCCTCAATTAAATGAATAAATTTACATTCCCTTCTTCGGCATCTCCTAAATAAGCGGCTACTCCTGCATACTCAATGTCTTCTGATAACTCTTCTTTTTGAAGCCCTAATAAATCCATTGTCATGGTACAGGCAACAAGTTTAATTCCTTGATCTCTTCCCATTTCAATTAAATTGGGTAAAGGGAGCGCTTGATGTTTTTTAATGACACCTTTGATCATTTTAGGGCCCATACCTGCGAAATTCATTTTTGAAAGACCCATGCGATTGGCTCCTCTAGGCATCATCTTTCCAAACATTTTTTCAATAACACCTTTCTTCACTTGAACCTTATCCTCCTTTCTCAAGGCGTTTAATCCCCAAAAAGTGTGAAAAATCGTCACCTCATGATCGTAAGCTACTGCTCCATTCGCAATAATATAGGCTGCCATCGTTTTATCATAATCACCACTAAACAAAACGATGGTCGTTCTTTTCTTCTCTGTCATCCAATCTCCTCCATATATTTACCCTAATGGGTATAAAAATGATTAAAATTTTTTATCCTTTCTTAATCCAAAACATATAGACTTCGTTGTCTCGCTCATCTTTAATAAGCTCATGACCACCTGATTTCGCCCATGCCGTGAGATCATTCTTTGCTCCTGCATCAGTTGTATGAATTTCAACTATTTGACCTGAAGCCATTTCATCTATGGCTTTTTTTGTTTTCACTAGTGGCATTGGACAAGCAAGACCTTTTGCATCTAGAATTTTATCTACATTCATTTAAATCGCCCCTTTCCTTTTACCTCTACCCCTATAGGTATATTAAAAGATAAAAAAATATATGTCAATCTTTTTTATTATTCAAGTACCCTACAACATTATATCCCTTCTTTCGTAACTGTCTAACACCTAAATTTTTTTCAATACTAGTTGATACAATCACCATAATATTTTCTTTGGGTATCAACATTTTTTGCCTTTCAAGGTAAGAAAGAGGAATATTAATTGCACCATCTACAGCATCGTGACTAGAATTTTGATAATCTCGCAAGTCAACAACGGTTAATCTATTTCCCTTCAAATCTTGCTCTTCTATTTTGCGTAAACCACGAATTGGAACATACCGAATCATAATGGAATAGCCCATAACAAGGCTTATACTTAAACCAACGAGGGTCATAAATACCTCCCCACCTATCATGGATTATTTACACTCCCATCATATACCCCATGCGGTATTAAGTCAAATATATAATACCACTCAACTTACAGTCATTTCAAAAATATTCTTCTATACCTTGTAATGCAAGTCATATTATGTTAGTTTAATTTTAATAACACTTGTATAACAAGTTATTGAAAAAGGAGGTCCAAGTGGCAGACTCAACACAAATGTTAAAAGGAATTTTGGATGGATGTATTTTAGCGATTATTAAAGAAGGCGAGGTCTATGGCTACGAATTAACCGAAAAATTACGAGGCTATGGGTTTCATTCCTTTAAAGAAGGAACCATTTATCCATTGTTATTACGTATGCAAAAAGAAGGACTGATTACCAGTGTATTAAGAGAATCCACCGCTGGTCCAAAACGAAAGTACTATTTATTAACAGAATTAGGAGAAGAAGAGGTGGAAAAATTTAAAGAACGGTGGAACGAGTTAAAACTGTCTGTTGAAAATGTGATCAATAAAGGGGAAAAATAATATGTTATCAACCAAGTCTGAACAGTTTTTAATGGAGCTTAGAATGTATTTAATCCAAAAAGGTAAAAAAGACGAAGATATCAATGAAATCGTCGAAGAACTTGAGGTTCATTTAACAGAAGCTGAAAAAAGAGGAGAAAGCGTTGATGATATCATTGGAAAAAGCCGAAAGCACTATATGAAGAGTATTGAAAAAGAGCTTTCTACTGATAAAGAAGGGCTTGCCTTATTACTCCCTTCCACCATTTTAGTCATTCTAGCCTATATGTCTTTCGGCCCAGCGCTTAGTGGAGAATTCAAAATTTCTCAAAACATTCTATTGTTTGGTTCTCTTCCACTCTTTTTAGTCCTAGGTCTTTCTTCAGTGATATTTTTCAAAGGAATGCCAAAAGTTTTTCCTTCAAGAAAAAAGTTGATGCTTATTAGCATGCTAAATTCTACAATTGCAATGGGCATATGGGGTCTATTTTTTCTTTGGATGCAACAGCGAGTAGATACGGATTATTTTGTGGCATCAAGTCTGCAAAACTATCTTATCGCTGGAGTATGTATCATTATTTTTACTCTTTTTTCTGTGCAAACTAAATCATGGTTGACCATTTTTGTCGCGCTTTACATAGGTGCCTTACCAATATTAGACATGGTTGTTCCTCCGAATATTCATGAAGATCCGATCTTTATAACATTATCAGTACTCGGTATTAATTTGATAGCCATTATTTTAATCGTCTTTTTTTATAAAAAAGCGAAAAAGGAAAACAAAATAATTTAAAACTGTCTGTTGAAAATGTGATCAATGAAGGGGAAAAATAATATGTTATCAACCAAGTCTGAACAGTTTTTAATGGAGCTTAGAATGTACTTAATCCAAAAAGGTAAAAAAGACGAAGATATCAATGAAATCGTCGAAGAACTTGAGGTTCATTTAACAGAAGCTGAAAAAAGAGGAGAAAGCGTTGATGATATCATTGGAAAAAGCCGAAAGCAATATATAAAGAGTATTGAACAGGAGCTTTCTACTGATAAAGAAGGGCTATTAGTTTTAATACCTGCATTTATCTCAGCTATTATCGCTTTTATAAGCTTGGGTCCCGCCCTTAAAGGAGAATTCAAAATCTCGCAAAACATGTTAATATTCGGTTCATTGCCTCTATTTCTTACCATAGGTCTTTGGACCGTCACATTTTTCAAAGGGGCACCCAAAACATATCCATCTACAAAAAAGACACTATTACTTTCATTTACTCTTTTCCTATTTACGACGGGACTATGGGTTGGATTCTTTTTATGGATAAAGCAACAAATAAATACGAATTATTTTGTGGCAACGACTACTCAAAACTATATGATTGCAGCTATATGTATCCTTATTCTTATCCTTTGGTCAATTTATGTAAAATCAAAGACCACCATCTTTCTTGTCTTTATTTTAAATATCGATGTGCTTTTAGAAATGATGATTCCTCCACATATAAATGAAGATCCCCAGTATATTACAATAGTAGCGATCATTTGTGTGATTATCACTATGATTGGGATCGTCTATTTATATAAAAAAGCGAAAAGGGATACCGATTCTATGATCTAAAAGGCATTGAATAGGAAGGGACATAGCCCTGCTTTAACCTAATTCTTTGCGTTCCTCACTAATCATTAAGTACCCTTCAACGGTGAATCCCTTTTTTTCGCAACTGGCGAACACCTAGATTTTTTTCAAGAACGGTGGATACGACGATAAACACTTTGCCTTTCGGTATAAACTCACTTTGCCTTTGAAAATAAGAAATGGGTATGTTGATTGCTCCTTCTACTAGACTTTGATTCGAAACATGGTAATCTCGCAAATCAACAACTGTGCACCTATGTTTTTCCCAACCATCCCTCTTTATCTGATGCAGCCCCCAAATTGGGAAATACCTCATGTATAGGGAATGTCCAATAAAAATGATCATAACAAGACCAGCTAAAATGACGGTGGACTGCCACGTTATTTGGATAAAGTGATACACTCAAAAAAAGCCCCTTGTCTAAAGATTCATATGTTTGTATTTTATGAAGGTTCATTTTTTAAGTGTGGGTCATAGCCACGTAAAGGGGACCCATTTTTACATAAAAAGCTTAAGAGCCCTTTATTTTATGACTCTTAAGCTTTCCATTATTATTTAAACGGATCCTAAACGACTTATTGTAACTCTATCCCTTCATGCTCTAATCCATTCGCCATATTATAAACCCAGTGCAAACTTTCAAAGCCTTCGGTCGTATAGGTGACATTATTATATGAACCTGATAGTATTTCTACTTGTTGATTATTTTTGTCTAGAAAAATACTTTTGATTGTAAATCCTGAAAATGAGAAAAAACCACTCATGGAAAAATTAGTATCAACCTTCTTAGATTTCTTCATAATTGAAATCCACTCATTAGGTAATTTCATTATCCCATACGATTTATCTAACGTTATTGTCTTTTCCATCTGTACTTTCGGATAATAGGTACTCATACCGTCTGAACTATCATAATCTCGATCTCTCATAAAATACAATTGGAAATCCTTCACTTGATCATCAGGATGAATATTCCAACTTATATAAAATGTTGATGGGTCCTCCATATTTATAGTCCAAACATGAGGCTGACCAAATTCAATATGTTTTATCTGCCACTGATTTTTTTCATACTCCCAATAACTTGTTCCATATTCATTTTGTTTTGTTGTAAAAGGAACAAACTTGTGACTCTGATCTATATCAATAACATCAAGAATGTTACTAGCATTTGCCTTTGAAAAATGATTGTCCATTTCTAAAACTTTCAATAACTGTTCATCTGAGGGGAATGTAGATGGTTTTGCAAAATAAAAACGATAAATGAATACAAATAAAATAATAGAAATTATTAATAACAGTCCAATTGAAATGATCCATTTTTTATTTTTCATCCTCTATCCCCTCCTTTAGAATAGACTTTTCTATTTGAAAATAATGCGTTTGTTGTGTTGTAGTTACTAACAGTCCTTTTCCGTCTTCCTCAATATGAATAATTACACTTGCGTCCTCTTCTAATGCATTTGGCATGAGAATGTACGGAAAGCGTTCATTTTTTTGATTAGATTCTTCTCTCTCAACGGATTCATTAAGCCAGATGAGTGGGTCATAGTTTCCTTCGGTCAACCTTGTAACTTCCTTTAAAAAAACTTCTTTATTGAAAATACACTTTTCTGCTGATGGATGGGTTTGAATAACCGTTGCATCTTTCACATGAAATAAATAGTCTAAAGGATCCACTTCTGGATCTGATGAAGGATAGAATGGATTAGCTGCTAACATCGTTGCAAAAATTAAATAGCTTCCCGCAAACCCTAGCCAAGCAAATTTACGATATCTTTCCCACCTTCCCTCTTTTCTATTTAGCACAAGGTAAAGAAACCAAACTCCTAAGGGGAGTATTGGCAAACCAATATGATCAAAGATATCAAGTTTTATCGAAAACGTAAAAACACCAACATAAATAACAATAATTACTAAAATAATATTAGGTTTCATCTCTTGTTTTTTGTAAAAATAGTAAGCTATTATTGCGATAATACTCCAAGGAATGATAAAGGTGACTAAATCTAAGATGGGCATTTTCCTCCTACTTTCCTATCATTGCGTTTCTTATATCCTCAATCAACTCCGATACAAGCGCTTCTTGATAACCAGCTTTCTTTGCTTCTTGCATTGCTGAAATCAACTCTTGCCACCTATCCGAGGTTAGCGAGTCTAGCTTCGACAATCGGTCGGAAATATCTTCATTCGAGAGACTCTTTCGGTAAGATTGATGGTCCATCCTCCATAGCACGACATGGTCATGAAATCTTCGCTTTAACCGTTCGGCAATCAACACGCCTTCAGGATCTAAATCTCCTGAATAATAGAGCGTACAATTCGATTGTACGAGAAGATGGAGTAGTCGCCAGCTTGCTGCACGAAACTGGCCGTGCGTACAAATAATTGGTGCATCAGGAAGTTCATTCATGATGGTAGAGGCTACACTCGAGTTTTCCACTATCCATACCTTGTCTCCTCTTGTGGGCCAAACGCGATCTATTTTGACAAGCTCCTTCATTGGAACATTCAGCACCGTACTCGTATCACAAGCAGCTTGCCAAACAGGATGAGGATGGTCTCCTATTGCTGCAACTAAACCTTGGCACGTCACAAAGTTCCATAAATCATCGCGTAAAATTCCATATTCAGCAAGAAGATCATTAATCTCTTCCCCGCTTTTAGGCATCACCCTATCTAAGTTTCCTTGCAGAAGTTGATCAACGTATAAACAGTGACAAAGTAATCTACCCGCAACTTCTTGTCTATCAAAGTAATGAGGATTTCCTGTCGTTCGTTGAGAAAAAAACGGAAGGTGTTCAAACGTTCCTTCTTCCGGAAGAGAAAGAAACGCTTGATACACCGCAATCATTTTTTCCATTAATGCTTCCTGATCTTGTTTATATAAAGTCCAAATCCACCTTGTATCTGGCGTTTTTGCCTTCATTTGATCGATCCAACCTTCAGCTGAAGGGATTTTATCTAAAAGAGCCTTAAAAAATTTTTCTTCCCGTCTTTGCTCCATTTCTAATTGCTGTTTCTTCGTATATATGGTTTCTCCTAGTACTTGTTCTAACAACGAAACAAGTGTCCAATCTACAAAACCTGTATTCATTAGTTCTTTTTCAAAATCAGCTAAAGCAAGCTTTCCTTTTTTCCTTAATACATCAGGAGATTGACCTAAAAATCCGGCAATCGATTCTACCTCCACCTCATCAAAAGACTCCAAGCTAACGGTACCACCCACTCTTCCTAATGAGCGGTACTTATCTTTAAAAAGAAGAAATAACTTCTTAAATCCAGGCTCCTTTTTAAAAAGATCAACCTTCATTTATCGCAAACTCCTTCTGCTCTTGATCCTCTTCAAAAACAAGCGATTTTTGTTTTCCATCCCATTCATAACGAATGACCGTTACATAATCAGCATTTTTCGGACGAACGAGTTCAGAAATAGATAGACTAGAAATTGTATCGTAGTCACCCCATAACGCTTGTGAGTTCATAATATAGTTAAAGCCAAGCTGTTCAACGACTTCAAACATGTCGCGAATATTATTTTCATCTACACCTGCAAAAGCCTCGTCCAGCGAAATAATGTGGGGAGCCATTTCATTGGCTTCTTTATAACGAGAGTAAGCAGCCGTAAACAGCGGAATATACATCGCCATCGCCTTCTCTCCCCCACTAAATTGAAAGAATCGATTATTAGAGAGCTCTCGTTTTGGCTCATTGACCCTCCTAAAGGACAGTTCAAAGCTAAACCACTTCCGATAATCAAGCACCTCTTTTAATACTTGGTGAAGCGTTGAACCTTCATTTCGTAACTGAATCAGTTCTTTCGCCGTTTCAATTTTGGATTGGAAGTGCTTTGTAATTCGATCTAAATCTTCTTCACTTAAAAACTTGCTATTTCGCTGCAAAAGCTGCACTAAATCTTTCGTATCTAATTCTTGCTCTGAGTCAGCCGTATGTGGCTTCCAAGAAATCGAGAAAATCAGCCCTGATGAATTATCTCGTTCCGCCATAATTTGATCCATCTGCTTCACCCATTTTTGTGCTCGTTGAATACGATTACGAAGAATAACGCCCACATGGTTAACAATGATGTCTTCATAAAGCTGACGATCTTGCTCATCAAGCCAGCCCTTTTGATCGGCTAACTCTTTCTCCAATGCAGAAGAAACATAATATGGGCTCACACGCTGACCTCGATATTCTAACTGTATTATTCGCCTTGATTTAGTATTTGCAAATTCGTTTTTAAACGGTTCGTACTGCTCCCCCAAAATCTTCTCCAAACCAGTCAGGCGTTTCCATCTCTTCTATAAAATCGATCATTCGATACTCTGTTAAATTTAATTGTTCGTTGAGATACGCCCTTGTGACTTGCTCTTGTACTCTTGAACGGTCATATTTTGAAAGTACCGCTTCAAATTGCTTTAAAATGGAGGACGCATCCACTTCATCCACCGTTAAGAAATCTCGGTCCACTTCTTTTTGAACACTTTGCTGCCACTCTAAGCTCATATTTGTCCAAAAAAAGCAAGTCTCTTTCATTGGCCTTTTGGTTATCAAGACACGTCGTTAATTCGACCTCTTTTTTAGGAAGAGCTTCATAATTTTCTTTCAGCTTTTCCTCCGCTTCCTTTAGCAAATATTGAACTTCTTGAATGCGATTTCTAACTTCATCGATTCCCTTTAGCTGAAGCTGCTGTTCAATCGACTGAATTTCAGCCTCCAACCTTGAATGTTGAGACTGTTTACTATTTTGTTCCCCTTTGACATGGTCTAGCTCTTCCTCAAGTTCCTCCATACGAATGGAAATTTGCGTTAATTTACTGGCTGCATGTGAAACTTGAAGCGACACTTGGACAAACTGATGAAGAAAATCAACATAACTGGCAGCCGCCTCTAACGCCTTCGTAATCTCCTCTTTTGTTAAATCGAGATTTAAATGGGCTCCCTTTTCGCGCAGTTCTTTCTTCACTAAATTTAGTTGTTCGTACACGCGCTTCCATTGTTCATCAATTCGTTGAAGTAAATCTTGCTCCTTTTCAACCTCTTGTTTTTTCGCTACTAGTTGTTCATGAAGTTCAAGTAACTCTTGATCCGTAGGAAGCTCTTCCTTCCAAGTTTCAACCCTTTGAAGTTCTTCTGTTAGCCCTTCGATTTGGTTAATGATCTCATCTAATTGCTCATGAAGCTGATGAAGCTTTTCTGTCCACAATCGAATTTGTTCCTGCTGATGACGTTTTCGAGCCGTTCGACCAATAAATTTCGATGTTCCTTCGTTTGGAGCATGACCAATCAGACACCCTAATGAATACGTACCGTCCACATCGAGGTGAAATCCGCCATCTTCTTTTTCCAAAGAAATACTTCGCAACACTTCATCCACAAGTTCATTCGTAATACCACAATCATCCTCTACATCCGGCATTAAGTAGTCCGCTAATGTATAACCTAAAACTCTTGGGTTAGGGACAACGAGCACATCTTCTTTAGGGGTTAAAGACTGATCCGTAATGACGCTATCTAAAACACCTGTCTTTTTTAAAGCTGATTCGATTCGCTCCCGCTGCTCTTCTGTCACATGATCTTGAAACTCAACAGCAGCATAAAAAGGAACAAAAGCCTTGTTCTCCTCTTGTAATTTTTGCCGATGCTGCTTCGTTCCTTCCGCGCGGTCAGGCTCAATCATTTTTTGTGTTTTTATGCGATGAAGCTCTTCGTCTGTTTGATCAATTTCCTTTAGCTTTTCATCCTTTTGTTTCTCAAGAAACTTCATTTCTGACTTCAACGTTGCTTCATATTGATGAAGGGCCATATAAAGCTGATCACGCACTTGATCATAGCGGTTTTGTTCATATAATCCTTGCAGGGAGCGTGAAATGCTTTGCCTTAATTCCGTTGAATACATCAGCTTAGGATGCTCCTCGATCCATTTAAAAACGTTACTTTCTAGTTGTTGATGCTGCTCGTCAAACCACTCTTTCAGATGGTCTAACTCTTTTTGCTTTTCATCAAGTTTTTGCTTCTTTTCAGAAGATTCGCGTTGCAGACGAAGATGCTCATCTCCTAACCGTTCCGCCTCTTCCGCACGTTTTTCTAATACTGCTAGTTTGGAGCGGTGATCTTTTGCTTCCTCAAGCCAAACAGTAAAATCAAACTCTTCCTTTTCTGCACGATTATAGTCACCCAGATTGATGTCGTGTTGATGAAAAGCACCCGCTTCTGCATCAAGGGCCAGCTCTTCTAAAATTTCTTTCGCCTTTTGTTCATGCTGTGAAAGCTCGATTTCCGTGTTTTCCTTTGCTTTAAATGCCTCTCGTAATTTCCCGCTATGCTCATCCCATTTTAGTTGCAGTCGATCGATCTCTTTTAAGATCGATTCTGCCTCTTGCTTTTTTTGCGTTTTATTTTCTTCAAGCGACCACACTTCATGTTTTTGCAAGGAATTTTTCTCATGCTCTGCTAGCTTCGCTTGATCCTCATACGTTCGTCTGTCCGCTTGTAATTGACTAATTTCCTTATCTACTTGTTGATGCTGCTTTTCTAAATGCTTTTGCTCTTTTTCAGCTTTCTTCTTTTTTTGTTCCGCTCTTTTCCATTGCTCGGCTCGTTCAGCTAAAATATATTGGTTATACGTATCATACATAGACTCAAGCTTTTGAATCGAAGTGGATTCTCTTTCAAGCTGTTCAAGCTGCTGACTCGCTTGGTCCATGTTTTCGATCGTATCTGATAAATGCCTGAGTTCATCATCTGTCAATGGAGGTAAAGCCGAATCTAAAATTTCATAAATAACCGTTGGCTTGAAATCTTTTGAAAGCTTCGGGCTTCTTAATTGAATTAACAGCTTGATTAAATCTTCATACGCCTCTGTAGACTGAAAACCAAACACATTTTTATTGACAAGCTCCATATACTCCCGCTGCGTATGAACAACATGTCCACCTTGAGCGATGCGATTTTCCAACTCCTTCGCTGATAAAGGAACTTTTTCGCCTTTATGCTTTTGCGCTAAATAAAACTCTTGTCCAATTCTTCGATTATCTGTAATAAGGAAGTACCACGTTTTAATGCCTTTATTTCGTCTCGCCTGCATGCCGATTCCTGTTGTGATATATTGCTCATAGTCTTGCTTCTTATATTCCATAAACAAATAGCCTGTCCGCTCGTCCCGATCGACAACCTCTTTTTCACCAAGTAAGTAATCTTCCATCTTCCGCGCTTTAGAGCCAAACGGATCGAGCCTGTCAGGTGATTTTTTTCCATCTAGTAAAACTGGTAAAAAACTTTGCATTGTCACTGATTTACCTGAACCATTCGACCCGCGAAGTAGCAATTTCCCATCACGGAAATAAAACGTTTCCTCGTCGTAATACCAAAAGTTTAACAAACCAGCCCGATTCATCACCCACCTAGAATTCGTCATTTTTCTTTCTCCTCCTTATAGTCTGCAGGGTATTCACCTGAAAGTACACCGAGTAGCGGTTTAATCTTAATCAATGAACTGTCGTCAATTTCAACCATCATCCAGTCTTTCATCGCCTCAATGAGATCACATCGAACCGCCTTTGTACTTTTTTCCTTAAAATATTTCGACCATCCCTTTTCATATTTCTCTCGAATCGTCTCCACCACTTGATCCATTTCTCCTTCCGTTAAAACGATTTCACCGTTTTCTTTAGGAGGATGCTTATCCAAATTCTCATGGAAATAAGCTGAAAGCTGTAAAATAATATCTGAAGACGCCTTCGTAGTCGGATAAAGCTTATGATATTGACGCGGCTCAGCTACCGATAAAAACGCCGTATTTTTAAAGACATGTAACTGATAATCACTATGCTTTTCAATATCATCTGACAAACGATTTCGGTACATGCGAATATACATAAAATCAGGGTCTTGCTGATCGAGTCGATGAAGACCAGGTGAAAAAAATAGTTTCCGATACACTCTCTTTCGCCTTTCGTCCTCTTGATTGAGCTTCCAATCATCCTCTAATAGCTCATGCCAATCTGTATAGTTCACAAAGTCCTCTGGATACGTTCTCATAAAATATCGACTATATACGGTCGCTTCATACAACACTTCTTGTTCTTCATTATAGTCAAATTTTCCGATATCCCCATCAATCGTTCGAATTAAATGAAAATCCATTAATATTTTGACCGCACGAATTAAGGATTTACGATGTGTATACAACGTCCAGTCCAAATCAAATTCACCAGGATAGTCCGCTTGAATTTCTTGGCATAAATCAGATAAAAGAAACTGTTCATCAACCGCCTTTCCTTCTAAAAACGCTAAAGCACAGCAAAAAATCGCATAGTCCATCGGCTCTTGAAAATGATCAATCCCCATCCAGCGCTCAGGTTCAACCGGAATTTTCTCTAGCTTAATAAAATGCTGGTGAACGATCAGTCGTAAGCCAAACTTTTCACTAATATAGCGGCGTAACACTTTTTCCCTCTCGCGGATGAGCTGATACCATTCTGGATGATCCGCCCGTAAAATCCAATAATAATGAAACAACAAATCCAAACCTTGAACCGCTTTTTCATCAAACTCAACGACTTGTTGCATTTTCATTTTGCTTCACCACCTTGCTTCACTAATTCAAACGTCGCATTCGGCATTCGTAGCGTTCCATCGTCTGATTTCAAATTAATCATATTATCACGATCAACCGTCACTTTAACAATAAATCCATAATCAGTTTTCACAACACCATTTTTGGTTGCCATCGCTTTGCCAATCCAACTAAGAAGCACTTTTCGGATAAAAGGCTCTACCTTTGTTATCGTTGACAACTCAATAACCCCTTCCGTCATATAGCGCTCAATTAACTTCATTTCTTGTTTTCTTTCATGTAAATATTGCTCTCGTTGCTTCTTTTTTTGTTCGGTATTTGACTTCATGGAACCAGGCTTCGTCTTTTCCCGATATTGATTCGTCCTCGGTTTAATGGTAAGCATAGTTGGCGCTTCATCCCATGTATCAGAATGAATATGGTCGGTCGTTCCTTCTTGCATGCGAAGATGCTGAATCGTCATGGAACCAAAAACTACCGAAGACAGTTTATGGGCATCATCTAGAGACGAACTGTCTGAAAACCATTTGGCTAAATGAAGATAGTCATTTTTCCGGCTCCGAAAGTTTTGCTGCCTTTCGCCAATGCGCTGAACATAGCGGGTCATGCGTCGAATCATTTCATTCGTTTGCCATTGCAGCCTCTCAAGCTCACTTTCTTGCGAACTGCCTCCTAAAAACCACTTTCTAAGTGAATCCCAATACTCTTCGTATTCTTTTTGCATCTCTTCTTCTGATATAGACGCGTCTTCCAATCTAGGGATGGACAATTGATGTTCTATTAATTTTTGAAAGAATCCATTCAGTTTAAGAGAACCTAATTCATGTAACCTTTCTCTAATTTGCAAAGAGGTCTTTTGAAGAGAAACGATAAAATCACGTAAGTAAGTCGTGAACTGATTTTTATAGACTAAAAAGGCTTCGGTCTGCATCCGTTGATCCGTTTGCTCACTATTAATATAGGCAATATAATCAGCCGTACTTGTCCGAATCGTTTGGAAATAACGAAAAACATCTTCCCAAATACGCATGTATTCTTCCGGTTTTTTTCGTTAAATTAGAATCAAGTTCCGATTGTAGATGAATAAGTGCTTGTAACAAACGTTCAAACTGCGAACGTTCCAGCGACCCTTGGAACGTATCACCCACTTTTTTCTCTAGTACGACAAGCATTCTCTCAATCTCAATCGTATAAGGAGTGGGTTGGTAACGGAACCGCTTCTTTTTATATTCTTCAACCGTTTTGGCATTCGTCATATCTTGACGAGCAATAAGGTTGTTCCATTTAACAAGCTGGGCGAGCTGCTGATGAAGCTGTTCCTCTTGATAATCAGAAAAAGCCGGAATTCTTCGCATATACTCGAAGATTTCTTCCGGAGCAATAAAATCTCTCATTCTTTCATGCTGATGATAAAAATACCGTAAAATCGTCCGATAATGTCCTGCTGAGTCCGCTGTTAAATAACTAGCCTCAACTACTTTTTTCATGGTTACGTCCAATGTCATCATCCTTGTATCTTTTCTATTACTTCTATTGTATACAATAATGAGACTTGGGGGGAAATGGAAAATAAGAGGGAGGTGATATGTAAGTTAGTCAAGACTACTACTTATCATTAAATTATTAGTTGGTCATTGCGTAATTATTGCATTGTGAAGGTATGTTGAAGAGCGAGAGTCGGTGTTAATGAAGAATTTTTAAGAATAGGGAAGGAAAAAGGTGTATTGTCGTAGGAATTCAAAAACCGTTCCTTCTTTTTGATCACGAACAATAAATAATTATTCACTTTTCTTTAATAATCATTTCATATTGGGCTTTAATATAAGTAATATCTTTTTCATTATTCCAGACCTTTTGAGCAAACAAATCAAGACTCGTTTCCATGCGATGAACAGCTTCTTTAATTTCCTTTTGCCCTTTCTCGAGGTTCCCTACTCGAGCATCTAAACGATCGACTTTAAATTCTAACCCACTAAGACGTTGGTCCATTTTCTCTACTTTTGTCTCTAAACCACTAAGGCGTTGGTCCATTTTCTCTACTTTTGTCTCTAAACCACTAAGGCGTTGGTCCATTTTCTCTACTTTTGTCTCTAATCCACTAATGCGTTGATCCATCTTCTCTACTTTTGTCTCTAAACCACTAAGGCGTTGATCCATCTTCTCTACTTTATTCTCTAAACCATCAAGTCTTTTTTCTACTCTTTCTACTTTACTCTCTACACTCGTAAGTCTTGTCAACGTTTCTTTTTGACCTTCAACTAGAGATGTTAAAATCGATTTTAATTCTTGATCCATTTCATTCATCCTTTCATTTTAAGTTTTGAAAAAGAGAAAGATTCTCTCCCTTCCTTTCGTGATTATACCACATCAATATAGGTATATAGTAACATGTGTTAAATAGATATTTTATACTTATTTTATTCTCGCAAAAATGTTATGTATGTAATGTATAAATTTAACAATTTAATTTATGTGTTACTATATTATAAAAGGCTAGTTTTTATATATTGGAAAAATGTTCAAAATCGCTCAGATGCATGTGGATTTAACTCAACAACACTTGGCTGAAAAAACTAGACAAAAGATTAGCTTAATCGAAAAAGGATAGTACAACCCCACGTTATAAATATGTTTAGCTAATTTCAATGCGGTTGATTAAATATTTTGAATCGACAAGGAGTGAGAGTACATTTGCAAAAAATAAAAGATGAACGATTAGTTTTAAAAAATTTGAAAAATATTCGATTGTTATTCGGCATTCAAACAGCTGGCATCATCGGAATTTTAGGCTATGACTTTATGACAAAAGGTGTAGAAGGAATGACTGATAATCCCCTATGGGTTTTATTTATCATAACAAGTATCATTTCTGCCTATTTATCAATGAGTATCACTGTGGATCAAGAAAAGAAAAAAGTAGATTCAAAAAAGCATTTGACTCTTTCAATTCTTTTTATACTCTTTGTGTCTACTGTCATTGGACTATATGCATTCATAACTAACGGTATAATGAACGGGTTTATACTTGGTGGAGTCGTCCTCATTTGTGGTTTAGCTCCAGTGATTTATCTTTATTATTTACGAACGAAAAACGCAGTAGAATAATCACCACTGCGTTTTTAGCTAACCTTCCCTAATTCATCAATAAAGGCTGGTCGCCGCGTGTATTTCTTTTTCAACCTTTCAACGAGTACTTGTACTGATTTTTTCCCAAAAATAGATTTATAATCCCGGATGGACCTACACACTTGGCGATAATTACTTCTGTTTTTTGAACGTTCTGCTTCCTTTAAAATAGACTGTTCGTATAATTCTTGTACTTCTTCTTTAAAGTCATTGACTAAAAAAGAAGCAAATTGAGCAACCTTATCCACATTTCCTCTACAATATTCAAGAAGCTCTCGATGCCTTTCCTCTTCCATCAAGATGCTTGTATACGTATACTCTTGATGATTCTTTTCTAAGACGAATAAAAGACCTTCCAAAACATCTGGCCATTCTGATTCTGCATAACAAGCTTTGAGCTTTTCATAATAGTTAAAATCCCCTCTTTGTACAAATTCCATTAACAAACGTTTTTGTTCGTTAACATTTCCTAGCTGTTCATAGGCAAATAGTTGATGCCTTTTCCACTTATCAGCTAACCCCCCACGAATCTTGATCCTCTTCTAACGCTTGTTCACAAAGATGTAGTACCCTATTATAGTCTTTCTTTTCCCTCAAGTTCTGGACAGCATGCTCTCGAAACTCATGAAAGTGAATATTTTCATACAAACGCTTCTTGTTTTTCTTTAGAGGCATGTAACTCCAATAATTTCAATTGAACCATCTTTATCTTGACAAGATCATATTTTGCCAACAAAGAATCTTCTTTTATCTGGTCAATTTGTTCTTCTAATAACGTTTCAAAATGCGTTCGGATCGAGTATCTAGTCGTTAGTGGGACAAGTGCTTCGAGTAATCGCATCCTCCATTCTGACCAATCATCATATCGATGATGCAAAGCTTCCTTCGTCACCTTTTCATAAATAGCTTCTCGTTCCTCTGGTGTAAATGTTGAGCCGTGCTCGAATAAAGCGTCATGAATTTTTTGAAGACATTCCTCAATCATCATTCCAGCACTTCCACCTGAATCATCACAATACTGTAACATGTCTATTACAGGTGGGAGTATGGTTAAATACAAGCTAACCCCTTCTCCAAACTTTCTTTCTTTGATTTTCTCACTTGCTTTACTAGACGTGATATATGCACCATGAAGGGCATCAGAAACACGTAACCAATCGACAAACCCGTGCCGATCTTTTTCTTGATTAATAGACTGTCTAATGAGCTTTTTAGCCTCTTTTATTTCATCCTCTTTATTTGCATACATAAATAAAATCTGTTGTTCAAGTTCAGGATGATCTTGGGCCATTGTTAAAACACAATGAACAAGTTGAGATTGACTTAAGCCTTTGACAACTTCTTCGATTGTAGGTGGGCTCTTTTTCGTTTCCTCTTTTTTAATTGGGGATGGGTTTGTATTCACCGTTTTTTTATACTCTCGAATTGCAAAAAATACCGCCACTTCATGCTTACAATGTCCTCCCCAGTCATACGGACAATCGCAAAAGGAGGAAAGAACTTCTTCATTATAGCCAAGTTTCACATCTACATCGTAGACATTTGACCCGTAAACAATTGCTGCAAATTGATTCGGTTCTGCTTCTACTAAACCTTCAACAGCATCTCCTTCATAATAATCTCTCCCCCTCTTGAGGATGGTATCATCAATAAATTCCTCAAATTGATCTAATTTCATTTTTTCACTCCGTTCATTACATTTTCGATTCTATTCCCATTATGGACTAATCGGATGATAAATAGTATCAGTACTTTTCAATAGTCTAACATCGCATTAAAGCTATTGTTTAGTTCAATACATTTAATTTTCATTCAGTATAAAATCACTAAAAATCTCATCATATTCGTTCTTTTATCCTGATTCCCCCAAAAATAATAGGTCATTTCTGACTATGTAGATTTAGAGGTTGCTATTTTATACTAATGAATATGGGAAAATATGTGTATCACCTACTATTCACCCTTTAAAAGGAGGAAAGGCTCATGGGATATTCAGATTTGCTCCACTCTTTTTCGAACCAAATTAATGGACAGTCAAAGAGTATTGAGGAAGATATTTCAAGATTGGAGAAGGCGAAGAAAAAACTTCAAGAGGAACAAAGTTTAGCTTTCAATGAAATCAAACAAATTGAGCGTCCTGAGCTTGGCTCTCAATGGACGGGCGACCATTCTATGACCTTTGACGATGAAAGAACAGCCGCTTATGAAGAAATGAAACGAATTGTCAATCACAAAATTGATGATTATGGCTGGAAAATCGATTCAAAAATTAATCAATTAACCCTCCAAAAGGGTGCACTTGGCTTTGCGAGTACCTTGACCGATCAAATTGGCGACTTATTAGAGGTAGGTGAAGACGCCTTTGATGCTATTGAAGATAAATTTGCTCAAATTCGAAAGGTGTTATTTTAATGACAAACATTAAATTAGACTATGGAACGGTCATCAAACAGTTAGAGGAGATCGAGGGGATGGTTCAGAGGCTAGAAGGTTCTCTTTCTTGTTATTCCGTTGGAGTCAATCAACTTCCATTTATCGAACAGTGGGACGAACGAGAAGACTCGATAAACAAACTTGTTCGCCAGTATAAAGAAGAAGTTTTAAAAAGTATCGATGACACAAAAGCCAATGTTCAATTAATCAAAGATCAAGACGAAGCCGTCCTAAAAAATTAGCATTTTTGTTCAAAAAAGAAAGGGAATGAATAATGGAAAACCTAATCTATGAACGAGATTCTCTTGTTTCTGCTTCACAGGCAAGGATGCATGAATATGAAAATTTAAAAGAACAGTTTATGGAAGTAAAAAAGGCCATGTTAGGTCTAGTAGAAATGGATGCGTTTCAAGGAAAAGGAGCCAGCGCCATTAAAGGATTTTACCAAGCACAAAGCGAAGTGATTAACGCTTGGCTTGGTTTAATTGATAGGCAAATCGCCTTTTTAAAAGGAATTGATGGCGATACAGAAGAGGCAGGTTTAGGCGGTGAAACGACTGTCTACGTTCCTTTTCTTGAAGATGAATTATCCAAATCAATTAAACAATCAAAAGAGATGGTTCACCAGCAACAAGATGATATCAGCGCTATCCTATCAAGTGTTTCCGATTTGGTGGACATTGATGTGTATTCGACTGACCGATTTGAAGAAGCCATGGAAAACGCCGACAAAGAGCGAAAAGAGACCATTGAGGCTGTTGAACAACTCAATCAAAACTTGTTGAATGAATATCAACAATCAGAAATAAACCAAGGCTTCGTCGTCCAGCTCTATAGCGCACTCATTGATGCTACGACAAAAGGGGGCAACGTCTCCCCCATCCACTTTAACCTAAAGGCATTTAAGGAAAGCGATGTATATCAATTAAGAGACGACGTACAAAAAGCGACAGACGAATACGTAACGTTAAAAGATCAACAAGCGGAATACAGACAACTACAAGCAGCGGTCGAAGCAGAGAAAAATAAACCTTTGTATTTAAAAATGATAGATGGATTTAAGAACTTTACAGGGGAACTGACGGGCTATTATGATTATAAGAGAGCAACAGAAGGCGTCGATCCCATCACAGGGCGAGAGTTATCAACGGCAGAACGAGTAAAGGCAGGCGGATTGGCTCTAGCTGGTTTTATTCCGATCGCAGGTTGGGGAGGTCGTCTCGGTAAAGGTGGATTAGGTGCTTTAAAAACGTTTAAAGGCGTCAGTGCCGCCACACATGCCTTAGATGCGTATAAAGGAGCCAAGTCGTTTGATGTCCTTTATAAAACCGAAATGGGCATTTACGGGTTAGTGACCGCCAATGGCTTCGGAGAATACTTAACGGGTCAAGATATGTTCGGCAACCCTTTAACAGATGCCCAAAGAAAAGATAGTTTACATGGTGCCTTACTAGGCTTAACCATTGGTACAGCCGCTCATTCATTGAATAGGCAGGCTTCAGGTCAAACATTATTCCCATACAGCAAGGCCTATGTTGGACAAAAAGTCTCCCAGTCTCAACAAGCCTTATCGAAGTTAAGATCAAATATTGGTCAGTTGAGAGTTCCGGTTGGCGTTGAAGCCCAGCAACTCGCCACAAGTGCAGGAAGAGTCACAAACCTTAATCTTAATACGAAGACGCTGAGTGACGTGAAGCAGCAGGTTATGATGAAGGCTGAGGGAGGTAAGAAAAGTTTTAGTAAGTCCGAAAATGGTGTTATTAAAGATGGTAGTCATATTAATAAAATAGGAGAATTAAAACCAAATGTGAAATATCAAGCAGGTGAATATGATTATCAATATAGGACTGATGATAATGGAAGAATTAATGAGTTCAATGCTAATGACTTAAAATTAACAAAACGAAATAATAGGTTGCCTCATAAGTCAAATACACCTGGAAAAGAACCTGGTGATCATGCTGGACATTTAGCTGCAGATAGATTTGGTGGATCTCCAGATTATGATAACCTCGTTTCTCAATCAAGCAGTGTTAATTTAAGTAAATACAAAAAGTTAGAAAATAAATGGGCTAAAGCAATAGAAGAAGGAAAACATGTTTCAGTTAATGTTAAAATTCATTATGATGACGATGGTTTGAGACCAATTAGCTTTGAAATAAAATATATAATTGACGGTGTCATAAAAAAACAATTACTTGAGAATTAGAGGTGAAATAGGATGAAAAAAATATTTGAAGATTATTTATCTGAAATTCAAACTGATATGGTTGCTATTTGTTTAGAGTATGTTGAGGAAAAAGCTGAAGATATATATATTTATTGTTCATATGAACCTAAAATGTATTCTTTTGATGTGTTTTATAAAATAAATGGCATAGTGGTATTGAAGAATAAATTAAATGATGCTATTAAAGACAAAAGTAGAGATTTGTTTTTTTATGATACATCTGAAGATAGACAAGAAGCAGTATTAGACATTGGATTGAAGAACCTAAAAGAAATTCACAATAAATGTGAAGAATTTGGAAGAGAAATGCCTACAGAGATAAAATTACATTATGATGTGAAGAAAAATAGTTTAAAAGCAAACTATAGATATGACTTAATTTATACAAATGATGACGAACTATTACCGGATGATATTTTTGATTGTTGGTTCCAAGAAGTAAAGAAAAATAACCTTTAAAAGTATTAATCTAAAAATGATATAGTAATATTTTTTTCTTTTAACCCCTTGATTGCCTAATGTCAGGGGGTTTTCTATATTTAAAACAAAATTACTTATATATTGGTTTGATGTCCTTTATAAAACTGAAATGGGCATTTACGGGTTAGTGACCGCGAATGGCTTCGGAGAATATTTAACCCGTCAAGATATGTTCGGCAACCCTTTAACAGATGCCCAAAGACAAGATAGTTTACATGGTGCCTTACTAGGCTTAACCATTGGTACAGCCGCTCATTCATTGAATAGGCAGGCTTCAGGTCAAACATTATTCCCATACAGCAAGGCCTATGTAGGACAAAAAGTCACTCAATCCCAACAAGCTTTATCGAAGTTAAGATCAAATATTGGTCAGTTGAGAGTTCCAGTTGGCGTTGAAGCCCAGCAACTCGCCACAAATGCAGGTAGAGTCACGAACTTTAACCTTAATACGAAGACGCTGAGTGATGTGAAGCATGACTGGATCTGGAAATCGGAAACTGGTCCAGAACATATTGGAAAATTAAAAGGAGAGAATATACTACTAAAAGGTATCAGAGAGAAAGATATAACCTACACTAAACGCCCTAGGGAGGAATTCAAACAACTTAGGAATAAATTCAATAGCTCTGTCAGAAAGAACTTCTTATTAGACTTAACTAAAAGTGATAAAAAAATTAAAATACTACTTAACGCTGGATTAAGCAAAACAGATATTAATGATATGAAAAATGGTTTTGTTCCAGAAGGGTATCAAGTGCATCATAAATTACCTTTGGATGATGGAGGAACAAATGACTTCAGTAACTTAATATTAATAAAAAATGATCCTTATCACAAAGTATTAACTAATTCTCAAAGAACTCTAACTAGAGGGATCAAAGTTGGTGATTCAATAATTATTAAGTGGCCAATACCAAAAGGTTTTGTTTATCCAGAAACTAAAAATTGAGAGGGATGCTAAGATGATAGGGTTATTAAAGAAGATTGAGAACATAAAAAATACTGATGAAAAATCTATATTTTTATCAGCAAGTGAGGAAAGTATACTAACTACTAAAAAGTGGATTTTTGAGCGTTATAAAAAGAATATTTGGCTATATGAATATGAAAACTTTTTAAGATTAGTAAAT
This sequence comes from Bacillus carboniphilus, assembly GCF_020524035.2. NCBI lineage: Bacteria > Bacillati > Bacillota > Bacilli > Caryophanales > Bacillaceae > Bacillus > Bacillus carboniphilus. The sequence goes on along the minus strand of NZ_CP129013.1, from coordinate 3,531,801 downwards.
GGATTAGATTTTAACGGATTGGTAATTTATGGTGCTGAATCATCAGAAGATAGTAATTCTCTGATTGGTGCAAATGAAATTTGGCTGGAAAATGAATGGGATAAAAATTACTTATTCTTTGGAGATTCAAGTATTTCCTGGTACTGTGTTGATGTTGATGATTTAGTATTTTATGAATTAGATAAGCCAAGTGGTGAGATAGTTGAAGAGTATAACAGCTTTGAAGGAATGGTAAATGCTGCTCTTAATAGTGTTTTATAAATATTGTTTCTTCGCTATTTAAAGTGTAATTCAAGTGAACAAATTCAATAAAGTGAATGGCTATGTTGATGTTCAATCCACGTTTTACTACTTGAAACAGGTGGTGATTACTGAGCAACTCATTCCCTTGTACGGTAATAATTTATCTAAACATTCACTGTGAATGACGAAGAGCCTAAGTATTCTTAAACATGAAAAGAGAAAAGACAGATAGACATTTTGACACTTGATTGTCTTTTTGGACGTCAAGTGTTTTTACTTTTATAGTTTACTTGTCAATTGTTTGCTTGAATTTCAAATTTAAAAAGTAAGATATTTAATACACAAACCATTCGACTTCATTTATAAAACCGAAATGGGCATTTACGGGTTAGTGACCGCCAATGGCTCCGGAGAATATTTAACGGGTCAAGATATGTTCAACAGATGCCCAAAGACAAGATAGTTTAAATGGTGCCTTACTAGGTGTGCCTTACTAGGCTTAACCATTGGTACAGCTGCTCATTCAGTGAATCGATAAGCTTCAAGTGAAGCATTATTCCCATACAGCAAGGCCTATGTAGGACAAAAAGTCACCCAATCCCAACAAGCGTTATCGAAGTTAAGATCAAATATTGGTCAGTTGAGAGTTCCGGTTGGCGTTGAAGCCCAGCAACTCGCCACAAATGCAGGTAGAGTCACGAACTTTAACCTTAATACGAAGACGCTGAGTGACGTTAAGCAACAGGTTATGATGGAGGCTGAGGGAGTTGGAGTTAAAAGGTATGTGGAGAACGGAAAACAGTTTTCTAATGGTAGAAAAAATAAGTTGAAACCAGATATTAGGTATAAAACTGGAAAGTATGATTATTTTTATGAAACTGATAGTCTAGGCAGAATCACAAAGTTTGAAACAGAGAATTTACAACTAACTGAGAGAAAAGACAGATTGTCACACAGCAGAAACACTCCAGGTAAAGTAAAAGGTCAAGATCATGCAGGACATTTGGTAGCTGATAGATTTGGAGGTTCACCTAAAATTGACAATTTAGTCTCACAATTATCTGATGTTAATTTAAAACAATATAAGAAAATTGAACAAGAATGGGCTGTTGCTTTGAAAGAAAAACCTCCTAAAACAGTAACAGTAGATGTTGAAATAGTTTACACAGGAAACGACTTTCGACCGAAAGAATTCATAATCAATTACTCTATTGACGGTAAATCTGGTTTTAAAATTATCGAAAACTAATTAAAAGAAGGGAAAAAATTTTATGAAAGAATTTGAAGATAGTTTTAGTGAATTGCAAGGGGATATGATTTCTATATGTTTGGAATATGTTGAGGATAGAGCTGATAAAGTTTATGTCTATGCTTCATGTGAAGAAGGAATTATTTCGAGTAGTTATTTTTATTTAATTAATAATACATATGTTGAACCTCATAAGATAAATGATTCCTTGAATGTTGATAATGAAAGATATGATGTATCTCCCAAACGTCAATCTATGGTGTTGAGAATAATATGTGAAGATATTCAAAAAATAAAATTATTATGTAAAGAATATGAAAGAGATATTCCAACGGAGATGAAATTAATATATGATGTAAAAAATGGGAATTTTAAAGCTGAATATAAATATGATTTAGTCTATACAAATGATGACATTAAAACAGCAGATCACATTGCTAATGAATGGTTTGAAGAGGTAAAAAAAATAACCTTTAATGTAACCTAAGAAACTAATGAATAAAATTCTAAGATACAAACAGAATAGCTTACTCTTCTTATTGTGTAATTGTCCGGTATTAATTTATCTAAACAATCACTGTGAATCACGAAGAGCCAAAATATTCTTAAACATGAAAAGAGAAAAGACAGATAAACAAATTGACACTTGATTGTCTTTTTAGACGTCAAGTGTTTTTGCTTTTATAGTCTACTTGTCAATTGTTTGCTTGAATTTCAAATTTAAATGTAAGATATTTAATACACAAATCACTCAAGGTCCTTTATAAAACCGAAATGGGCATTTACGGGTTAGTGACCGCCAATGGCTTCGGAGAATATTTAACGGGTCAAGATATGTTCGGCAACCCTTTAACAAATGCCCAAAGACAAGATAGTTTACATGGTGCCTTACTAGGCTTAACCATTGGTACAGCCGTTCATTCATTGAATAGGCAGGCTTCAGGTGGTCTCTTAACTACCATTCTTTAATCTTACTTCTATCGTATCACCGTCTACAACTTTTACTACAGTAGCTGATATGGTCTTCAAGTTCTTCCCTACCTGTGGGTTATTCTCTGATTCTTCATATTCAACTACTTCTTTATTTTGGTTATTTTAACCTGTATTACTATTATCTTCATTCGATAATTGACAGCTTGTTAACAAAAGAGTAGTATAAAGATAGTTTCCATTAGATAAGTACAAATAAATAGTTTGTTACTTAAAAAAGTTTTATTGTTTTTCATAGTATAACCTCTATTTTCTAATTCCCTTGATATTTTCCTCGTTAGTGTACTTTGAACCTCTTATCTAAGTCTGTAATTTAATTATTTTTCTGTGTGACAAATTTAAATAAAACTCAATTTTCCTTTTCCTCTTCTTGTTCCAGTTCTCTTCTCTTATTTTCATAATCCTCTTCAGTTGCATGATTCTATTGAGCACCAAGTACCATCTCAGACCATTCGCTATTATCAAAATTTTCTTTAATATATAGTTTCTTCAGCATATGTTTGAGTTGAAGTTCATTGTAAAGGCCATCATAGTAATCAAGAAATATCGCCTCCAAGTTTATTTTTAACTCTTCTCTATTCATAATTACTTACCTCCAACTTAAATATGTTTCGTTTATGCTCATTGAGATTTCATCTATATTTCCCCAAGTATAACACCCGAACTTCTTGACGTTTGTTCTCTATTTCTAGTAATATTCTAAATATAAAATACTAATTACGTACGTAATAGGGGTGTTTGTAAATGAATGCTGCTTTCAGTTATAACTTTCCATCCTTAAGAGGAGTCCAAGGTGGGAATGAATTCTTTGTTGCAATGGTACCTTTAAGATTAATACCTAGAATCTTTCTTTTTGATGAAGAAGAAATACCACCAGAACACCGAGCACAACGAATTATAAACAAATCTAGAATTCCTGATATTACTAATTATATCCTCGAAAACTCGAAGGAATATGTTTTTTCATCATTAACTGCATCTATTGATGGTCAAGTGCATTTTCAACCGTTTAGTGATGCACACGATTTTGAAGACCTAGGCAATTTGGTCGTATCCTTAGATTCAAAGTTTTTAATAAACGACGGTCAGCATCGGAGAGCAGCCATAGAAGAAGCTCTGAAAATTTCTCCAGACCTGGGAGAAGAAAATATCTCAGTTGTATTTTATCACGATAAAGGTTTAAAAAAATCACAACAAATTTTTGCTGATTTAAATAGACACGCGGTTAATACAACATCTTCACTTGGTATTTTGTACGATCATCGTGACCAACTTGCACTTCTCACAAAAGATATCATAGCAGAAACACCTTTGTTAGAACGATATACAGATAAGGAAAAAGTATCTTTATCAAAGAATTCTCCAAAACTATTTGCATTAAATCATATATTTAAGACAAATCAAAAGCTTCTAGGTAAAAAAAAGGGAGAATTCATCACAGAGGATGAGAAAACTTTTATAAAAGAATTTTGGGAAGTCCTTTGTGATTCTATTGTGGAATGGAAACAAGTATTAAATAAAGAACTAAACCCACGAGAACTTCGTGCTCATTATGTTGTAGCCCACGGTATTTTTCTTGAAGCACTTGGGATAGTAGGAAACTTCCTATATTATAATCATCCAACAGATTGGAAAGAGCACATTAAAAAATTATCTAACATTGATTGGAATAGATCAAACAGCAAAGATTGGTTAGGAAGAGCATTTGGCCCAACCGGAAGGATAAATAAGAATAACCAAACTATCCAACTTACAGCAAATATGATCAAAATAAAACTAGCCCTTCCATTAACTGAACAAGAAGAAGAGATGGAAAATACTTTGAAGCAAGGTGTCTAATATGCTAAACAATATAATTTCAAACCTGATAAATGCAGAAAATCCAAAAGTTGAAGACGCAAAACAACTAATCAAAGAAATTTACTTAGAAGACCATAGACCTTGGGTTGTCGGATACAGTGGTGGTAAAGACTCTACGGTTGTTGTCCAACTAGTTTTTGAAGCACTAGCTGATTTACCTAAAGAAAAACTGCATAAAAAAGTATATGTTATTTCATCTGATACCTTAGTTGAAACACCACTTATTATTTCTTCAATTAATAATACTTTACGTCGAGTTCAAGATCGTGCACTGCTCATGGGCTTACCAATTGAGACTCATAAAGTTAAACCTGATTTTGACCAAACGTTTTGGGCTAATATTATTGGTAAGGGGTATCCATCACCCAACCAGAAGTTTCGTTGGTGTACAGATCGATTGAAAATTGATCCTGCTAACCAATTTATAAAAGAAAAAGTTTCAACTTTTGGAGAAGTCATAATGGTCTTAGGTGTACGTGATGATGAAAGTGTAACTAGAGGAAATACCATGAAGTCACATACAGTCGAAGGAAAGGTGTTAATGAGACATTCAACTTTGTCGAATGCCTATGTTTTTGCACCTATACGAAACTTTACTCTTGAAGATATTTGGGACTATCTATTAGATGAAAATTCACCTTCCCCCTGGGGTGATGACAATCATGAATTAAACAAACTATATCAGGATTCTTCATCATCTAGGGAATGTCCTCTCGTTGTTGATAAATCTGTAAAGGAAAGTGCTGGTTCATGCGGAAATAGTCGATTTGGTTGTTGGACATGCACCGTTGTTACAAAAGATAAAGCCCTGAATGGTTTTATTGAAAATGGCGAAGATTGGATGCGGCCTCTACTTGAATTCCGAAATTGGTTGGCTGAGATACGTGATAATCGTAACTATCGCCAAAAATACCGTAAACATGGAAAAATCTATTTTAGAAATGTTCGTGTAGAAAACATTGATGAGGAAGACTATGTCATTATCCCTAAAAAAGCTAGTCGTAAAGAGGAAATTACTAAACTTGAATCTTTCACCATTGTAGAAAAAAGCGCATTAAAAAGTTTCCTCAAGAAGAACAATATCGACCTCTCAAGGGATGAAGATAATAGTTTGTTGATTAAAGACGGTGAGACTTATCAACAGTTAGGACTTGGACCATTTACAATGAAAGCAAGAGAAACAATTCTTCGAAAACTACTTGAGGTTCAACGTGATTTAAAGCATCCATCTGGAGAACATTATGAACTAATAAAAGATGAAGAAATAAAGGTAATAAGACGGTATTGGCTTGAAAATGATGATTTTGAGGACCGTGTTCCTCAAATTTTTAGAGAAGTAATGGGCTATGATCTGGATTGGGAGTATGATGACCGTCCTCTCTTTGATAAAGAGCAATTATCCGATCTCGAACTCCTATGTGATGAAATGAAAGTTGATATGAAAGTATTAAAGAGACTTATTTCTATTGAAAAAGAATATAACGGCTATAAAATACGTCGTGGTGTTTCACAAGATATAGAGAAGACTTTAAAACAGGACTATTTACACCTATAAAGGGGCATTAAACAACTATGCAGTTACAGAAGGTAATTTTCCATAACATTGGAGTTTATAAAGGCACACATGAAATTAATTTAACTGTACATCCACCTGAAAAGAATGTCATCTTATTTGGAGGAGAAAATGGTTCTGGTAAAACAACATTTTTAACCTCAATACGAATTGCTCTTTTTGGTGCTTTTGCTTTTCGCTTTGCAACCGAAAATGAAAAATATTATCAGCACATCTTTTCCCTACTCAATAAAGCAGCGGTGAATGAAGGGGCTAATTTATTCCAAATAATTCTTGAATTTAGTGAAACTGAGAAGTACCAACGAAATAATTATCGATTTGTTCGCAGATGGAAACTTTTTAATAAGAAACCAAAGGAACAATTTTCAATAATGAAAAATGGTGAATACTTGAAGGAAGATGAAAAAGAGAACTATCATTCTCATTTAAAAGAGACGATCCCTGTTGAACTTTTTAATATGTGTTTATTTGATGGTGAGGAACTTTCTAGAATTGTAAATGATAATCGACTATCTGAATACCTTGAATCAGCTGGAAAAGTATTATTCAATTTATACCTCTTTGAGACTCTTGAAAGTGATCTCTTACAATATGTTAAGTATTCGAAAGACGAGAGCCAATTATTTCAAGAAGAAGAAGAACTTTTCCTCCTTGATAAACAGATTTCCGATATTGAGACTAACATAATGGAGTTAACTGAAGAGGAAATATCTATTAATGAAACCATAAATAAATTGAAAGAGCTCCTTTCCAGTCTTAAAAGACAATTTGAGATCAACGGTGGACTTGTAAAAGAGGAAAGAGATTTACTACAAGCAAAAGTAACCGAAATTGAAACAGAAAGAAAAGGGAACTCAGATAAATTAAAAGAGTTTGTCTCTACCCTATTACCTTTTTACTTAACGAAAGATTTAATGTTTAGTATTGAACAGCAAATGGAGTTAGAAAGTTCTTGGGAATTAAGAGACAAACTTGAATCATCATTAACAGAAAAAAAATTAAATGAGATTATTAATACTCTTAAGTCTGAATTATCCAGTATACCAATAGCGCAAGATAATGCTGTAATACAATTACGTAAAGATCTATTAGGATTGTTTCCTGTACCTGATCTAAAACCTATTCACCGAGCATCTTTTGCTCAGAAAAGTAAAGTACAATCAATGGTTAATATAATAAATAGATTAGAAATTAATGACTATATAGGTATAATTGAATCAAATCAACAATTATTAGAACAGGCAAAAGATTTCCGCCATAAAATTAAATTAAATGAACAAACACATGCGTTTAGGGATATTTTCAGTGAGATAGAAGAAATCACGAAGGAAATTTCTGTTCTTAATATAAAGCTTATAGAGCTTACTGAAAAAAAAGAAGCTTCTCATTTAAAACTCGAAGAAACTAAGAAAATAAGAAAACTGATGATTTCACGACTTCAAGAAGAAGAAAAATCTAAAGGCTCCTATATTATTGCTAATAAAATCAAAGAATTAAGTACTAAGTTTCGTATACAGCAACAAAAGAAAAAATTACAAGACGTACAAATTGAAGCTACTAGAATGTTAAATGGACTTATGAGAAAAAAGGATTACGTTTCTTCTCTTGTAATTGATTCTAATACGTTTGAAGTAACTTTATATAATCAATCTAAAGAGGAAATCATAAAAGAGCGCATTTCCTCTGGAGAAAAAGAAATTCTTCTCTTATCAATTGTATGGGCAATGTTCAAATGTTCACGCATCAGGTTGCCTTTTATTTTTGACACACTACTAGGACGCTTGGATAAGACTCATAAGCAAACAGTCCTTTCAACATTTATTCCAGCATGTGGTGAACAAGTGATAATCTTGAGCACCGATTCAGAGATTGATCAGGTTCATTATGAAATCATTAAACCTCATGTGGCAAACGAGTATACTTTAGATTTTATCACCTCTGAAGAAAGAGTAGAAATTCATAATAAGTACTTTGATTTTGATCAACAAGAGGTGGTAAAACAATGAACTTTCAATTAAAAACATCAAACTATGTAGCGGAAAGATTAAACCAATTACATGCATCTACAAATTTAACACCAAATATTTTAGCTCGACTTGCAATTGCGCTTTCCTTAAGGCAAGAAGGTATTCCTGATATTCCACGGTCAGAGTCGAATGGTCGAGATTTTAATCGAAATACCCTAACTGGGGAACACGATTATTTATATCGTGCACTTATTACTCAACATGCTAACAGAGAAGTGTCAGACGATGAGTTTTTCCCCGGACTTTTTAATGCTCACTTAGAACGGGGCGTTCGTCTACTCTCTGGTGAATATCAACATGCAGGAAATTATGATAAATTTATTATGAATCTTTTACAGCAATCTTAGTAGGTGATTATTTATGCTTTATTTAGATAACAGTGCAACGACTCAAATGTTAACAGAAGTAAAAGAAGCAATGTTACCGTACTTATTAGAGGAATACGGCAATCCTTCTAGCAAATATTATCCTTTAGCTATTAACGCTAATGAAGCAATAAAAAAGGCTCGTGAAAACATTGCTACTTTACTTGGTTGTGATGTTGATGAGGTCATTTTTACTAGTGGCGCAACTGAAAGTAATAATATGATTATTAAAGGGATTGCAGACTATTACGGTGAAGAGAATAAGCATATTATTACATCCAAGGTTGAACATCCAGCTACACTTGAAACATGTCGTTATCTTGAAAGTAAAGGCTTTACAATAACATACTTAAACGTAGACAGATATGGTCGTATAAATTTAAACGATTTAACCAAGTTATTATTAGAATCACCTCCATTATTAGTAACAATTATGTGGGGAAATAATGAGCTTGGCTCTCTTCAACCAATTGAAGAAATCGCAGAGCTTTGTAATTCTCATAATGTTTTTTTCCATACGGATGCAACGCAGGTAGTTGGAAAAATTAATCTTAATGTTAATGATATACCTGGCTTACGATTTCTTTCATGTTCAGCACACAAGTTTCATGGCCCAAAAGGAATTGGTGTATCCCTGATAAAAAAGGATAATAGTGGATTAAAAACAAAAATAACACCACTAATACACGGTGGTGGTCAAGAAAACAATTATAGAAGTGGTACTCTTGCCGTCCATAACATTGTAGGTATGGGCGAAGCAACAAAACTTGCTTACTCTCGTTTAGAAAAAAATACTGATCATTTGCAACGATTAGAAAAGTATCTTCAAAAAATCTTAATTGATAAATTTGGTGAAGTTATTCAGTTTAACCATGATCAAAAAGATAAAATACCTGGTATCCTTAGTGTCCAGTTTAAAGGGATTAATAATGAACTTTTGATAAACAAATTAGCTCCTATTGTTGCCTTATCTACAGGATCAGCTTGTAGTTCTTCTAAACCTAGTCACGTTCTTGAAGCGGTTGGACTTTCAATTAATGCTATTCGTTCAACTATTCGTTTCTCTTTATCGCATTTAACTAATGCAGAGGAATTAAACATTTTTAATGAACTTTAATGATAAAAAACAATGGGTTACTTAGAGGGATTAATAAGTATGTTTAGAAATAAATGTGTGAATGAAGGGATATTTGGCCTCCATTCACATTAAAAACACTTTTTATTCAAAACATAATTGCCAGAACGGCTTATCTTCCATAATCTCTAACTTATTGTTTGATACTGATGTAACAATACTCTGGTGTTTCTCTAGCTGCCTAATTTTATTCATGACCCTATCTTCTTCATCTCTACTCTCAGTATTAAATATAGCTTGTACTTCTTTTCTCTTTAAATCGCTTACTTGGTGAACTATCCAAGTTAATAAATACTGCGAATAATCATTATCAGTTGTTACAAAATGACTCAAAAATTGAGTTGAGAGTATGGTACCTACACCATATTCTCTGCCTTCTTTTTAAAATTTTCTTTAACGAGTCGAAACCTCTGCTTAAAAAGTTATCAGCTTCATCAACAAGTATCATTTTAGTTAGCTCACGATATTCTCCTATAATCTGACTGTGCCCTTTTGATTGCATTTGAGAGTAGAATGTATCTAAAGTAATACCAACAACTAAATTCTGCATTCCTTCGTCATAACTAGATAGATTGATTACAGTTACACCTTCATTTAATTGATAAAGCGGTTTTGTATTTTTAGAGTCTGGCATAAAGATTTCAAAATCTGCAAGATCTCTTAACGCAGCTGTTAAACTGTCCTCTTTAATATCTTCCCGTTCTAAAAAAAACTTTATAAACATCAGTAATTGTTGGAGCTGGTAAATCCCAAGTATCTACTTTAGCTTTATTAATACCTTTTCTAGTATAAGCTTCCATAATTAATTCTCTTAGTAATCCTCTTTGAACGGGCCCTAACCCATATGCTGTACCTATAGTTTCTTTAATACTGTTTGCAATGTGAAGTGGTAGCATTGGCTTATGGCGCTGGCCCTTAAAAAGGGCTAATGGATTATAAGGTAAATGAAACAAATCATAGACTTTGGCATCAGTAGCATTTATGAAATCTTCTTTGATGTAATCTCCCTTATAATCAAAAATAAGAATATCAATTTTTGTGCCATTAACATTTAAATGAGAATTTTTATAAAGTTGTGTTATTAACGATTTTGTAAATTGAGTTTTACCTGTACCCATAGTGCCAATAATTCCTGTATTAGTATGCATTATCCTACTAGTATCAGTCGGAAACCAATACAATGGAATACTTTTATTTTCTAGTTTATGGCCAAATAAAACCGATAATGGTTGATCAGTAAAATTAGCCATTTTCACTTGAGTCTTTTTACTGTTTTCATCACCTTTTGAATCCACCTTGGTCAAACTTTGTTTGTTCTCATCCTGCTCATTTTCTAAGTTTATCGGGTAATCTCCTTCACTTTTGTTTGTCAGACTATGATATTTATTTTTAAGGAGTAAAGACTTATCAAAATCGGTATTTCCACCATGAATCATTTTTTTAAGTATTTCTATATCCTCTATTAAATATTGGTATCCTCTTGACTCAGGTAATTCTATTTGGAGTACATTTTCTAAAACCTTTTCTGTTTTAAAATGCACCCCTTTTAAAAATGAAACTATGGCACCATTTTGAATATATTCTTTAAAAGTATCTACTATTTCGTAATCATCATTAATTAACATTTCATGGATTTTACCATTTAAAACTTTATCCCAATCTTGCTGATCCCAAACATTGTAAAGTTTCATTTTCTTTACACTAACAAGTAATAACTGTATCAAGAAATCTCTATAAATTGCATTCTTAAATGATTCTTTTTTCAAAAACGTATCTAAAGCTTCTCTAGTTGCCTTCACTTGATCAACAGCCTTATTAATATCAGCACTACCAATTTTAACCTCAACAGGATAATAATGAAGTTTTAAGCCCTGTTCATGATCTTCAATACCAATAAGTAATAGATCATCACTTCTTGCCCCTGATACACCTAAATTTTTAGCTGAGAACAAACCACTACTTTGTTTTAAACCCACAGCACCAGATACTCGTAGGATCTCCTCTAACGATAATGGAATCCATATTATATCCGGATGATAAAAATAAGCTAAACTAAACTTTACGGCAGATAAAATACTAATTTTTTCACGCGGAAAATGAGTTTTATTTCCAATTAATCGTAATAACCAATCTCCGTTAATACTGTTGAAAATATTTATTATTTTTCCAGTTTCAAAATTATCATGTTCAAGTTTTTCTGAGAGAAATTCCCTAATTAATAATTGATATTGTGTAGATTTTTGAGTAACTGTAATTGCATCATAACTTGTTGATGAGCTATATTGATCACTATAATGAAGTATTAGTAAATTTTTATCACTCGCTTCATTATTCTTAAAAAAGTTTAGGTCAAACTTCGGTTCAATAAAAGTAACCCAGTGAGAAGCAGCGTATAGTTTATTAAGTTGTTTTAAGTCATGTTCGGAGAATGCAGTTACTATAATGTCTTTATGAGAAAAAGGATTTTGACTACTTGATGCTCTTGCCAACGAATTTAAAGCTATGGATAATTGTAACAAATTATTCTTTTCTTTTCTCAAAAATTTTGTTCCGAAGCCAGTACGATAAGAATCACCAAGAAATACTGAAGTCACTGATGAAATTAAACCGTTAACAGATATCCCTGTATCAATATTATTCATATTGTCATGGGTTTCATCAATGTTTTGATTTAATTCATAAAATGAAATATGAGCATATTCGTATTGCTCCAATACCTCATCTCTTTTATAAAAGTGTACTTTCTCTCTAAAGGCAGTTAATAAATCTTCCTCACTATAGTCCCCTGCATCCAATTTAATATCAAAATGACTTTTTGTCTCATTGACATCATCATAAAAAGAGATTTCCTCAAAAGCATTATAAGAATCTTCGTCCCCATAAATAAATATATCTATAGGAATTAAGTTAGAGATATTCGCTTTGTCCCTTAACTTACTTGAGTAGTATTCGAATATTCCTTGAAGTACTTCTCTACAGTCCCCTAAATTTATTGCATTAATTTTTAATGGTGCTAATACAATTTTGTTGAATAAAAAATCAAAGTGAGTAGTGAACTCTTCTATTTTTTCTTTAACTAATTTAGATACAAAATTACTCGATGAATTATACCGAGAGTTTTTATAGCTATAAAAGTAAATCCAATCAGGTGAATGATGCTGTTCTACTGGCTTATATATTCCTTTTTGGTCATGATTAATATAAGGTAGTAGTTGATTTGGAGTTAGTCTCTTATAAATCTCATCCGTTAAATCTTTCTCAATATTATTATTTAGTTCGATTTGATATGAAACAACTAATGGATGTAGTGGAGAGAATTTCAACTCCTTAAACCCAGTCAATGTCTCCACCGTTCCAATTCTCATAATGTTTTTTTCATATGAGTTTAAGATTTTTCCTTCTTCTATCGAATTGATATAATCCAATACAGAATTAACATAATTTCTTGCTAATTGGGTCAACTCCTCATCCCAGTACGTTAAACTTGGAAGAAGATTGCGATTTTTGAAATAACCAACAAACTCATTGAAACTATCCTCAATATCATTTGGAATCTCTAATTTTTCTGGTTTAACTTCTCGATTAATTTCTTTTAGGAATAAAACACTTTCGCTTATAAATTTTTGCTCAATTTCCAAACTGTTTCTAAGCTGTGATTCTTTAATATAATGCTCTTGATTACCTTGCTTTAGCTTTTTATCTTCAGTAAAGTAAAAACTCTTTTTATTTTTATGTTTCAACCTCTTTACGTTTAGACCTGTAATAGGAGTCGGTTTTTGTACATCTTCACTTAATCCTATTGGTACCTTAGTTGGGGGTAAATCAAGAAACACTATTGTTAAAATCTCATTATCAGAAGAGAACTCTTCAATCTTTTCAAGTATCAATTGATTTTTAACAGAGTCCATAGAAATTGTTTTATTATCCTCTACTATAATGGTTTCGCTGCTAATTCCTTGGTTATTTAATACTAATTTGTTTCTGAAGTTTGGAACTTCAATATATTGTTCTTTTTTGGATATTTGCAAAATGTAGTTTGATTCTACTTCCATAAAGAAATTTCTATCAAACTCAACTACAGCTATTTTAAAAATAAATATGACTCCATCTTCTTTATATTGAAATTTAGCAAATGTTGTTTCTTCTTTATTTGTAATTATGGTTACATTAATCTTTTTTCCTGAAGTAGCTGCTACATTATTTACATGGTTTTTTAAGTTGTCTTTTTTTAGGAATTGATCAAATGAAAATGAAGCTTTTATTTCTGACTGATGTTCAGGGTTAAATATTATAATATTTCTTCTGCGTTCCTTTGCCTTGGTATTACCATCTGATCTTTCCCAATACAAGTCCTTCTCCTCAAACTCCACTCCAAGATATTCTATTTCTTTTTTTTCCTTTTTTTTATTTTCTGATTGAATAATGTAGTTATATTCGTTACATTTCCAATTATCTTTACTTAATATCCCAGCCCCCTCAGAGTCAAAATGCAACTCTAATTCTTGTTCAGGATCACCATATTTATGAATATTTTCAATAAGTGAGAACTTAGCATTGTTTTCTATTAAACGTTTCTCTCTCTCTTTTTCAGTCATACTTGGTAAATCTGGATCATTATCTTTGAATAAACCAAAATCTTCATACGTCGAGTTATCAATTCCGTCAAATAATACCTTAATTACTGGTTTATATTCGAATACATAAGTGCTGATATTTGTAATATCCTCTTCAATTTCTGAAACAGCAAACTTTAACAAACTTTTACTAACGACATCTAACTCACTATTATTAACTTTATCAGTTATATCTTTTTTTAAGGCTGATTGAGAGAGGGGCATACCCTTTTTTTGTAAACTTTCCGTCCCACCGAGTATGCTATCTAAAGTAGAGTTATGAATAAATAATATAGCCGTCTCATTAAACAAAGGATCTTCTGTTCCCACCTTATTACGTAAAGTTGTAAGAAAATCTGTTGTCACTTGATTTAAATTTGAACAGATAATAAGCCTAATCCCATTAAAACATAATGCCTGAGCTTTGAAAGAAACCTCTTTCCAGAGGAAGTCTTCCAATATACCCCCTCGTTTAGCAAGTAAATTTATAGATCTTATTAAATTTTCTACATGATTATCATCTTCAAATTGGATATTATATTTGTCACCACTTTTTAAATTGTTCTGAGAAAAATAACTTATTATTTGCTCAGCTAAATACTCATGAAATGTACTTAACATACTGCGCATCACCACTATCACTCTTTTTCTCTATTAAATTTAACTTTTCATAAAGCTCTACTAACTCTTTTCTAGAATCCCTATCAAAATAGATTCCTCTATATTCAAATTCATTAAATAACTCATTGAGTGCTAGTTTATCTTGATTACCGATACAGATTTTAGTTAAAAAAATAATGTATTCTTGCTTTAAATTGAGTGTATAACCTAATGAACCGGATTTTTTTAAAAATGATGTTTTAGAAAATTCATAAAAACCATTATAGTAGTTCGTATACATTTTTTTTCGTGTTACGGAGTTTTTAAACTGAAAATCAATATGATAAAATAAATTCCTTATACTATTTAAACATGGTTCATTGTACTTGTTCATATCCGATGGTTCTTTAAATTTGTCCCAAGGAACGTCCAAAACTCTTGCTTTATACTCATTAATTATCTCATTCAATTCATTATTGAGTAGCTCTCTACTATTTTTATCAAGTGTCAAAACATAATTTTTAAATTGCTTATAGCTCATAAATTCATCTTTATGCTTAATACAATTCATTATTTCTAGGCAATTAACATGTGCATATAATTTATGAAGTTTTGGTTCTACAACTTTCCACCCTTCTGTATAGCTTCTTCGAGATTGCATACGCTTTTCCCAGTCGAAACTATAAAATAATGGAAATATATCAAGAGTTTCATCAAAAAAGTTATCCAAGTGTAATACTAATTGGGTAATATAATGAAAATAGTAATATTGCAAAAGTTGTTGGAAATGTTCAATAAATAATTTCTCATCTTTGAGTAGTAATATCAGATCATTTTCAAATCTGAAACGTATATCCCATAGGTAATTAACATATTTATTTTTTTCACTAGATTCCTCTTCAAGTTTAGGTAGTGAATCATGGAGTAATTTCAGCAGTACATTTTTGGGCGGATTTTTATACACGTTTAAGAAATTATTTCTTATTTCTTGAGTCGAAAAGATACTTGCTAAAAACCTTCCAATTTCCGATTGTTTTTTATCAGAAGATATATAGTTGAAAAATTGAGGATGAGCTATTATTAATTCATCCTTTTCATCAAAAAATATCTCTCCAATTACACTTAATAATAAACCCCTATTCTTACTCGAATTAGAAACAATCGAAAGTACCTTATTAAAAATTGACTGTTTATCAAAAGTACCAGTCTTTTTAGCTGTAATTTCTCTTGAAAAAGCACCTGTTATTCCCCAAAAGCTTTCGACCTTATTATTTTGTGTTGTATAAGGTAATAATTTAAATTTAGTACCAGTATGATGTATTAGACGTAAATTTGTCTTATGCTCATTTTCTTTGAATCTAAAGATTTTTTCTATTTGATTGTAATTAATAATATTATATTCCATAATTACTTCTCCTTAAACTCGTACCCAAAGTCTTCGTCAAATAAAATAGTGAAACTTTTTGAATTATTTCCGCTTTTCTCTGTAATGGTTAATACCTCTTTTTGATTACTATATTCTAAAATATTATTGATTAAGTATACAAAATTGACGTAATTATTTTTATCTTGTTTGTTTGGCCTATATCCTTCATTAATTCTCATTAATAATTGATATAACGGAAAGTCTATTCTAATTGAAAGTACGGCATTTTCATTACCAGAAATTATGAATTTAAGTATCATGTATGGCAAAAATTTATCTAAAATTTCTTGATTAGATTTATCTAGGTTTTTAACGAACTGCTTTATGTTTACTGATTGACTTATTGTATATTTTAACTGATTTCTTCCAGGATTAATATTAATCATTCTAGTGCCGGTTTCACTTTTGCCATTCCATTCATAAATACTGTCAATTACCTCTGTATAAAGCTGTTTTAGATTCTTTATATTACCATTATTCCAATAAAATAAGTTTGAAAGGTATTTGTTGTATATAAGATCATTTATTTCTAGAGAGTTTGTACTTTCTTTTGGAGTGAAAGTATAAAACCGAATAAGAGTATTTAATGCTATCTCCCGTTCTTCTTTGGAAATATTATTTATTGCTAATACAAAAGGTTCATTATTTATTACTCGCTTCTCTATGTACTGACTAAAGATTTTATAAATATCTGTTGTATTAAAGAAAGTAATTGTTAAGGTATCTAATGTTTCCGATCTCTTAGTTACTGGATCAATTAGGGAAATATTCTTAAATCTATCCGAGTGTTTTCCGAAACTAAAAAACAGATTGGGTAATAAAGCAGACAGGTATTGACCAGAACTAATTTTCTCTAGATATTTTTCGAGATTATCCTTATCTGCAATCTGATCAATATCACTATCAACTATTATGTTATATAAAAAGTTGAAAAAAGCTCTAGAAGAAATGATTGTTTTGTACTTTAAAATAAGTTCAGCAATATACTTAATGATTGTTTGTTTTACTTTATCTTGCATTAGTAATTCATAATTGTATTTAATTGGACAAGTCTTTGCAGCAGTACATCCACTTTTACAATTGTTAATATAACTCTGGTAAAAAGGGTTTTGAATAGATTCATTTGTCAACTTATCCAAAGATCCTTCCATAAAGTGAGATATTGGGCCATTACTCGTTAAAGAAAACAATTGATAATCACTTAAATTCACAAATTGAAAATAACTATCACGCTCAAATGAATTCCCTTCTATTTTAGGTTTAAGTATATTTTTATCACTTACATAATTATGTAAACAACTATACTTATCAGCATATTTTGATTTTAAAAAGTTATTGAGTGTTCCTAAGTTAATTGCTAATAAGATACTTTTATTAGGATTTTTCCTACGTAACTCTTCGTCTGTATAATCACTAAGAACCTCAGATAATGTATCCATTGATGTTTTATTAGGTGCGTTGCTTTCTGTAGCATCATTATGTATATAGAAGTAGTCAGATAAATAATCAATTTTAGATTTAAGATAAGAGAGCAAATGAGATTTACCATCCCCCACGCTTCCACAAACTAGGATCAAATGATTTTCATCTGACTCCTTAACCTTGTTAATCAATGTACTTAATTCTTTTTCTACTTTCCTAGTAATATGCATATATTGTTTAAAGCTATTAAATGAATCTGTATTTTCCACAGCTTCCTTTGAGGATTCCTTTAGTTTCTTAAGCTCACTTAATAAACAATCTTCCATTTTATCACCTCTTTATAATTTAGTAATATTTTAAATCTGCTCCATGCTCACACATGTATTTCGCAATTAAAAATTGAGCCACTTCGCAAAAAAAATTTGAGCCACTTTAGTGAGCCTATTTCACAAACTTTAGAGAGAAATATTTTGCTCCATTTTTAGGCTTGACATGGAGCCTCTACGGGCATGAATTCCTGCGACTACGTGCGAGTAGGAAGAGATTCGCACCCTAACAAAGGTATCATGCCCGCCTCTCCAAATAAAGCCGTCCTTTGTATCTTCATAAAAAGAATTCACAAACTTTGAGTGGCTAATTTTTTTGTTGTCATGTGGTTCACTTTTCGTGTGCTATTAACACACAAAATTGACTTTCTGAAAAACTGAATATGAAAAACGGTAAAATAATCCTTTCCTTATCCACACGAATGATTTCTATCCAACTTAGGCTTACTTATGCCTTTTTGTCAGCTGTAATCCACTCCTACTGTGTAGGTTCTAGGATAAAACACCATGTAAATTATAACATTTAAAGGAGTTATTTCAGGAAAATTTGTCTGGAAATCTTCCTAACTGCTAGTTCTAGTAATTAGTATTACATTAACCATTTTTCAAAAAGTTTATATACCATATACCAAAATTAATATTTTCTATATCCTACTATGTTCTTTGTCCGATGCAAATGAACTTTTTCATCATATAACTTTAATCGTTTAATCTAAGGAGAAATAAGCGAAGATACCTCTTAAGGAAGATGCTCTCTTTTTAATTGAAGGTTCAAGAGAATAAATTGATACTTCTTATTTAAGGAAAGTACTTTTAAGAAGAACGCCATAAATACAAAAAAGGAAGTGAGGAAAAACGATCTACTTTTCCAAACTTCCTTTTTGGGGATTCTTCTTTCGGCAGACCCATGTTGAACTAATAACCTTGGTTTCCTATATCAACCGTTTTACCAATTAAACTAACTCCCCGGAAGCCGCTAAGGTTATTAGTGACGTAAATAGGCTAAGAATTAACATTGCAGTCATCTCCTTTTTCATAATGAAAAGATCCCATAAATTAGTCATAGCAATTGATATTAGATTAGCGAGAAAAATACCAAAAATCCACCATTCGCTACTAAAAGCAATGTTTATTTTCTTGGCGAGGAGTATAGGATTCGAACCTATAACTGCGGCATACTTTATAAGTAATATAATAACATTATATAATTTCTCTCTTTATTTTTCAAAAAAAGTTTTAACCATTTCACCAGTATTATCTATAGTTGCATCAACAATTGAATTATCAATTTTATCGATTTGAGCCTATTTATTTATCTCGGTATGTAAGTACTAACTTATAGAAGAAGATTAGTAGTATCTTTAATATTTTGATCTAGAACCAATCTGTATTTACGTCTCTAACCTAATTAGAAAAATGCATTAACTTATAAACCTAAATTACTGGCCAAATTCTTTCTGTACAAGTTCTAACATCAACTCATCCATCGTTATGTTATCCTGCTCAGCTTTCTTCTTGATTTTTGTTTTGAGGCTCATAGGAAGATATAATTGCAATACCTCTAAATCTGAATCAATTAAAATCCCATTATGTCTTAAAGAAATATTTCCCTCGATTAAACTTTGTTTTAACATGTTTGTTTCATCTATATATCTTTAAATGAGCAAATTCAGATCAAAAAAATCCCATTAAATTAAATAGAAAAAGACATGACCACTAACTTGGATTAAAATTAAAGCTCCAACACCATAACCCTAACCAAGGAGTGTTCATGTCCAATGACTAGATTATCACATCAAGAAAAAATCCACAATATTTTAGAGGAATGGCGTTTACCACTTTATTTTTCCAAGCCGTCTATGAACCATCTTGTTTCTATGATTGATGGGATGCTGAGTTTCGGTTTCACAGGAAAGATATCGCAAATTCATGCGCTAAGCTTTTGTAAAAAACATCGTACAACATTAAGCTATTTTTTAAATAAAGGTGCTTGGGACGAAACCTATTTAAATCAAATTACAAAACAAAAAACCGCCCAAACCATTCACAAAAACGCAAGAAAACAAAAGGAACCTGTATTCCTTCTCTTTGATGACACCATCGGACAAAAGACCAAACCTTCGTCACAGGCTCAGTCTCCTATTGAATCTTGTCAGTACCATTTTTGTCACAAAGAAGGAAAACCTGTTTACGGACATCAAGTCGTTGGAATGATGATGCAAAGCGGGGATTTAGCGTATCCCTATGATTTCGCCCTATATAACCAATCGAAAGAAAAGAGTAAAATTCAAATGGCCGTTGATATGATTGACTCTTATGTAAAGCGAACTGTATCAACCAATATCCTTTGTGATAGTTGGTATACCTCTAAACGTATCATTGAAGCTGGACTAGGGAAAGGAATTCATACGATAGGAGCTCTTAGAAGCAATCGCATCTTTTTCCAAAAGGCGAGCGAAAACAAATCAAACAGTTTGTTCCCGATATTTCAATGGAAGAAACCGACCTTGTGACCGTTGGTGATGAAACCTATCGAGTCTATCGTTACGAAGGAAAACTGAATGATTTAGAGCTTGGTGTTGTATTGCTTTGCTTCAAAGAAGGCGAACCAATGGAGCCTAAAAACGTACGCAGCTTCCTATGTACAGATATACAGCTATCCACAAAGAAAATCTTAGACTACTACTCCAAACGATGGTCAATTGAAACGTATTTTAAACAAATAAAAGGATCGTTAGGTTTTGATGGATATCAGATTCGCAGTGAAAAAGCGATCTTGAGATATTGGACAATTTTAAACTTCACCTATATTTTCGCAAGCCTTTTAAAAGGCACAAAATTTTGCGAAGCTCTCCATGAAATCAGGAATCAAAAGTTTGGTAGCATCATTAGGTTTGTATATGATCAAGCAACTCAAGGAGAAGAACTTGAAAAGATTAAAAAAGAGCTTTTAGTTGCCTAGGGTACTTGTCATTTCATTTTTGTTGGTAATTTTTGTATTGATTTTTGCTCAATTAGAGTTATCATACAAAGAAATGTTTATGTTCAAATCTATGTATGTTTATGGTACAATTTGTTTATCAGAAAATTTAAACAAGAGGGGAATGGGACAATTTGAAGCTGACGGAGATCGTAGAGCAAATACAAGAAGACTCGCAGCTAAGAAAGCGAAGCTATCAAGACATTGCTGACGAAATAGGTGTGACAAAAAACACTGTAGCTAACACAATTAAATTCATTCAAGAAGGGCAACCACAAACGTCATTAAACGCCATCTTAGGATACCACAAACTATACGCAAAAAAAGATGATCCAGAGTGGACTACCATTGAAGACTACGTAACAAAAGAAGGACTAAAATCTTCCCATATTAAAGACGTCCTTGACTACTGTTACGAAAAAGATTATTTTGAAGCTATGAGAAAAGCAATCGAAATCGGCAAAGAAAAACCGCATGAAATGTCAAAGGTAACAAGACTTTATGAGTTACTGATGATGACAAGAACAAGAGAACTCAGTTTCACGGACACTTACGCAGAATCAAAAGCGATCAACTGGGGCCATCCGCATGTAGAAATATTGAAAGAGTATATTGAGATTGTTTATAGATTCAATACTTTTCAAATTGATAAAGTTGAAGAAAAAGCTAAAAAACTTCTTAATGACTTGAAAAATTTAGATATTAATGACTTACCAAGTCCTCGTTTTATAGATAGAGTTAATGTTTACTATATACGTGCATTAGTTAAACAAAAGAAATACACTGAAGCTAGAGAAAATGGTCTACCTTTAATAGCGGATCATCGCATAACTCCAAGATTTAAGGCTATGGCATATTTCTATATAGGACAATCATATTTATATAGTGATTATGAAACTTGCAAAGATTATTTGATGAAATCTTATGAAATTTATAAACATTTAGGACTAGAAGAGGAATTATTGGCAACTAAAAGAACGACTGATTTACTTGGTTTGTTAAATGGAAAACTAGATGAAAAACAAATTTCAAATGAAAGTAAAGCACATCTAGCCATGTTAAAAAGTTTAGAACTAGATTTTAAATTAGCTGAAAAGATCGTAAATGAAATAGACACCTCAAAA
This sequence comes from Bacillus carboniphilus, assembly GCF_020524035.2. Taxonomy (NCBI): domain Bacteria; kingdom Bacillati; phylum Bacillota; class Bacilli; order Caryophanales; family Bacillaceae; genus Bacillus; species Bacillus carboniphilus. Next base: position 3,509,868 of record NZ_CP129013.1, on the reverse strand, counting down.
TATAATGATAATACTATAATTACAATTAGAGGATTGATAGAATTTGGAGAAACCAAAAAAGAAGGGTATTTAGATATTGCCGTAAAAAATTATTTAAGTAAAGGTGATTTACATTTAGCTGAATTACCTGTAAAACTTAAAGAGAAGTTACAATTAAAAATGAAGGAGTTGGTAAAATGAAAAAAATTATCGTTGCCATTTTTGCGTTGTCTATTTTCACTACAGGTATTGTACTTTTTTCTGATTATGATGTGGAAGCAAAGAATATTGAAAAGCAAGGTACCTATGATCCTGAGTCATGATTATTCGGGACATCCTATTGGATATCTATCCATAGGATGTCCCTTTTTTATCAAAAATATTTTAATAAATTTTATAAAAAGATATTATATAAAAGGAGATATAAGTATTTTTGTAGTGCATATCAGCTGTTTCAATCTCTACTTTGACTTTCACGAATAAAATAAGTCTACTTACACCATCGGCTCATCCTTATCACTCAGCTTAATAAAAAACGGGAGAATTAGAACAAAAATCAAACTGAAATAACCTAAAGTGAAAATCTGTTGCGTTTTTTGGGATATATACTGTTTATGATGACAACTTGGACATTCTTTGCCGTCCTTTGAAAAACCTAATGACCATATTTCTTTTACCTTCCACTTATAGTTACAATTTGTACACCGTGCCATCGTTCCATCTCCTTTTTCCAATATACGTTTCTAATAGTTCTAATACAAGCTAGTCCAACTATCCCCCCTATTAGTTGGGACTTCCTATTAATTTTCATCACCATGATCTGCCTTTGACTCTGATTGTAATCGTTTCAGCCTCTCAATCTCACGTTCTAAACGAAATACACGTTTATTAAGGGCATCTGTTTTACTATCGATATAATCAATCAGCATTTTATTGTTTTGTTCTAGAAAATCAGTCACTAATTTTTCAATATTCACGGATTCTGATTGTTTATTACCATCATTCAAGTTGATTTCTTCTGTTTCTTCTTTGTTAAATCTTTCAGTAGCAGTCTTTACCACCTTTACATCCTGTTTTATTTCTTTCAACTCTTTTAAAATGTCTTTTAATTTTTCACCCATTTTCCATCCCTCACAATCTTTCAAATTTGGTTTCTATACTCAGTGTTGCTACTAAATTCGACATATTCTATTAGTTTCCCTTTTTAGATCCTTTCATTTGGGATTTAATCAATCTGAGGGTTTTTATTCACTTCTTCTTATATTGAGTCTTCTTCCCGAAAATCTCCCTTTACCCAGTATAGAAAACTGAATAACCGACCGAATGATCATGGATGTTCCCCACATGATCACCACCATTTGTATATATAACGATACTATCTCCCCACCCTTGCCAAACCTTTCTATCTATGATAACGTATTTTACCTGCAACAAAATTATTGGCGAATATTCTCAAAAGGAGGTAACTGATCTTGACTAAAAAGAATCAAAGTGCCTTCCATGAGGAGAAGCAGCAACTCAAGAAAATCGCTGCAGAGATTGACCGCCAGCTTCATACACTCAACTCTATCCCTCATTATCATGGAAGTGACATCACAGAACAAGCATTGGAATACGCTCGGGAAACCACCCGGCAAAAATTACGCATCTCTCTCTCTGAACCTTATTTTGGTAGGCTTGATTTTCTCGAAGACATGCAGGCTGTAGCTGAAAACCTCTATATAGGAAAGAATGGGGTTTCTGATGAAGAGTCAGGGAATGTACTCATTGTTGATTGGAGAGCCCCGGTGGCAAGTTTGTTTTACTCCTTCTCTGGAGGAGACGAAATTGCATCCTACTCCTCACCCGAAGGAATCATTGAAGGGATAATCTTATTAAAACGAAATATTGTCATTAGGGAAAAAGAGCTTCATCGTGTCGTAGATACGTATGTAAAAGGAGAAAATAATTTTTCGGGTAGTGATGAATTTCTCGTTTACAAGTTAGAGGAGCATAAAGATAATCGTTTGAAAGATATCGTTGCCACTATCCAGTCTGAACAAAACGATATCATTCGATCCCCTCTCAGTGTCCCTCTTGTGATTCAAGGAGTGGCTGGAAGTGGAAAAACCACCGTTGCCCTTCATCGTTTAGCCTTTTTACTTTATCAATATCGTGAAAAGATAAGAGCAGAAAAAATGATTATTTTTGCTCCTAACAGCATGTTTCTTGATTACATTTCAAACGTTCTTCCTGAACTTGGCGTTGGCGATATTCAGCAAACAACTTTTACAAGCTGGGCTCTAAACACACTTAATCATGAGGTAAAGTTTACAGACCATAAAGAAAAGCTTTAAGAATGGTTTTCTCTTCATTCTTCCAGACCGACTATTGATGAGCAAACACCCGGTAGATACAAAGGAACAAACCAATTTTTAAGAGACATTCAAAGCTGCCTCAAATTTTATGAAAAGCACATGGTTCCGAATCAAGATTTCACTGGACTCGAGCACGAAACGCTAAAAAAGGAAACCATTCATCATTGGTTTTACGAAGAATATAAATCCTATCCTTTAACTAAACGGACAGAAAGAGTCATCACTCGAATAAAACGATGGATCGAGGCAGAAATCAACCATATCGCTGATCCAAAGGTCAAAACAAAAGTGAAATGAAAAGCCAATCAATCTTTAAGAAGCTATATAAAGACTTGGAGCATTCATTCATCTTTATCCTTTTATCAACAACTTTTTCTGTCAAAACGACAAGATTTTATTCCAGCAGAAGTGTATAAAAGAATACCAGAAACGATTCGAAAAAAGACGAATTCACTGTTGAAAAAGAAACTGATAGACGTTGAAGACCTTGCACCTCTCGTCTATATTCACAATTATTTAAATGGAATTGAAAAAAAGAACCGATTCCACCATGTGGTCCTTGATGAAGCGCAAGATTTTTCGCCTTTTCAAGTAGCCGTTTTACAAGAAATGACGAGAAAAAATTCCTTTACGATTTTAGGCGATTTATCACAAGGGATTCACAGTTATCAAGGAATTCAAGACTGGTCCGAAATCCTTGAACTTTTTGGCGAAGAAAGTAAACAAGGATATTTTGAACTAAACAAAAGTTATCGATCCACGATGGAAATTATCGAATTTGCCAATAGCATTATTTCTAAAATAAATCCTATACATTTAGCTGTACCCGTATTCCGTAGCGGAGACGAAGTTAACGTACTTAAAACAACTACAACTAATCGTATACAAACGGTGCTTAATATAATTGAAGATTTTCAGAAGGACAAAGCTAACACGATCGCGATTGTGGGAAGAACAGAAGAAGAATGCGAACTTTTGCATCAAGGTCTTCATGAAGCAGGTGTTGATGCAACAATAATTACAGCCGATCAATCCAATTATGAAGGTGGCATTTCCATCATCCCCATCTATTTAACGAAAGGGTTGGAATTTGATGCTGTCTTAATAACCGACGTAGATCATGATCACTACACCTTAACAGAAGAAGATGCAAAACTTCTCTATATAGGCTGCACACGGGCACTGCACAACCTTTGTTTGCTTTATTCAGGAACGAAATCGCCATTGTTGTAAAGGACTAATACAGTAAGACGAAATCACTTTTAAGAGAAGTGATTTCGTTTTCAGCTTTCATTATTTGTGATTTTTTCTTATAACCTTTCTGCTATGTGTAGTTCTTCTAGTAATTCATTTTCATTATCTCTATAACTTTCTAAGAGAGTCCTGTTAGATTTCAAAAAAAGCGATCCAGTTTAATCGGAAGCAATAGTGGCTTATTATTGTCACTGTACTTAGATGAGAGACTTACAAAGGGTTTCAGCTTTTCTATGCAGCGTCCTTTTCTTTACTTTTTGAACACGCACAAATAGAATCTTTTTTGACGAAGATCTGAAAGCTTTTTAATAATGAAAACTTTTGACTGACAAGAATAGATATTAAGATCCACAATAACGGGTAATGGTTTCTAGTTTACATTAAATGGTTTTTTGTGTGAATAAACAGCGGTTCCTTTGTTGAAGTTTTTTTAACACATTAATATTGCTACGGAATTGACTCCTTGACCTACTATAATCAAGTCCTTTAATTGGTTAATGTCTGCGTCAAATACCCCGAGTAAATTTGGAATAAAAGATATAAACAACTCATTGGTTTGTTCATTTATGTCTATAAAAACGGGATTAAAGCCAAGGGTTGATGTTGAAATAACCGTATCGGAATTTGCATCAATGATAGACAGTGTATCATCATCAAAATTGCCTACATAAACAAATTCTGTTGTTTGATTAGCTCGAACAGATTGAGGATTCATACCAACCTCTATAGTAGTAATAATCATATTCGTATTCAAATCCACAACGGAGACATTGTTATCACTACTGTTTGTAACATACAGTTTAGGTGGGCTGGTCGTCTCTAATACAGTTACCCCAAACGGAGAGTTCCCTACCGTTATCGTACCAACTAACGTATTCGTATCCCCATCAATAATGGTTATATTATTATCATTAATATTAGGAATATAGACGCGATTCGTTTGTTGATTTGTTGAAGGGATCCTTGGTCCAGATCCAATTGATAGTGTGGTAACAATTTCATTTGTATTTGTATCAATAATTGATACTTCTTCTGAACCAAACAGGGGTGCATATAGTTTTGTCGGGGTGGTGTTTGTTGACAGAGTTAGATAACCAGGAGATTCACCTATACTAATGGTATCAATAATTGTATTTGTGTTTCCGTCCAGTACAGAAATATCTAAAGAGTTTGAGTTGGAAACATAAACTCTTTTTGTAAATGGATCGGTTGCTATTCCATTTGGAATTAACCCTGCTGTAACCGTCTCTATGACAGTATTGGTTAATCCATCAACAACAGAAATATTATTACCAAATGGAATCTGAGAATTTGCTGTGTATATAATAAACCCACAAAAAAGGTTCGTCACAGCCACTGTTTGAATGGGTTGATTCCCTACTTGTGCTGAAGCTTGAATTAATGCTGTCGCTGTAGGCCTAGAAGAATCTATAATGATGTTAGTAGTAAAACTCCCACTTAAATCAGTAATCGCAGGATTCGGCGAAAAAGAAACATCGGTTGTATTTGATGAAAGAGATACACTAATCCCACATTGGGGTACACCATCTAATGTTACATCTCCAGTCACGACTCCTTTACAATTGATTGTATCAGGAACAAATAAATTCAATTGGGGTGATTCAGGATACTCGATAGTTTGTAGTTGCTTCGGATTAACAACGAGGAATCGTTCATATTCAACAAAAGTAGACCCTATAAATAGGCTTGCCGTTGGTTGAACAGCTGTAGCAGTTATTACATCACTACGATTGACAAGGCTTACTTCAATCTCGATTAAAAATGAAGAAAATCCCACTGGATTAAATGAGACACTTTCAGTACTTAAAGCATTAATAAGAATTGAATTCGAACTAATCAACGTCTCAGGGGAAGTACTTTCATTAAAAAATCTAACCGTTACATTTGCTTGACTTATCGCATCAGTGTTTCTGATTCTTACTTCAACAGAATTGAATAAAGAGCTGGCATTATTAATGGGGCCACTAGAAAACGAAATTGTCATTTTCATACTCCTTTTTAAATAATTGATTTTAAAGATTCTTTTTATATTATGTAAGAATCTGAAGGTTGATTGTACGGTTGTCACAGAATAATATAAAAATTGTTCAATAAGAAGGAGATTTTTTTGAATAGATTGAATCCCTTAAAATAATAAGTGTAATGAAAATGAATTAGTGGGTGTGATAGGAGAATAAAATTGTTTAAGTGCATGTTTAAAAAGTAAATGAAGGAAAGGATGAAATATTTAGGATTGAAGAATGAGTTCACTCTAAGTTCAGTTTGCGTAAGCAATGGACTTTCATATGACTCCAGTCGTAAGAAACGACTTTAGTAGGTGGTCGTTTAAATAAGAAAGAAGTGACGCTTATAGGGTGCTGGGCTCATTCGCGCCGAAAATTCGACGAGGCACTTAAAGCCTTACCGTCATCCGCTTCTTCAAAAATGGTCGCGACCAAAGAAGGACTTCAGCTTATTCAGCAACTTTATGTGATTGAAGGTAAGCTGAAGGAGGTAAGTCCGAAAGAACGATACAAAAAGCGCCTAGAAAAAAGTCAGCCCATTATAGAGGCTTTTTCAGCATGGCTCAAAAAAAAAGAAAAACAAGTCTTGCCAAAAAGTAAACTTGGACAAGCCCTTTTCTATTGTTTAAACCAATGGGATGAGCTCACGTGCTTTTTAAAAGATGGTTGATTAGAAATCGATAATAACCGAGCGGAGCGTTCCATCAAACCGTTTGTGATCGGAAGAAAGAACTGGTTATTCTCTAACATCCCAAGATGAGCTGAGGCGAGTGCCATTATTTATAGTATAGTTGAGACCGCTAAAGAGAATCAATTAAATCCTTTCGCTTCCCTCACGTATCTCTTTGAAACACTACCAAATATCAACACACAAGATCCGAATGAAATGGACAAGGTCATGCCTTGGTCATCTTCACTCCCAATCCATTGCCGTGTCTTTAAAAAGCTTACTTAAATCATAATGCAACTCTCATCTTCTTAAAAGGTGGGGGGTCTTTTTACGTTTCCCCCGCACTTAACATCTTTGACAAATTGCATGATTCCTCTCACATCAAAAAGGCTTATGTTTAGTTGAATACTAAATAAAAAAAAAAACACAAGGAGTTTCCCCTGTGTTAAATTGCTGGCTGCAACTGACTTTCAGTTACTATTTCGCCAATTCCAACTATCGTTTTCTCAAACTAGATATCCTAGAACGAGTAAGTATTGGATGTGTATACTTCAGAAAAATCAATTAATTTTATCTCTTTTTATATTCCGTAATCCACATCGTTACGACAATGGTTCAGTTAAGAGTACCGAATGAATGTCATTCAGAATCCTTCGTTATTAATCTCGTTAATATTGTTTTGAGTATATCCACTGATTGTCCTTTACCTTCAGTGTCATCTGCTAATTTTTGCAATTCTAATACCGTATTCATCTCTTTCACCTCCTTTCATTGACCACTTAAAATGTTTTTATAGTGCGTGTTCAAAAAGTAGGGGAAAAAGGACGCTGAATAGAAAAGCTGAAACCCTTTGCTCACACCCGACAAGCATAAGGCGCGGAGATAAGAAAGGTGTTCTTTATCTTTTGTTCTCAGTGACTTATGACCTCGAGGGTGTAAGGGTTGAAGCTAGACAAGAACGGGGCGGTCTGCTCTATGGAACGCAGGCTAAGTACAGCCACGTCGCGAGAGCTAACACCTGCGCTAGCACCTCCTGTGCGTCGGAGGAGCGGAAAAGCAAACCAACAACGTTATTCAACCGACATTTTTTTAGGACTTTTTGAACAACCTCTTATAGGAATAGACTCGGTTGCTAGTTCTTTATCATCAGGTTCCTGTTCCAACTTTTACAATTTCAACACAGCATCATTTCACAAAAATATAACCTGATTACATTTATATTGAAGTAAAATTATGTTTTATATCGAGAAACTTCAACTATGTATACTTAGATGAATAGGTCATTATCCTTTTGCATTGACTTTTGATCTGTTTTTAGATTGGGTTCTTGCTAGAAATTCATCTGAATTGACCAAAGGGAGCCAATAAAGTGGATTATCTTTTACTACTCCCATTAAAGCCAAAATTATTCCTGAGCTACCTGTATAAACATCATCAGATAATCTATAGGAAAATTGCCCAGGATATACATAAAAATCGTCTTTTTGTATTAAAAAAAGATTCATTAATTCTACAACATTATTAGTAATTTCCTCTTTTTTTTGTTGGTCTTTCACTAAAGGAGGAATTAATAGAAAACTTCCTGCTCCGTCAAATAAACCTCCACTGATTGTACATCTTATTTTAGATACTTTTATAATGGAGTCCATTTCATCTATAAATAGATTTTGACCACTCACATGGTTTAAAAACCAAATGGCAATTGCAACTCCAACAGTCCCTCCGGAAAGGTATGGCAATAGTTGATTCCTATTATCAATCGTTTGTAACACACCGATCAATTCGTCTTTTTTTGTTGATTTTAAATCTTCTTTTAGAAAAAACGTAGCTTTTTCTAAATACTTTTTATTATTTGTAGAAGAATAAAGTGCTGAATAGAATAAAGATACACCAGATAATCCATCAATTGCGCCAATATCAACCGCCATCCAGTCATTAGTTTTAAGCGGTTTACCTTGAACTCTATTTTTCTCAATCCATTCTTCTATTTCCATTGCTAACTTTAAATATTCTGTATTTTTCGTCTCCAAATACAAACTAATTACAAATAAACCTATACCTGAAAGACCTGACCGTAATGAAATATCCGTTTTGTTAGTAGTATCTTTTAAATATTTCAACTCGTTAAATACAATTTCTTCATATCCTTTATCATAAAGTAACGCAAAGATTCCTGCTTTTCCAGTGAACAGCCCATTTTCTTGAATCGTATGCAGATTATTTAACAAATAGTTGCTAATCCAGTTATCTACTTCATAAGTGCTAGATTTATTTTTAGTAAGTGTAAAGGCTGCACCAGTACCTCCAGATAAAAAGTTAAATTTCCCTGATTCCATCTCAAACTGACGAATGTCACCGTTAATGAATCTTTCATCCTTTGTTAAATTATTTTCAATTCCTCTTATCAACTTATTAGTAATAGACGTCAAGTTAAAGTCGCTTGTTCGGTAAGAAAGATGGATTTCTTTAAAATGATCCTCTTGAAAATGTTTCATTTTCTCATTACATTTTTCTTGTGATGCTACTATGAATTTATAAAAGGGTTCTTCATAATTTTCTTTAATCCAGTTGAGGTGGTTGTCTTGTAAATATATTTCTAAATCTTCAGAAGATAAAACTGGAAGTGCTAAATACCGTATTAACCGCTTCAATCCATACCAGTCTCTTGCTCCACTAACCTTAATTTCCCGAGAGGAAAATCCAATTGTCTCCATATTGGGTTTGTCTTGAGAATCAATAGACATAGCAGTTTCAAAATCTATTATGCTAACAGTTAAATCGTCCGTCACCATAACGTTTGTTGGTTGTAAATCACCCATAGCTATCCCATTAGAATGCATTTTTTCTACCAAAATCATCAGTTGTGACACAATTTTTTTGACCTTCTCAGCATGAAAACTTAGATGGTTACCTCCTCTGAAAAAAGGGAATTCTTTTGAAAGCCATTGCCTTAAATCACTTCCTTCAATAAATTCCTCTACTAAAAAATAGTGTTCCCATTCTTTGAAATAGTCAATTAATTGAACAACTCCAGGTACGTCTTTAAGAGTTTTCAAAGCATTGTATTCGATTTTTTGCCTTTCTAAGGCATCTTTTTTCATCCCGTCTAAACCCGCATTAGGTCTAGCTTCTTTGATAATAACTTTTAAATTATCTTTTTTTCTAGTGGCCAAATAGATCCCGCCAGCATTACTGAAACTAAGTGCAGTTTCAATCTGGTATCTCTCTAAATTACTGTCTTCTTTGGTTTCTGGCTCTTCACACTTATTTAAGGTATGAAGATAATCATCAAAATCTTTTACAAAGTCAGGAACTTGATAAAACGGAACTCTTTGATCTCTAATTAAATTACCTTGCTTATCTCTAATACAATGTTCGCCTTTTTCATTTAATATACTTTTAAACGCGCCATATCTGTAAAATATATTGCTATTTTTCCACCTTTTATCATTAAGAATATAAGGTCCTTTCTTAAAAGATGTTGTCAATAGTGAGAGGGTGTCTAATAGTTCAACGAAGACTTCATTATTAATAGGATAGATGGTAATAAACTTTCCAGAGGTAGCTCGATTTGCATTTTTCGAATTCATCTTCATAAAGCTTTGCTGATCCTTCAGGTGCTTGAACCCAACCATCTTATCTATACATAAATGGCCAACCTTATTAAGTATGGCCTGTGCATCTTCAAATGAAGAGGTTACATGTATTTTCCATCCTTGCTCTGGAAGTACTGAATCCTTAGGATGATAATATATCCAATCAGAATTATTTTCTGAGATCACTTCATAATTAGTAGGAAGCTCTTTTAATTCATAGCTATTATCTTTCTTTGTCACATTGGATTTTCCGAAAAATTCTGAATTAGGTTTCATATATTGATGATAAAGTAAGTGTTCTTCCATAAAACCCCTCCAACTTATAAAAAAAATTTACATATTTCTGTATAGGCGATTAATTTATTTAAAATTGATAATATTCTAAATTCATAATGCGTATTATATCAATTGTGCAATTTTCAATAGTCTTGCTTCTATAATGGATTAAAGTGAATATTTCGACAAACGGGACGGTAATCCTTTATATCATGATATATAGACAAAAATTGTTCAAATTTAGTAGTGATGCCGTTTCTCTATACTTAAACGCCCATTTAAAGGATTTAATGAGGTTAAGATTTTATATAAATGGTTGTTCAGACATAAAAGGAGGCAACTCTCTACTTTCATAGCTGGATCCTGCTGGAGAAAAATACTGGCCACTAGGGTTACTTCCATATCGATCAATCATTTTCCCCGGTTCTAGTGTTTCAATTACATATTCCCCATTTACAAAACCATCTACATTTGGATCACCATTTGCACCTGGCCAATTTATGTCTCCCGTTTCCTGATTGAAATATTTAAGGTTATGGTATGCGTGTGTAAACGCCAAAAACAGCGTGTCAGAAATCCAACTATACAACCGTCCAAGTGTTGAGAAGTGCATAATAAAAACCTCACTATAGTAAGGTCAATTGTTTAAAGAGATATCGATATACTTTTCATATCTTTGTTTTTCAATGTTTAGTTCATATACTCTAATAAAATTCACTTCAAAGTTGGGATATGGTGTTCATTCTTTGTCCGCTAATCTTTCCATTTCTTTTAGTTCTTTTTTAGAGAGTCCAGTGGAAATGTTTCCTCCGTATTGTTCTATCCCCAGAGTTAAGTGAGGTATAAAGGCATCGAGTTCAAAATACTGTTTTATTAAGTCTTCAGACGGTGAAATTTCTTGCACTATTTCTTGATGCAATTTGGGTAAATTATTTGAGTTAACACTCAAATATAAAATGTTATCTCCAAAATACTTTGGCTTATTTAATGACACATGAAAAGGTTTGAAAGTTTCACACACTTTCTGTACTTTGTCTATCCATTTTTTATCTGGAGTTAATCCCCCCTTGTGCTTTCAAAGTTATGTGAGGTTCTACATCTGATTGTTTAATCCATTTATTTTGAAAAAGCTCAACTCGTTCTAAATATTCTTCAGGAGGGACAATTCCTATAAAATACTCCACTTTCATTCTTCTTCACTCCTGTTATTGTCAGTTTTAATAATTTTACTAGAAAATTCAAAACATACAAATGATATTATTTTACAAAAAAAAACAATCTTATAGAAAACAGCTTATTAATAAATAAATATCATCAGGTATTAATTCATTCGTTAAACCGATCGTAATTTTTCATATAATTTTTCTGCTTTATGCATTTCTTCTAATAATGGATTTTCATAATCACTATACCTATCTAAGTACGCTCTAACACCTCCACTAATAAATATACCTTTTACATCTCCGTTATTTTCAAGTATTTCTAGAGTATTTTTATATCTTTTATAAATTAAGTTTATTAGACCACTACGGTATATCTCATTGAAATAGTCCCTTTCAAGCTTGGCTAATACTACCGTTACTTGAGATATTAACTGTTGTTTTAAGTCCATTTATAATCCTCCGTATCTACTAGAAACTAGCCTAATTTCTTTAATCCATTCTGATGACCAATCCCACGGTAACCATATTGGATCACCATCACCTTCTAGTAGAACACCCGTTTCAGTATATTGTTTCTCAACTCTACCTATGTTTTAAAAATTCCCCTTCAAGAACTTCTATAACTGCTTCATATTGTCTATCATTATTCCATTCTGGAACTGAAGCAGTATTAACCTTTGCATTGATTCTATTTCCTGCTTGAACAGTAGGAGCAAAAGAACCATTTACCTTTGCTACATGATCTCCTTCACCGAATGTTCTATAAAATCTTATATTCTCATTGGTTATTACAGTTCTATAGTTTCCATCTTTAAATGATACTCCTATCCACGCAGGCAACTCTACTTTATCAACTTTTGTGACTTTATTATCTATTGCAGTAGAATATTTATCTCTAACTTTATTCCTATTACATCCACTCTATTTACCGAACTCATAACATGACTAAGGTTATTGTTCACAAACTGAGAATCTAGCACATTCCGTGACCCATTCATCGCATAGGCAAAGTTTCCATCTGGATTATTTAGTCTTTTGAAACCGCCTCTAGCACCATCTAAAAACAAGACCGCTCCGTTTTTAACGTCTTTGACAAACTGAACGGTTCCTCTCTTCACTCCTTAAACGGGCAGTTTGTTGGGTTGATAACTTAATATAAGGTTACAAGAGGGTCTTAACAAAAAGACCAATGTTCTTGTTTAATCGACAGTGAACTTTGGTCTAGGTTAGTGGATGTTAACTATTAACTATAATCTTACTTTTAGAAACTACAATTTTATTTAACTCTTCCAGATCCCCATTTCTAATAGCATCAATCACATCAAAATAAGATTCATTATCAAAAGTTGCTACATATCTTGCAGAAGGATTTTCTACATAAGGGATGGCACGCTGATCGTATGTGTAAGGGATACCGTCATCAGGTAATACAGTGAAATCTACTCCACCTTTACCACCGATTCTATCCCAACCTTCTGGCAATGGATTTTTTCTACTAATTTCAGTAATTGATCCCTCATCAAATCCCATTTTGTCTGGCCAATCCACAATCATCCTTCCGTTAGCTCCAAATGCTTCTGGCTTCAAATATTTCATGTCTGAAACAACTGTAACATCACCTTTTACTTCTAAAGCATCGTATGCTTCTTTGATCTTCCTGAATTTATCTTCACCTGATAAGTATTACGCTTACCTTTTAAAAAAGACCGTAGCCCCCTTTTACTTTAAAGAGAACTACAGCCTGATTGTGGCAGTGATACTTATTAGATAATTAAATAATTAGAATTTCAACAAATAACTTCATGATTTCCAACTATACTATAAAATTCACAAAATCAATTAATAGATTAATATTATGTATTACTATTTTTGATTCAAATAATTATGTCTGTCTAATAATAATTCATAGAAGTAATCAAAAGCCTCATTTTCACTTTTTATTTTTTTTATTACAAAATGCCCCCCTCTTTCCCTGGTTTCGTAAATTTTCCAAAAATCACCATCAAATACACAGCCCATTACAAGTGGTTCATCTGTTATACTATCTAGCACCATAATATATTCACCCATGTTCAATTTTTCCTTCTTAAATCTATTTATAAACTCTTGCTTATTCACTTTTGAATAGCCCCCTTAATATTTAGGTATAACCCCTATCATTTCTAATATCTCTGCATTTAGCGGTGTTACAATTTGTACTGCCCCACCCTCCATTAAAATTTCGCCTTTTATACTGTTTACCCATGGTGCAGCTGTGCCTTCCAATCCATATGTTGAATCAATATTTCCAATTGATTTTTGTAAATCTTCCTGAAAACTTATATAACTTGATTGAATTCTATCAAAAGTAACATTTGAGATAGGGTCCTTTCCATTATTCACTACTATTTTATTTAGTGTTTCTAAATCATCACTTCTAATTGCATCAATCACGGATGCTAGTATAGTTTCATGGACACACCTTAGTTAAGCTTTCTAATTATTGACTATAATAAAAAACGAAAGGATGTGTCCTTGATGGGTAACCAAGGTGTTAATAAAAAATTCAATGAAGACTTCAAAAAAACGGTGGTTAATCTTTATCATTCTGGCAACTCAGTAAGCAATCTAAGTAGCGAATATGGCGTGTCTGAAGTAACGATTTATAAATGGATTAAACGATTCTCTCCAATCGATTTAGAAGATGGTTCGACCGTTACGACGGACGATTTAATCCAATTAAAAAAACAAATGCGCCGCCTTCAGGAGGAGAATGAAATATTAAAAAGGCTATGGCCATATTCGCGAAAAAGTAAGTAAAACTGAGTTAGCCGCTACGATTGAAAAGTATAAAGATCAACACCCTATACAAGCACTGTGTGAAGTCTTAGATATTCCAAGAAGTACGTATTATCAATCACTACATGAAACAGAGTCTAATCGTGATCGTGAGAACAAGGAACTAACCAAAGAAATGATAGAAATTCATACAGATAGTAAAAAACGGTACGGAGCACCCAAAATTCATATGGAACTCGAAAAAAGGATTTTCCGTGAGTCTAAAAAGAGTTCAAAGGCTAATGAAAAAGTTGGAATCCGCTCCATTATACAAAGGAAATATCGCCCTTATACTAGTCAGCACCAAGTAACAGAACAAGGAAACTTATTAAACCGAGACTTTACCACCACAACGATTAATGAAAAATGGGTGGGAGATATTACGTATATCCATACGATTAAAGATGGTTGGTGCTACTTAGCTTCAGTGATGGATTTACATTCTAAGAAAATCATAGGTTATGCCTTTTCAAAAACGATGACGACAGACCTAGTGATAAAAGCACTGAATCATGCGTATGAAACGCAATCTCCTAAAAAGGAGCTCATCTTTCATTCGGATTTAGGCTCTCAATATACAAGTGAAGAATTTGCAGAATCCATCCGTTCCAAGGGGATCAAACATTCATTTAGCCGTAAAGGTTGCCCATATGATAATGCTTGTATTGAATCATTTCACGCCATTTTGAAAAAAGAAGAAGTCCATCAAGTTAAATACCTGAACTATCAATCGGCTAACATGGCTTTATTTCAATATATTGAAGGCTGGTACAATCGAAAAAGAATCCATGGAAGTATCGGGTATCGAACTCCACAAGAAGTAGAAGACAGCATTCGGGCATGCGCATAGCGACTCTCTAACATGTGTGAATCAAGCTTTATAGGGAGTAGCGGGCATGATAGCCTCCTTTGGCGATGCCGATGTCGGAGCATCTGGTTTCTCGGCAACAGAATCATGCCCGCGGAGGGACCCTGTCAAGCGTCAAAATAAAACAAGTTTTCTTCGAGCATAGGTATTAAAGTGAACTAACTTTTTTGTGTCCGAAAATTTGACTCAGATCCACACATCAAAATAAGATTCATTATCAAAAGTTCCTACATGTCTTGCTGAAGGGTTTTCTAAATAAGGAATGGCACGCTGGTCATACGTGTAGGGAATTTCATTATCAGGTAACAACGTAAAATTAACTCCCCCATTTCCCCCCACTCTATCCCATCTTTTTGGTAAGGGATTATTTCTATTTATTGTTTTAATTTCTCCTTCGACAAACCCCATGTTATCTGGCCAATCCACAATCATCCTTCCGTTAGATCCAAATGCTTCAGGCTTCAAATATTTCATGTCCGAAACAACTGTAACATCACCTTTTACTTCTAAAGCATCGTATGCTTCTTTGATCTTCCTGAATTTATCTTCACCTGATAAGTATTACGCTTACCTTTTAAAAAAGACCGTAGCCCCCTTCTACATTAAAGAGAACTACAGCCTATAGTAATATTTTTTCTATCGTATTTGTATAAATTTCGAGACGTCACTGTGAATTCTTCTATAATTTACTAATTAAGCATGAGGATCATCCCTATGATTTAATAGTTCACATCAAAAAGACTAATATATCATCATCAGTAAAACTTTCAGTTAACATCTTTCTTTTCAAATACTGCTTCTCCAGCTCTTTTATCAAATATAAGCGATACGTTATTCTACTCAAAGCAGTAAAGCCTTTCTTTATATCTACTAGAGGAGAAGAAAATTTCTTTTGATTGTTTTTATCAATATAATTAACCCTCATCTTATCATCAATAATTTCTCCATACATCTCTTGAGGCCTAATAACACTACAACTATAATATTCATCAGGAACACCTATACTATGAAAAAACTGTTCTAATTCTCTAACACTATTAACATCTGCTACGGGAGTACGAGATATATCATGAAGGAAATACTCATCTAATAATTTAATAAAAAAATATTTAATTGCCTCTTTTTCATCTTTGAATTGTTTTACTTCTTCTCTCTCTGGGCGTGGTCTTGTCTCAGAATTCATAAAAGAATAATACCAACCATCATTTTCTTTCTCTATCTGGTTATAACTAGGATAGTATCCTCCTTTATCTTCTTTTATACATCCATTCTTAAATAAAATCTTTATCCCTAAGTCACTACAAATATCTTGTAATTGTTGTCTATTCAAATTAATCGTCCTTTCTTATTCACTTATAGCCTCTATATAATTTAACTTTTCTAAGTTTTTGACTGTTGCATCGTATGGCTTACCTAGTTCATCATAAATCTTCAAACTTGTATTGAACTGTATACCATACCCAACCTCATCAAACCATGGTGCTATCAAACCGGACTTAACTTCAAATTCTTTAAGAACTTTATACTTAGTATATGGTTCTTTTGACATAAAAGGTGGCAACGCTCTACTTTCATAGCTGGATCCTGCTGGAGAAAAATACTGACCACCAGGGTTACTACCATATCGATCAATCATTTTCCCCGGTTCTAGTGTTTCAATTTCAAATTCCCCATTTACAAAGTCATCTATATTTGGATCACCATTTGTCCCTGGCCAATTTATGTCTCCTGTTTCCTGATTAAAAAATTCAGGATTACCATATACGTGTTTATATTTTACATATAACTCATCACTCGGAGGAAAAGCCCACCCTTTAAGCCTTTCCCTATCTTGATCAGAGATAACATGATCACTTTTCCTACTTCCTTCAACCTCTCCCAATTTCGCCTTCGTCATAGTAGAGTCCTTACCATCCACTCTACTTACCGAACTCATAACATGACTAAGGTTATTGTTCACAAACTGAGAATCTAGCACATTCCTTGGCCCATTCATCGGAAAGGCAAAGTTTCCATCTGGACTGGTTAGTCTTTTGAAACCACCTTTGGCACCATCTAAAAACAAGACCGCTCCATTCTTAACGTCTTTGACAAACTGAACGGTTCCTTTCCTTCCATCTATCTGCTTCATTTACTCTGTATCACCTTTGGCAGAAAGGACTTTGTTTTGTTTAGCAAATTCATCCAATGATACCTAGCCTTCTATGAAGTTCGTGTTCCTCAGACCGGAAGTTTGTCGCTCGCTTCCTTCAGATTCCACGTCACCATGGACACCCTTGCGTTAAACTAACTGTTACTTCTGCCTTCACAATTCGAGACTTTCACCCCTATAGATTGCATCCATGTCAGGCACACCAAAACGACCAAAGTTTCCCTGAAGCAGGAGAAACTTTGGTCTAAAATAGTGAAATTTAGCCATCAATAAGTATTTTGTTTTATCATACTTAGAGTAGCTTTTCTTGAGGTTACAATAAAATTTTTTCACTCCAAGAAGAGGTTATTTTTGACTTTCTTCAAACTCCTTCATTTTTAACATTAACTCAATATCCTCTTTTTTCTTTTCTTTACAAATATACTTATATTCAAAATAGCTGATTCTATCTGCTGGTCCAAACTCACTTTCTCGCCAGTTTCTATAATCAAAATATACATTTAATTTCCTATCTTTATTGACTATTATAGTCACTGAAAACCATGGTTCTTGATCATTTTCAATAAAAACCTTTTGCAATTCTACTGTTAGTTCAAATAATTTATGTAACTCTCTATTATAGGTCTTTTTATCCATATTATAAATTTTAGGTATATAATGAGAAAATATATATTCTTCATCACCCTTTGGTGTAAAAAAGAAGAAGACTCCTCCTTCTCTCTCTTTAACTTCTCCATTAAAATAAAAACTATCCCATTCAACTGGAATTATATCATTTACTTGTTGAGCAATTTCAGTGTATAGCTTGTTCAATGCTATTTCTAAACCCATCATTATCATCCCCCTGGTTTATTTGCGATCTCCCTAATAACCGGAAATTGTCCTTCAATTTCATATTCAACTAGAAAAGAGTAAGGTCTTACTGAATTATTATAATATATAGGTTCTATGCTAACAGAGACTTTTTTAGGCGGCCTCTCTTTTAAAGCATTAGCCCATTCAGTCTCCATCTCATACCAAACACCACCTCTTCTATTAATTTGACTATTTTGAGCTACAAGATTATCAATGTCAGAAGGACCATTAAATTGGGCGCCTATTAAGTGTCCACCGTCATCAGGAAGTCTGTCTTTTCCTCCTACATTTGCCTGAGCATATTTGTTCCTATCGGCTTTTTTCAATACAAGAACAGGGGCTTCTACATTAATAATACGACCGTATTCATCAGTAATATATTTATAGTTATCATTTGTTACATATTTTGCATCAGGAAGAAGCTCTTTCTTCCCATTTTTACCTCTTATAATGTGTTTCCCAAAATCAACTTCTTTAATTTCATTTAAATCATCATGATCACTTTTCCTACTTCCTTCAACCTCTCCCAATTTCGCCTTCGTCATAGTAGAATCCTTACCATCCACTCTATTTACCGAACTCATAACATGACTAAGGTTATTGTTCACAAACTGAGAATCTAGCACATTCCTTGGTCCATTCATCGCATAGGCAAAGTTTCCATCTGGATTGGTTAGTCTTCTGAAGCCGCCTCTAGCACCATCTAAAAACAAGACCGCTCCGTTTTTAACGTCTTTGACAAGCTGAACGGTTCCTCGCTTCACTCCTTAAACGGGCAGTTTGTTGGGTTGATAACTTAATATAAGGTTACAAGAGGGTCTTAACAAAAAGACCAATGTTCTTGTTTAATAGGCAGTGAACTTTGGTCTAGGTTAGTGGATGTTAACTATTAACTATAATCATACTTTTAGAAACTACAATTTTATTTAACTCTTCCAGATCCCCATTTCTAATAGCATCAATCACATCAAAATAAGATTCATTATCAAAAGTTGCTACATATCTTGCAGAAGGATTTTCTACATAAGGGATGGCACGCTGATCGTATGTGTAAGGGATACCGTCATCAGGTAATACAGTGAAATCTACTCCACCTTTACCACCGACTCTATCCCAACCTTCTGGCAATGGATTTTCTCTACTAATTTCAGTAATTGAACTTTCACTATTTCTATTCTTTACTCCTATCTTTTAGAAAGGATCGTAGTTCCCCTTCTACTTCAAAGAGCACCACAACCTATAGTAATTTGTACCTCTTTGAATATTTCACTACTAAATAAAGACAAAAAACACAAGGAACCTCCCTGTGTTAGATTGCTGTGAGCAATATTTATATTTGAACAGATTTCAATATTTAAATAGGAAACTTAATTAGGAATTTATTCATTTCCTACTTCGTTTGACCTGGAATCTCTAAGGAAACAATTATTTAAAGGTACGGTCTTAGCAAGGTTCTAGACGTTTTGTCTAAAGCTATTATATCCGCTTCTCCATGTAAAACACTCGTTTCTAACTGGAAAAAAGCGTACCAAATAAAATAGCGAAAATTGTTTCATTTTATTTATCAAACACAATTGCTTGTAATTACCTTTAGTTAATATTTCATATTTTACCTTTAGATGTTTATTATAATCAAATTGTTTTACTCTATCTACCTAGTACAAATAGTAGTATATCATTATCATTAAATCTCTCTTTCAAAAATTTATTTTGAATATACCTCATCTCTATTGATTTTATTACATCTAAACGATATGTCAATCTACGTATTTCAGAAAGGCCTTCTTGTATATTTAATAAATGAGAGCTAAATTGTTTCTGTCTGTTTTTATTAATATAATTAACACGAATTTTATCACCAACAACTTCTCCATATATTACTTGAGGTTTAATAACGTCAAAACTATATTGATCTTCAGAAAGACCCATTGTACTGAAAAATTTTTCTAATTCACTGATACTGCTGAATTGGGGTTTAGGCTTTCTAGATATTTCACGTGAAAAATGACTCTTTATAATCTTTATAAAAAAGTATTTTATTGCGTCATATTCATCATGAAAATGTTGCATATTATCTTTTCCTACTTTTGGCCTCTTTTCAAAATTCATAAAAGAATAATACCAGTCATCCCCAAGCTTCTCTATTTGATGAAAACTTTCATAGTATCCTTTTTCCTCTTTAATTCTTTCATTATCTATCTTAATTTTGATACCTAAATCTCTACAAATATCTTGTAATTGTTGTCTATCCATCCTTATCTTCCTTTCATCAATCAGATATCTCTTCAATATAATCTAAATCAAGTAAATTTTCTACGGTAGCTTTATATTTTATACCATCTATATCAATTATCTCTATTTGGGTATTGTACTGTATACCATTCCCTACTTCGTCAAACCATGGAGCGATGATTCCTGATTTAACTTCAAATTCTTTAAGAACTTTATACTTAGTATAGGGTTGTTCAGACATAAAAGGTGGCAACGCTCTACTTTCATAGCTGGAGCCTGCTGGAGAAAAATACTGACCACTAGGGTTACTTCCATATCGATCAATCATTTTCCCCGGTTCTAGTGTTTCAATTTCAAATTCCCCATTTACAAAGCCATCTATATTTGGATCACCATTTGTCCCTGGCCAATTTATGTCTCCTGTTTCCTGATTAAAAAATTCAGGATTATCATATACGTGTTTATATTTTACATATAACTCATCACTTGGAGGAAAAGCCCACCCCTTAAGCCTTTCCCTATCTTGATCAGAAATAACATGGTCACTTTTCCTGCTTCCTTCAACCTCTCCCAATTTCGTCTTCGTCATAGTAGAGTCCTTACCATCCACTCTACTTACCGAACTCATAACATGACTGAGGTTATTGTTCACAAACTGAGAATCTAGCACATTCCTTGGCCCATTCATCGCATAGGCAAAGTTTCCATCTGGATTGGTTAGTCTTTTGAAACCGCCTCTAGCACCATCTAAAAACAAGACTGCTCCGTTCTTAACGTCTTTGACAAACTGAACGGTTCCTTGCTTCACTCCTTGGAAAGCTAATTAATATAACAATATTTCTTATAAAAACAGAAAAGACACAAGAAAAATTTCTTGCGCCCTAAAATTTCACATAAAGAACTAAAAAAACAATATTTCAAAAGAACTATACTTTACAAATCTAAAGGATTAATAGATGTTTTCTCCTCTATAAGTTTCACTTTACTTTTAGATATCCAGCCAATCCACGTATCTCTGTCAACTCTAGGTAAGTTTAAATTACTTGCCACAAGTAACGAATTTGTTGAAACTTGATAATCATTTTCCTTTTCTTTTAATACTTGAACTTTCTCTCCTTGGATAATTCCATAAGTAACGATGCTTATACAATTAACTAATTCTGTTGGGTTTACTATTTTAGTAAAAAGCCCGCTCTTATAGGTATCTACAAAAGTATGATCGATTTTACTCTTATCTTCTGTCATAATTTTAACATTATCATCCATATCTATCGTTATTTCATACTCTTCATCTTTGTACATTCCATATAACCCTGATTTAATCAATAATTTCACCTCTATACTCTACAAATACTTTTCCATTAAAGATTGCTATAACCTCATCTTTTTTTTGTGTGTTTTTTTACGTAGCAGTCAAACACGCTTCAGGATAATGAGCACCACAATATTCTTGTGTAGAGCCAAAAACACAAAGAACACAAGGATAAATCCCTTATGTTCTCGTTAATTAGAGGATATAAAAATAGATATTTTTAAATTATATATAATACTATCTATTTAACATAAAAAATTGAATATCATCATCTGAAAACCTTTCTGTCAAGATATTTTTTTGAAGAAATTCCTTCTCAACTTTTTTTAAGAAATGTAAATAATAAGTCAGTCTATATACCTCAAAAATCCCATCTTGTATATTTACCAGAGGAGAAGAAAATCTTATTTGATTAGCCATACCAATATAACTTATTCTCATTTTTTGATTGATGATTTCTGCATATATTTCTTGTGGTTTAATAACGCTAAAGCTGTAACATTCATCCGAAACATTTAACTGTTTAAAATACCTCTCTAATTCGCTGATATTAGTCATTTTTAAAACAGGATTATTACCTGGATGAACTCTATTAAAGTAATAATCTCTTAATATCTTTAATAATAAGTACTTAATAGCCTCATTTTCTTCACTAAATTCCTTCATATTTTTTTTCTCGGGATCTTTTCTAATATCATAGTTCATAAAAGAATAATACCAATCATTTCCTAGCTTCTCAATTTGATGATAGCTTTCATAAAACCCATCTTTTTCTTCTTTTATACTGTCTTTATTGAAAATAATACCTTTCCCAATATTTTCGCAAATAAGTTGCAATTGTCTTCTATTCAATAGAATCAACCTCTCTAATCTTTTATTTCTTCAATGTACTTCAAATCTTTTAAATTTTGTACTGTAGCCTCATATGGTTGACCATAAATATCAAATATATCCATTGTAGAATTATACTGTATTCCTTCACCCACTTCATCAAACCATGGTGCAATCAAACCAGACTTTACTTTAAACTCTTTAAGAACTTTATACTTAGTATAGGGTTGTTCAGACATAAAAGGTGGCAACGCTCTACTTTCATAGCTGGAGCCTGCTGGAGAAAAATACTGACCACTAGGGTTACTTCCATATCGATCAATCATTTTCCCCGGTTCTAGTGTTTCAATTTCAAATTCCCCATTTACAAAGCCATCTATATTTGGATCACCATTTGTCCCTGGCCAATTTATGTCTCCTGTTTCCTGATTAAAAAATTCAGGATTATCATATACGTGTTTATATTTTACATATAACTCATCACTTGGAGGAAAAGCCCACCCTTTAAGCCTTTCCCTATCTTGATCAGAAATAACATGATCACTTTTCCTGCTTCCTTCAACCTCTTCCAATTTGGTCTTCGTCATAGTAGAGTCCTTACCATCCACTCTATTTACCGAACTCATAACATGACTGAGGTTATTGTTCACAAACTGAGAATCTAGCACATTCCTTGGCCCATTCATCGCATAGGCAAAGTTTCCATCTGGATTATTTAGTCTTTTGAAACCGCCTCTAGCACCATCTAAAAACAAGACCGCTCCGTTTTTAACGTCTTTGACAAACTGAACGGTTCCTTGCTTCACTCCTTGGAAAGCAGGGTGGCTTCCGACTAGGTCCTGAGTCTTTGGTTTTATTGTACCAGAAACCGGTTTATTTGCGTCCACTTTGCTTGCTAGTTTTCCTACTTTTGATGCCTTTCCTACCTGTCCCACTAAAGGAATGAATGAGGTGGAGGCACTTCCTGCAACATACATGACCCCTTCCTCTTCATACGTATCTGAAACAGACTGGCCAATCGACTCCACTACACTCATAGGGTCTTCAATGATTTGTTTAAGGGAAGCTGCATACTTTTCCACTGTCTCATTGGCGGTTTTCTGTAACCATTCTGGTTCAATTGAATCTGGTATCTCTTGGGAAAGATAGATCACTCCGGCATCCTTAACAATGGTCAATATCCCTTCACCGATTTCATAAAGCGCAACAGAAAATCCCTTCACAAAAGAATAAATATTATTTGCATCCTTTTCAACTGAATCCCATATACCCTCGAAAAAGTTTGTATATCGATTCTTTACACGAACGGCTTTCGTTCCATAATCATCGTCGACATTTTCAAACTGTTTGACCTTTGTATCATACAATCTCCATAGTTCATCCATTCGCTGCTTCAAAAACCGTTCTGTATTGCTTATTTCAGCTTCAATTTGTTGCAACTTATGTTGGTTGCTTTTACTTTTTTCTATTTCACTGTCCGTTGGGTCGTCAAAAAAGGAATAGGAAGGCTTACTGTTTGCAACTTGTTTTGCTTTAGGTACATTCCAAGAAATCCCTTGTTCCATTTGACGTAAATTCACCCATATATCATTACGATCGACTCTCATCATTGCTTGTCTCGATAATGGTGAGATATACGAAGTTGTTTCATCAACGTAATTCTCGAATAAATTTAATAGATCATCAATCTGTTCTTGATACCCTTTTATGTACTCTTTCGATTCATCCATTCTATCAACCCATGAATCTATACTTTTTCCTTGATTTTGAGAGGCAAAAAGAAATATTTTTGCTAAAGCCGCTTCCATATTTTCAAGGGCTCGTTTATACACATAGAGTTGTTCAATAATTCCGTCCAACACTCCATAATTAATTTTCAAATCCCTTTTAAAGGTCATTTTGAGCCACTCCTTATGACGTGGCCAATTTCATCATCTGTTTTTTGCATTCTATGATGCAAGCTTTCCCCCCGATTGATAGATAGCTTCAACGTTTTTTAATAGATGGGTTTCGCTATCATTCCCCATATTATCTAATAACGCGTCGACTTCTTGAATAAAGTCTGAATTAAAACTTTTTAACTCCCCTCTTGTCGAAGATCTGAAATTTGTCGTGTAGCTACTAAAATCATTTATGCTTTGCTTTAATGTATTTAACGCAGCCTTCAGCTCATTTAAGTCAATATGAATGTCCTGATTTCCCACCTTACTCCCCCTTTCGCCTATCTGAAATAAACCGCTTCAATCGTAGAAATTAATTGGTTAATCTCAGCGACCATCTCTTCTACTATATCTCTCATGTCTTCATGCGTACTCGCATTATCGAAATCCATCTGTTTGAAATTTTGTTTAATTTCATCCCGAGCATCTTTTAAATTATTAATAATACCGCTATCCCAACCGCCATTTATAAGATTATTACAAAATTGATAATCATATAACCTCAACGTATCTCACCTGCTTCTTGTAACTTCCTCATATCCACATGAGAAAACTCAATCGATCTCATACTTTTTTCTAAGATCAATTCTTTTTTCATCAATAATTCGAACGCCTCTTCTTGCTCATCTTTGAATCCATGATGAATGACACGTTTAATTAACGGATACGTAAAAGAAATCTCTGCCTCTTTTTTAATTTGTCCTACCGGATAGACGACACCCGCGTAAGGGAAATAAGATTGGAAATTTTTCGGTGCGATAAATCGTTTTGTAATGACGACTTTCGTAGCTGAAGAAGCCGATTCTGATTCAAAAAATCGTGGGTCTAACTCAACGACCGAACCTAACGGCAACACTTCTCGCATAATTTCGATTGAATAAGACAAAAATTGTACGTAAAAAGCCTCATCGAATGCTAACTTTTTGTCCAAGAAAGCGATGGTATGTTTGCCATTTTCTATTCGATAATAAAGATCAATATCTTGACTGACAATGTCGATGGATTCGAGTTTATATCGATACGTATCATATAAATGTTGAAAAACAGCTCGATCTTCCAAAAACAAATCCATAAACTCTTTGATTACTGGCCAGTCATTAATCAGCTGATCATCCGCCGATAAAACCGTAAGCTGATGAATCTTTTCGATTGTGAACATTTTAAGTTGCTTATTTAAATCTTGTTCCATAGTTTCTTTCCCATCCCTCTCCATAAAGTGAGTGGTTTTCATTTCATAAGGAAATAGAATTTTCCATATAAACAAGTATAATGGAGGATGTGCAAAAGATTAATAGGAAGAAATAACCGTATATCAAGATCATTTTAGTTCTTTTTTCACATTAAAAAAGACTGTATCCCCTAAGGAACTACAGCCTACATTATTATACTACCGCTCGTTTTGATGGTTTTTCTTCTTCCCAAGCCTCTGCATTGCTTATGTTTAATTGACTTGGGTCAAAGACAGGATCTTTTCCTTCTTTACGTTGTTTTTCATAGTCTTTCAGTACATTGAAAGCAACCTTACCTAATAGTGCAATAGCGACTAAGTTTATTAACGTCATGACCGCCATAAATAAATCTGCTAAACTCCATACAAAGCCTAAACTTAGTACAGAACCAATTAACACCATCGCCATTGTTGCAACACGAAAGATAAATAATGCCGTCTTACTTTCTTTAATGAATTCAATGTTAGTTTCTCCGTAATAGTAACTTCCAATAATTGAACTAAAGGCGAATAAGAAAATGGCTGCTGCTATAAAGACACTCGCCCACGAGCCAATATGTGAACTTAATGAACTTTGCAACAATTCAATCCCTGAAGTATCTCCCGTTGTATACTCTGGAGCAAGGATGATAATAAACGCAGTTGCAGAACAAACGAGAATCGTATCGATGAACACCCCTAATGATTGAATGAGTCCTTGTTTAACTGGATGAGAAGTCGTTGCCACGGCAGCAGCATTCGGCGCACTCCCCATTCCTGCTTCATTTGAGAACAACCCACGTTTGACCCCATTCATAATGGCTGCACCAATTCCTCCACCAACAGCTTGCTCTAAGCCAAATGCGCTTTTAAAAATAAGACTAAAAACAGAGGGAAGCTCAGTAATATTCAAAATCATAACAACTGTTGCGATCACGATATAAAGAATCGCCATGACCGGAACAATTACACTTGATAAATTCGCAATTCGATGAACCCCACCAAAGATAACAAAACCCGTTAAAACCGTAATAATAATACCTATCATTAGTTTATTCATTCCAAAAGCATTTTCAAAAGCAAGAGCAATCGTATTGCTTTGAACAGAGTTAAAAATAAGTCCAAATGTGACAGCGATCAAGATCGCAAAAATAATGCCTAACCATCTTTTATTTAGTCCTTTTTCAATATAATACGCAGGTCCACCACGGAAAGCGGCTTGATCTTTTACTTTGTAAACTTGAGCAAGTGTACTTTCAATCAAAGCCGTTGCTCCTCCAAGTAAAGCGACAACCCACATCCAGAAAATCGCACCCGGTCCTCCAAGAGAAATCGCTACGGCAACCCCAGCTAAGTTTCCTGTTCCGATTCGAGTTGCTGCACCTATACAAAAGGATTTAAAGGAAGAGATTGATTTTCCTTTTTCACCCTCAGGTAGTTTTTCTGTCAGAAGACGAACCATTTCTTTAATATATCTAAACTGAACAAATTTAGTTGAAAACGTAAAATAAATTCCAATACCCAATAACGCTACTATAAGCACTTTCGACCATAACAATCCATTTAAAAAATCAACTACTGGTTGCATGATGTCGACCTCTTTTCTTAGATGTAATTTTCTGAATAATTTTAAAAGTATAAAAATTATTATATATCAATTTCGACATTTTTCAATCTATTTTGACAAATTACTATACTTTACCTGTTTTATGTTTTAATTTGTTAAAGAAATCCACAAAATAAACGCTACTGGAGATACTCCAATAGCGCTCATTTTTTATGTTTATAATTTATTAATTCGACCTCAGATGCAGCAAAATTTTTATCAGCACATTCATCATAAAGAGGAGCTACTCCGAACGTAATTGTATCCGTTCCTAACTTTTCACCATTATGTTCGTCATAGGGTAACACGGTGAATGTAAATAAATAAGGGTGGTTTTTTTCTCTTCCTTTTTCCCATTGATCAACTTGTACAACATCATAATGGTCGTTCCACCAATCAAGAGTAAATATGACTGACTCTTTTTTATAATAATCTTTCACAGCTTGATTTAATTCATCATTAAATTGACTCAATAAAAAATTATCGACTGCTTGCTCCATTCCTTTTGAATCATGTTTATGCTCTTTTTCAGCATGAACTGCAACAGTCGTCATCATAATGATAAGCGAGATAAATAATAATCTCCTCATCGAGATCATCTCCTTTTCAACTATTATTTTGAAAAAGAGAGGGAATTATTCTACTAGTTCTTAATTTTATAATGCAACTGAACCATTTGTCCGTATTGGTTCACCTTTATTAACACTAGTTCTGTCTCCGGGTTATGGTCTTTAAATAAGGAAACTCCCTTCCCTAAAAGATGTGGTGTTACCGTAATGATGTATTCATCAATTAAGCTTGATTTCATAAAGTCATCTAGTATGCTTCCTCCACCGGCCATCCAGATGTTCGACCCTTGTTCCTCTTTTAAGTTTTTGGTAAATGAGCCGACATCTTCATTCACGAACTCAACATGTTCATCAGAACCTGTCTTTGAGGTAGAGAAAACATAACACTTTTTATCAGGATAAGGAAACATTTCTGCATGTTTTAAAATATAATCATACGTCCTCTTCCCCATAATGACTGTATCAATTGATTGATAAAACTCCGAATATCCGCAGTCTCCTTCAACTTCCATTTCCTCTAACCAGTTAAGGTCATCATCTTCTTTCGCTATAAACCCATCTAGACTTGCTGCAATGTATAGGACTACTTTTCGTGCCATAGTTAATTCTCCTTTATCACTAACTTATTGTGATTGTTCAAAACTGACTTCACCGCTAGGACATGTTAGTTTTAATAATAGAGATCATACCCTTTATTTATGACAACCTTTGTCGCTTTTTTCTAAATGACTGTAAGCTAAATTAATCTGTTTTTTCACTTGATCAGGAGATGTCCCTCCGAAACTCCTTCTCGCTTTCATGACGTTTAAAGGAGTTAAAATGTCAAATACATCTTCAGAAAAGAGGGGTGAAAATTGTTTGTATTCTTCAACTGTTATCTCTAGCAAAAATTTGTTGTTTTGAATACCATAAAGAACAATTTTACCAATCATTTCATGTGCTTCTCTAAATGTTATTCCTTTATAAACAAGGTAATCCGCCAAGTCCGTTGCATTGGAATAGTCTTGACTAACGGCCTTCTTCATGTTTTCCGTATTGACCGTCATCGTTTCAATCATAGGTGCTAACAGTCTAAGTGCCCCATCCAATGTTTTCACCGTATCAAACATGCCCTCTTTATCTTCCTGTAAATCTTTATTATAGGCTAGTGGCAATCCCTTTAAAACCGTTAACAAGCTAAACAGATTCCCGAATACTCTACCCGTTTTTCCTCTTAACAATTCAGGTACATCTGGGTTTTTCTTTTGTGGCAAAATACTAGATCCTGTGCAAAATGAATCATCTAGCTCAATAAATTGAAATTCACTGCTGCTCCAAATAATTATTTCCTCCGACAACCGAGATATGTGCATAATTAAAATAGACGAATTAGAAAGAAATTCAACGATAAAATCTCGATCACTTACGGCATCGATACTATTTGGATACACTCCTTCAAATCCAAGCAACTTGGCCGTTCGATATCGATCAATGGGAAAAGTGGTTCCCGCTAAAGCCCCAGCTCCAAGGGGAAGCATACTTGCTCGTTTTACACTTTCTTGAAATCTTTCTTTATCGCGTTCAAACATCCAAAAATACGCGAGAAGATGGTGCGAAAAGGAGATTGGTTGTGCTCGTTGCAAGTGTGTATAACCAGGAAGTACCGTTTCAATATGTTGTTCAGCTTGTTTAATAATCGCACGTTGAACTTCTTCAATAAGAGAAATAAACTGATCCTGTTTCTTCATTAAATATAAATGCATATCTGTTGCCACTTGATCATTACGACTTCTTCCAGTATGGACTTTCCCGCCAACTGGACCGACTTCTTCAATCAACGCTCGTTCAATGTTCATATGAATATCTTCTTCCGAAACATCAAACACAAATTGACCGGTCTCCATTTTTTCTAAAATGACATGAAGTCCTTCTGTCAATTTCCTTGCGTCCTCGCAACTGATTACCCCCGTCTCCCCCTAGCATTTGCACATGAGCCAAACTCCCAGCAATGTCTTCTTCAGCTAGCTGTTGATCAAATGGAATCGAGGCTGTATATTCTTCGACCAGTTTATTTGTCTCTTTTGTAAACCTTCCTCCCCATAACTTAGACATTTGAATACCCTCTTTGTTTTTGAACTTCAGCATTCACCTTCGTTGGTAACCCCCAAAGTTTGATAAAACCAGTGGCGGCATTGTGATCAAATAGATCTCCTTTTAAATACGTGGCGAGCTGCTCTGAATAAAGTGAATTTTTCGACTGACGCCCTACAATGGAATAAGTTCCTTTAAACAGCTTCACGCGAATTTTACCAGTGACCACTTTTTGCGTTTCGTTAATAAACCCTTCTAATGCATAACGAAGAGGGGAATACCAAAGTCCTTCATAAATTAATTTAGCCATTTGCTGATCAATGGTTGTTTTCAAATGAGATACTTCGCGAGTAAGTGTTAAAAATTCCAACCCTTTATGTGCGCCTATTAAGATCAAAGCGGCAGGACATTCATATACTTCTCTAGACTTAATTCCGACAAGACGGTTTTCAACATGATCAATTCGCCCAATCCCATGAATCCCGCCTCTTTCATTAATCTGTTCAATCAAATGTTCAAAAGGCATCTGCTGACCATTTAAGGCGATCGGACGTCCTTCTTCAAAGTCGATCTCTATATATTCTGGCTTGTTTGGCGTTTGTTCAATAGGAGCCGTCCATTCATAAGATTCCTCAGGTGGCTCTGTCCACGGGTCTTCTAAAACACCTGCTTCACACGCGCGTCCCCAAATATTTGCATCAATTGAAAACGGTTGATCAAGGTTCACCGGAACCTCAATATTATTTTCTTTTGCATATAGAATTTGCTCATCACGAGTCATGCACCATTCACGTACAGGTGCAATCACCTTTAATTCAGGATTCAGCGCTTGAATGGAAACATCAAAACGGACTTGATCATTCCCCTTTCCTGTACAACCGTGTGCGACAGCCGTTGCTCCCTCTTTTTCAGCTACATCGACAAGAAATTTTGAAATTAGTGGGCGAGATAATGCGGATGATAAAGGGTATTTCCCTTCGTAAAGGGCATTTGCTTTCAGAGCAGGTAAAAGGTAATCTTCAGCAAGTACTCGTCTCGCTTCGATCATATACGCTTTTGATGCACCTACTTGATAAGCCTTTTCTTTAATCGCTTTTAAATCTTTTCCTTCACCTATATCAAGTCCAAGTGCAATGACATCATAACCATATTGCTCTTCAATCCACTTAATCGAAATGGAGGTGTCTAGCCCTCCAGAATAAGCAAGAATCAATTTTTCTTTTTTCATTCTTCAATCCCTCCTAATTGTATATTTATACATTTAACTTAATAAACTTTTCAATAGTGCTTTTTGTACGTGAAGTCGGTTTTCCGCTTCTTGAAAAATAACCGAATGAGGCCCATCGATAATTGTTTCCGTCACTTCTTCTCCTCTATGAGCGGGTAAACAGTGCATAAAGATATAATCGTCCGAAGCAAACTTACATAAATCCTCATTGACTTGATAGGGAGCAAATACGTTAATCCGCTCTTTTTGTTGCTTTTCTTGCCCCATGCTTGCCCATACATCCGTTATTAACACTTCTGCACCTTTTGCCGCCTCGATCGAATCATGGATCACCTGAATCGTAGCCCCTGTCTGTTTAGCTGTTTGTTCCGCGTTTGTAATAATTTGATTGTCTGGCTCATATCCGACTGGACAGGCAATGGTTAAATTCATGCCTACTTTTGATGCTCCTTCAATTAGGGAATGAGCAACATTGTTACCATCACCGAAATAGGTAACCTTTAAATCTTTTAACCTCCCTTTTTGCTCCTTCATCGTCAGCAAATCTGCTAAAACTTGTGCAGGGTGGTGAGTATCCGTTAAGCCATTTATCACAGGAATGGACGCCGCTTCTGCAAAACGCTTTATCGTACGGTGATCAAACGTCCGAATCATCAAAGCATCTACATATCGAGAAAGTACCTCAGCAGTATCTTCAATGGGTTCACCTCTAGCAAGTTGAATATCCTTTGCACTTAAAAACAAGGCGTGACCACCGAGCTTAAGCATAGCTACTTCAAAAGAGACACGCGTTCTCGTTGATGCTTTTTCAAAAATCATGCCAAGTACTTTTCCTTTCAATACATCTAATATTCCTTTTTGTTTTTTTAGTTCAGCTGCTTCATAAAGAAGAAATTCAATTTCCTCCGTTGAAAAATCATCGATCGTTAAGAAATCTCGGCCTACTAACTCTTGGTTCGTTTTCATGTTTTTTAATACACTCACCTAATCTCCTCCTAAAGAAGCATTTGTATAATTATAGATTGATATGTATTTATATTCAATAGTGATTATGCACATTTTTATATTTTTTTCTTGAACCTTCCTAACTTTTAAACAAGGTTGTCTGTTTACATGTCGTTGAAATATACTAGATATATCGAAAGGAGCACTCATTATGTACGACATCACTATCATTGGTGCAGGAGTAAGTAGCGTCTTCCTTGCCTATCAACTACAAAAATCAAATCCTCATATCACGGTACATATCATTGATAAAGGAAAACAACTAGAAGGTCGCATCTGTTCTCTCGACAAAGGAGAACCTACCTGTCATTGTGAGGTTTGCCCTAAATATTTTGGTTTTGCTGGACTAGGAAAATCAGAAGGGAAGTTTAACTATACAAATGACTTTGGAGGTCATTTAGGAGAAAAAATTGGTTATAAAAGAGCATATATTTTAATGAAGGAAGTCGATCATATTCTTTGCTTATACGGGGCGAATCAAGTCGAGTTGTACTCGACTAAAGATGTCTATTTAGAGGAAAAAGCACGAAAACATGGATTAGAAATTTTGTCTACAGAAGTTAGACACCTTGGTACAGTGCTTGCCTCCAAAATCTTTCAACAATTATACCTTTCTCTAAGAGAGGTATCTTTCACCTTTGAAACAGATATTCACTCAATAACTAAACAAACGAATGGTTTTGCACTTTCTACAAACAAAGGAACTTTCAAAACAAAAAAGCTTGTCTTGGCAACAGGGATGAGCGGCAGTGATTGGATGCAAAAACAAGCAAGCGATTTAGGCATTCCTCCTGCTAAAACGAGAGTCGACCTTGGTTTACGTATTGAAATGAGCCGTAAACAAATGGCCCCTCTTCTTAAAACCACATTTGAAACAAAGCTACGGTACAGGGGAGAAGATTTTCAAGCAACCACATATTGTATGAATCCAGGTGGGCGAGTTATTCGCAAATATCAAAATGGATTAGTGATGGCTGACGGTCAAAACTACCGGGAAAAAGGTGAACCAACTGATAATTTAAACTTCTCCTTATTTGTTCCTAAATATTTTGATCGTTATGAAGAAGCCACAATATATGCTCAGTCGATTATCCAAAAAATCAATCAAGGAAAGGGGCGTCTTGTTGTTCAACGTCTAGGAGATTTACGAAAAAAACAGGCTACTTTTATAGGAGACTTACAAAATAATTCTATCATTCCTTCTCTGACACATATTGAAGCAGGAAATATAAAGAATGAAGTTCCAGAACTTTATATCCGAGCATTTCTAGAAATGGCTTCTTCATTAGAAAGCTTAGTTGGTGAACCCTTACTAGATGATACCTTGTTGTATGCAATCGATGCGAAGTTTTATGAAGCTATGATTGAAACGAACGAACAGTTTGAAACGAGCATTCCAGATTTATTTTTAATTGGCGATTGTTCAGGAGTGACTCACTCCTTATCACAAGCAGCTGCTAGCGGTCTATTTCTTGGGAAATATTTGTCGAACAATTGTACAGAATGAATTTCCTCAACCGTTGTATGATGAAGACAATTCTTCACAATCATCTTGATCATGTTTTCCTTCTTTTATAGTACTATGGCTTGTTATAAGGGGATGAATTTATTGGGCAAGGGATAAAGTGCTGGTGATTGCTAAGGTTTAGCTTCTAATTGTTATTTTATTGGTTAATTGTTACAATATATATATGAGACTAAATACTAGAATAGTAGACTTTATCATTGCATTGACAGCTTTTATGGTACTATACTTGCTTAACTTTATATCTATTTCTTTCTTCCCATCTTTTTATCAATCGACAACACATATTACCATTGGGGTGATATTGGGACTCCTCACGTTTTTGTTTTCCTTCAAAATTATCTTTTCTATTTTATGGTCATATCAGCAAAAAGAGTAGGGGACACAACTTTTGGTACCTACTCCCTCTTTTTTAGTTCATCCTAATACCTTCTACTCACCATACATTTCATCAGCGTAATTATAGTCACCGATATGCTTAAACTTTTTTGTATCTTCGTTAAATTGTAAAACGATGATTTCTCCGTAGCGATCTGACATCTTATTCGTATCGATAATTCCAATTTTGTTTTCACCCATTTTTATTACCGTATCATTCTCTACATCAGTCGTTACATCAGCATCAAGAAAATCTGGATAATAATGGTCATCGTTATAATTATTTGGTTCCAAGATAATAATAATTAAACAGATGAGTATACCAATCATAATTCTTTTCGTTGTTTGGTCCGACATGTGTATCCCTCAACCTCTCGTATCGTTTTTCTTTAAATGGAATACATTAAGTTTATTTTTAAATTGATTAAACATCAATGTTTTTTAGCTGAACGTTTTCAGTTATTGTTATTCTATTGAGAAAAATAAAAATACATTTATTTCAGAGCTTTTCTATCTTTGGTACCTTGTTGACCTATATGATCTCTATGAAAATCGATTATGAGAATTAGTAGCCTTTTCGCTTGACAAATAGTCGATACTAATTAATAATTGATATCGAATTAGAATTATTTTAGATAATAATATTCTTACTTCTCTATATGAAGTAGGAATGAATATAATTTAGGAGGAAGATTTATTATGTCATTAATCGGTAAAGAAGTAGAATCATTTAAAGCTCTAGCATTTAAAAATGGAGAGTTCATTGAAGTAACAGATGAAAGCCTAAAAGGTCAATGGAGTATTTTTTGCTTCTACCCAGCAGATTTCACTTTTGTTTGTCCAACGGAACTTGAAGATCTTCAAAAAGAATATGCTACATTAAAGGAGCTTGGTGTTGAAGTATATTCCATTTCAACAGATACTCATTTCACACATAAAGGTTGGCATGACAGATCAGAAACAATTGGAAAAATCACTTATGCGATGATTGGTGATCCTTCTCAAAAAATCACTCGTAGCTTTGACGTACTAAACGAAGAAGAAGGTCTTGCTGATCGTGGTACGTTTATTATTGATCCAGACGGCGTGATTCAAACAGCTGAAATTAATGCTGGTGGCATTGGTCGTGACGCAAGTACACTTGTGAACAAAATTAAAGCAGCACAATATGTACGTAACAATCCAGGAGAAGTTTGCCCAGCTAAATGGGAAGAAGGTTCTGAAACATTAAAACCAAGCCTTGATTTAGTAGGTAAAATATAAGGAGCCCTAAAAATGGTACTTGAAAGAGATATAAAAGCACAACTTGACCAATACCTAAAGCTTTTAGAAGGTGATATCCTTCTAAAGGTAAGTGCAGGTGAAGATGACGTATCAAAAGACATGCTAGCTCTTGTTGATGAACTAGCCTCAATGTCGTCAAAAATTTCAGTAGAAAAAGCTGATTTACCTAGAACACCAAGCTTCACTGTAAATCGTCCGGGTGAAGATACAGGGATTACGTTTGCTGGAATTCCACTTGGTCACGAGTTTACTTCTTTCGTACTCGCTTTACTCCAAGTCAGTGGAAGACCTCCAAAGATTGATCAATCCATAAATTGATCAAATCAAAGCAATTGAAGGCGAACATCACTTTGAAACATATGTAAGTTTAAGCTGTCATAACTGTCCAGATGTGGTACAAGCCCTTAATATGATGAGCGTTCTTAACCCTAACATCACACATACGATGATTGACGGTGCTGCTTTTAAAGAAGAAGTAGAACGTAAAAACGTAATGGCCGTACCAGCAGTTCACTTGAACGCAGAATTCTTTAATGGTGGCCGTATTACATTAGAAGAAATTCTTGCTAAGTTAGGTGCTGGTCAAAATGCTGAAGAATTCAATAACAAAGAACCTTTCGATGTTCTTGTTGTTGGTGGTGGTCCTGCCGGATCAAGTGCAGCCATCTATGCGGCTCGTAAAGGAATCCGTACAGGTATTGTAGCTGAACGTTTCGGTGGTCAAGTGTTAGATACAATGAGCATCGAAAACTTCATTAGTGTGAAGAAAACAGAAGGACCTAAGCTTGTTGCTAGCCTTGAAGAACACGTGAAGGAATATGATATCGACGTGATGAATTTACAACGCGCTCGTCGTTTAGAAAAGAACGATCTTTTCGAACTTGAGCTTGAAAATGGCGCTGTACTAAAAAGTAAAAGTGTCATTGTTTCAACAGGTGCTCGCTGGCGCAATGTTGGTGTTCCTGGTGAACAAGAATTCAAAAATAAAGGGGTAGCTTATTGTCCTCACTGTGATGGTCCATTATTTGAAGGGAAAGACGTGGCTGTCATCGGCGGAGGTAACTCTGGGATTGAAGCTGCGATTGACCTTGCAGGTATTGTCAAGCATGTAACAGTTCTTGAATTTATGTCAGAGCTAAAAGCTGACGCTGTTTTGCAAGAACGTTTATACAGTCTTCCAAATGTGACTGTCATTAAAAATGCACAAACGAAAGAAATTACGGGTACAGACAATGTCAACGGCATTACGTACATTGACCGTGAAACTGGTGAAGAAAAACACGTCGAATTACAAGGTGTGTTTGTCCAAATCGGACTTGTACCGAATACAGACTGGTTAGATGAAACCGTTGAACGTACGCGCATGGGAGAAATCGTTGTCGATAAACGTGGTTCAACAAGTGTTCCAGGATTATTTGCTGCTGGAGATTGTACAGATAGTCCTTACAACCAAATCATTATTTCAATGGGATCAGGCGCGAATGCTGCTTTAGGTGCTTTCGATTATCTGATTCGAAATTAGTGCACTGGGTCTCTCAACTGTTTTTAGTTGAGAGACTCTTTTATCGGTTACTATTCTTTCATTTTTGAGAGAAAATACGCATCCTACTATCTTCAGATATATTCCTTACCCCTAGATAATTGCAAAATCGTTCACAAGCTTCGAGAACAGAGCCCTCTAGTTCATTTGTTATTTCAATCCCCTCTTCCCACCACCAATTTTTAATTTGTAGTGGTTCGTTTCCTCGATTATGCTCTGGTTCAAATCTAGCGATCAATTGATCTCCATAAAGAACAGGCAATACATAATACCCAAACCTCCGTTTATCTTTCGGGACATATACTTCCCATCTATAATTGAAATTAAAAAGTTTTTCTACCAATAATCGATCCCATAGTAGATTATCGAGTGGTGCCAGAAAGCGAATTTCCTTATTCGGAATATCTTCAACATTTCTCAGCAATTCAATATCTTCTCTTTTTATATAAAAATCATCCTTAATCCCTTCAACTTTGACCACTACAATCTGATTCTCAGACAATAACTCATCAATGGCATGCTGCCTGATGCTTTTATTGTATAGAAAATGTCCAAGCCAGCCTCCACCATTACGGGCCCAGATCATTCCCATGCGCCGATTCGTCTTTTCACATACCACTGATAAAATTGTTCGTCTGTTTCAAATGGATCACTCGACCTTAATAACTCATTTGGCAAAAGCCTTTCAATTAATTCGTATACTTTTTGGGTATTCTTTTTCTGGTAGATTCCTAAATCACCTATGTGAAACAAGTAATCTAAAGCTTCACTCGAAAGCTTACGATGCCCCCACCGACCCTTATTTGATCCACCTATACTAATCTCACGAGCCTAATTTAGGACCGTCTACCCTAATTACTTTCTTAATTTGCTCCGTTAGATCAGAAACTTGTATAGTTCCTCCCTTGCTCATAACTTTTTTCATTGATTCACCATTCTTGTCTCTGATTCGATGAAAATAGGGCCAGTCCTCTGTACTATAGATCGCCATCATTTTATCCCAACCATCTATTAATGTGCGATCAGTATACAATAGCTCGTCTAATAGAATAGGTGAATAACCTTTTATTCTCGACTGCAAAACTAAATCAGGATTTGTTCCTACAACATTAAGTGGGTCATATTGAATACACCCTACCTTTTCAATATATTGTTGAATACCTTTTTTTCCTTTGAAAGGCTCGTCACTACCTAATCCGTGATAGTTGACGAGAAATCGACGGGCTTGTGCTTTTGTAATAACCATTTTTCCTTGTTTATCTCTCATATTTGATCAACTCTTTTTTTTAGATTCAACACGTTTTTTATAAGAATATTATACCAAACGATAGGTCTGTCACCTACCTTTACTTGTAAAAGAAAAAAAGCACCCACTAGGATGCTTTACTAATTAACAATATGATTCACTAACACGAAAGTCGTCCTCACAAGGCAATACTCAACGCCTCAAGAAAAATAAAAAGAAAGGAAGAACAATAATGATCGACCTGATCCAAGAATCAGAAGCAATCCCTACTCTATTTAACATGCTACTTATAATCATGATTAAAAAGGGAAGCAACAATGACTTTATAAATAGGCTTTTTACATTTTCATCGGAAACTGAACTATAAATAGCGAAACAAATGAAACTCAAACCAATAGACAAGAATAAAAGTGGAAGCATAGAAACAAAAAATATATTGTTGATACTAAAAGAAAGTTCATGAAAATAAATACCGAAAATGATGAGAAGTACACCCGAGAATAGGGTGATTTTTTTATGTTCATTTAATAATTTTAGAAAATGGTTCATGTTGTTACCTAGCCTTATTAAGATTTTAAATTATAGCCGTCATATCTCGATGAATGATTTCTTTATGTTACAATAGCAATAAATTTTATGGAAATGATCATTTGAAGCTGATTTTTTGCATAACCTTCAGCTTTATTATTATGTATTCCAGCTTATAGATTCCATTGTTTTAGGTATACTTACTAGGGTTTTTAGGATGTTTACTGAAATAAGAGAGAAGATTACTAAGTACTTGCATTAGAAAGACATAGTTAAAAGCTAGATACCTTTGTTTTTCAGTCCTGCTTTTTTATTATACCTCCACAATAGATCAATTCAACAACTTCCTATTTATTATAAAAACTCTTTATTTTGATTTTCCCCGTCATCTACTCTAAAATAGCTTTTATGAGCTTTATGATTTGTGAAGGAGTCAGACGTATGTTAAATCGAATGAACGATATTTTACAAAAATTAATGCCTATCATGACTCCTGCGAGTGTTGTGATTGGGATTTTATTTTATCAAGCTTTAGATAACTTTCTCTTTTTAGTACCATGGATTTTTGCTTTGATGACCTTTACAGGAAGTCTTCGTTCCAATTTTTCCGATTTATTCAAAGTAATGAAACATCCTTTT
Organism: Bacillus carboniphilus; assembly: GCF_020524035.2. NCBI lineage: Bacteria > Bacillati > Bacillota > Bacilli > Caryophanales > Bacillaceae > Bacillus > Bacillus carboniphilus. The sequence goes on along the minus strand of NZ_CP129013.1, from coordinate 3,470,717 downwards.
TCACTAGTGATAACACTGTTCATCCTCCATTTATTGATCCCCTTATTAGCATTTGTAGTAGGAAATTGGGTCTTCCCTAACAATCCCTATTATATTACGGGCCTTATTTTAGCTTTTGTGATTCCTACGGGTATAACAAGTTTGATTTGGGTAACGATTTATCGTGGAAATATTGCCTTAACATTGTCGATTATTCTCCTTGATACACTATTGTCACCGATTGTGGTGCCTGCAGTTTTAAAATGGTTAGTGGGTTCCTCTGTTGAGATGAATGTGATGGGCATGATGCAAGGGCTATTAGGGATGATTGTTATCCCTTCTCTTATTGGAATGTGCGTGAATCAATGGATGAAAAAAGAAGCAACCGAAAAACTATCAACCACTTTATCTCCTTTTTCAAAACTTGGAGTGATAGCTGTCGTTTCGATTAACAGTTCTGGAGTTGCTATTTATTTTAAAGAGTTTAATCATGAGTTGATGATCGTTGCAGCTGTCATGTTCATCTTAACTATCATTGCTTATGGAGTTGGTGGGATTGCTGGAGTATTATTTAAACAAGATAAACCAACCACCATTTCGATGATGTATAACAGTGGCATGAGGAATATTAGTGCCGGTGCTGTTCTTGCTATTACTTATTTTCCTGCTCCTGTTGCTGTTCCAATTATTATTGGCATGCTTTTTCAGCAAGTGTTAGCATCTTTGGTAGGTTCAATGATTGACAAGCTCTCTAATCGAGTGGAGGAGCAAAGTGTGTTATCTCAATAAAGATCTCGATTAGTGCTCCATTCTTTAAAAGAATGATAAAATGATAGGAAAGGTCCATTCATACAAGAATAGGAGTTGTTGTTATGAATCCACAAAGAAAGTTCCCTAATTTAGAAACTGATCGATTGATTTTGAGAAATGTAACGGAACTAGATATTCATTTTATTTATCAACATTTTAGTAATGAACGAGTATGCGAATATTTATATGATGAAGAACTGTTTACAAGTAAAAACGATGCTGTCGATTTTGTTAATGAATATCAAAACCCAGAAAAAGATGGTTACAACAGGTGGATATTAATAAAAAAAGAAGGGCAACAACAACTAGGTACTTGTGGATTTCACTGTTGGGATAAGCTTAATAACATTGCAGAAATTGGCTTTGATTTATCACCCGAATATTGGGGTCATGGGTATATGAAAGAAGCCTTAATATGCGCAATCGAAAGTGGATTTTACAACATGGAATTGAATAGAATAAATGCTTTTGTTGCTCTCTATAATATAAACTCTATTAAGATTTTAGAAACGCTTGGTTTTGTCAATGAAGGAGTTTATAGAGAGAAACATTTATATAGAGGGAAGTATTATGACCATTATTCTTTTTCTCTACTAAAAAGAGAGTGGAATAATAAATAACAAGGTCTGAATTTGAGAAAGTAAAGAGGGTTTCCAAAAAGGAACTTTTCAGATCAAACCTTGATAAGAGCATAAGCAAAGATGATTCTTAATGTTTTACTTGATGGTTGGATAGTTAGTACGAAACAAACCAATTAATGGAGCAAATCAACAATTAGGACCAATAAAAAAAAAAATCAGTTCTTCTATCCCACCACTCCATTTTCTAGAAACCTTATTTCTCTCTTTCCTGCGTCCATACTTGCCTTTATTCCAATAGGAAAGACATGAGATGGAAAAGTGTGTCCAATATCTACATTTATTAAAATAGGAACATTAACGTCCCCGATGATCTCAAGCAGTAATTCATCGTGAGAAAAAGGTGCATGCTGATCATTAAGATGTTCATGTTTGCCAATTATTAGTCCCTCTATTTGATCAAAAACACCTGAAATTTTAAGCATACTATATGAGCGTTCTTGATCAGCCATATTTTTAAATGAATCTTCTAAAAATAAAATAGCTCCATTTAAGTTTGGAAAGTACTCTGAACCAAAAAAGCCCGACATTGTATTTAAGTTTCCACCAATTAACGTTCCTTTTGCTTTCCCTTGACGAAGGGTCTTCCAACCTGTATTTTCGACCATTTGCTTTTCCCTCTCTTGTGTGTTCCAATCGAGAAATTCTTCCGTCCATTCTATTGGGATTTCAAGAGAATAAGGCGCATTCTTTTTTAGCATCACCACGTTTTCAAAATACTCCCTTCCTTTTGGGAACATCTCTGGGAACTCTCCAAAGGAAGGAACAATAGCAGGACCATAAAAAGTGGTTAATCCCGTTTTTTCATATATGGCAAGTAATAATGCTGTAACGTCACTATACCCCATGACAATTTTAGGATGTGCTTTTAAGTGGTTATAATCTAAATAAGGTAATAGAGAGTTAGAGTTATAGCCACCAATCGTGCTAATGATTGCTTTCACTTCATCATTATAGATAAATTGATTCATCTCTTCAGCTCTTTCTTTTATCGAAGCAGAACGATATGATTGGCTCTTATTTGTACATGTTCCTTCTATAATGTGAAATCCCATCTTTCTTAATTGGGATAATCCTCTTTGATAGCGTTCCTCAAACATGACAGGTGCGGGTGATGAAGGGGTAATAACACCAATTTGATCTCCTTTTTCCAAAACTTTAGGTCTCAACATTCATAAGCAGTCCTTTCTGTTTGAAATTATTAGAAAATTAAGGATGTCAATCATCCACTACAACTTTCCATATACCTTCTTGTTTCTCCAAATCTTCAAGTAGATTTACAGAATAATCTCCAAAGGTTTAATGCATCTTAACCACTCTTCTATCCTCTTCTGTATATTTTTCTTCTACTTTAATATAATCATAGTTTCTGAAGTCTAATGCCAATTGCATATCTTTCTCATTTCAATCTCCCCTATTATAATTGTTTTCAAATGTTATAAAATCCACTTGGTTATCAGTTTCATACGTCAAGGCATAGATGGCTTCGATATCATTCATTACTACGCTTTGAAAATAAATAAGAACGATTTTTTCTGGTGAAACCCCAGATAAATGTTTACTATATTTTTCTTCAATGAAAAGCTCATATGCTTTATGGTCATTCTCTGTTAAATCCCTTAAATAAGAGAAATCATTACTATTATTGTCTATCACGTTGTCCTCTGTACTTTCAAATGTACATCCCATAAGTACCATAAGAATTACCGTTACTAAAATCACTAAATGTTTCTTCAAACCTAGTTTCCCTTTTTAAAATTCAATTAATTCGTTAATATCCAATAAAAAAGTTTTGCATTTTTAAAAGCAGTACTTAGATCAATTGCATCTTCAAACGTGTGATAAAAAGCCCAACAAGCATAGAGACCAATGATCAATCCGCCACCTTCATCAGACATTCTCTTATTTTTCTTCAAGATGATAGTAGCAACTATAATGACAATCAAATTGTATAAACCTAATAGAATTACTTTAAACATCAGTGTGTTCACATCTTCCACAGCATCTCTATATTCCTGCAACTCTATCTTATTCTCTTCGGTTTCTTCAATTGTCACCAGCTCTTCATCATGTCCAATTTCCCATGTAAATGTATCTTGTTCTTTAATCACTGTGTATTTATAACCTCCTGCTTCTCCTTCCCCTATAACAGAGTGGAAAAAACAGTTGGTACTTGAACTATGAAAAGGGACATAATAATGAAAGTCAGTATAAGATACTTCTTCAACATCAACATCTTCCTTCTGCTAAAAATTCTTTCCCCTTACTATCGAGTAGTCTATTTCTATTCAATCAATAAGAGTTGAAACAATTATTGTTCATAAATCGATCTCATTCGTTTAAAGGATTACTCATTGCACAATTACTTTCATCATTAATAAGCTCTTTTTCATCTCTTTAGTAATCAACTCTACTAACGGAGAAAGTTCACCTTGATCCGCTGATTCTAATGCAAGTAAGTATTCTTGTCTTTCTTCCTTCCGTATTATCGCCGGAGGATAGCCATACTTCATTAAAATTAAATTCATACACAATCTACTTACTCTACCATTTCCATCTTGAAAAGGGTGGATGGATACAAGTTTATGATGAAATATTGAAGCTAACTCCGCTGGATGAAGAACAGTTTTATTTTTCTCATACCATGTTATTACCTTTTCCATCTCAGTTGGCACTTCTACTGAAGGGGTGTATTTCTTAATATCTCCTGTTAAAGTTATAGCAAAATTGTCTTCTTTTTTATAGCCCCCACCTTTAATTAACTTTCCTTTATCATCTTTAATACCTAAAAAGATAATTGCATGTAAGTCCTTTATTAACCCCTCTGTAATATCTCGATCCTTTATCACTTCATTTAAATAGTCAATTGCTTCAGCATGATTTGTTACTTCTTGATGTTCACGTAACGTTTTTCCTTTAATCGTCAATCCTTCACGCAAGAAAAAAGCCGTTTCCCCTAAAGATAAAGTATTACCTTCCAAAGCATTACTATGATACGTCCATTCTTCCTGAAATTTTTGAGAAATTAATTTCATCTTTGATGGAGCAATAGGTCTTTTTTTTTCAATCTCATCCTTTAATTGAGTCAAACCTTTAAAATCCATTACATCACCTCTTTTAGTATTTTCAATTATAATATCTAATTTTTTCATTTCATAGTAGAACACTGAGAAATACATGTTTATAATGGTACTGTTAACATTTTTTCAGCTAATGCGATATTTTCTTTTAAATACTCAGGAGCCTTTGGATGCATTGCAATTTCGGATGTTTTCATCCAAAATACATCATCCACTTCATCTTTGCTTTTTGCATAAAGGTCACCCCTCTTGTATCGACATAAAAACACAACATTAATCACATTCATTTCCGTTTCCGTTACAAAAGAAGCACTGTTCACATACTTCAGATCAGTCACTTCTATTCCTACTTCTTCAAAAATTTCTCTCTTTACCGTTCGTTCTAGAATAGTAGAGGAGAATCCTTCAATTTCACATTTGCCTCCCACTAAGGAAAGCATCCCTCCTGCGTGATCTTCCTTTTCACTTCTCTTGATTAACAGCCATTTTCCATTATGATGAATGGCACCTTCTACATTGACTATAAACATAAGAGTAGCCCCCTTGTCTAATTATTTTATATAATTCCTAAATGATTTAGAGCATAGTGAATCCCATCATCACTTGATTTTTTAGCACCATATTTGCCGCTCTTTTTACGTTTTCATTTCCGTTGCCCATAGCGATTCCTAACCCTACCATCTCCAACATATCGATATCATTCTCTCCATCCCCAAAAGCCATCGCTTCCGATCGATCATAACCGAAATAGTTTAATGTTTTTAAGATTGCTAGAGATTTTGAAACATCTTCCTGTAAGACATTTAACACATATGGATGCCATCTTCTAAAGGTCACGTTGGGAAATGATCGTTTATATTTCTCAACTGTTTGATCAGTTGCAAATAAACACATGAGAAATACTTCCTTCAAACAGATCCACTCATCTGTTTTAGGGTATTCATCTAAAAATAAAGTTTCCTTTAAAGCTATGGAGATTTCCGTTTCTCGTACTCCATTCATGCTTAGACTCTCTGTATAAAAGGATAAACCGTGTTTTTCATTTTTTGAAAACGCAACGATCTCCTCTACTAGTTTTTTGTCCATGGGGACTTTATGTATAACCTCATCCTTGTGCTTTACATAACCTCCATTCGCCGTGATAAACGTATCAATCCCTATCTCCTTCAATTTTTGACACATCGAAAGAGGTCTTCCAGTAGCAGCTACTACCGTAACACCTTTCTTTTTCAATGTTTGAATTGCTCTTTTCGTATTACTCGATATACTTCCATCCTTATGATTCGTAATCGTCCCATCCACATCAAAGAACATTATTTTATAGTCCATCCTCATCCCCCGATTATCGTACGGTAGTTCACTTTCTCAAAATTCAATATAAAATAGTTGTTTCTCTTCGTCTAAACAATATTGAATTCTTTCTTTGAAATTCTTCCAAGTGACCATTTCTAATGCTTGCTCTAAAGGATAGAATCCTACTTCGAGACTCTCCTCGGAAGTTGTAGGTTTTCCTCCAATCGGTTTTGCTAAAAACAGCGTATTACAAATGGAGCTCCTGACATTTTGGAAAACGCCACAAAACTTTATCACCTCGATATCAATTCCAGTTTCTTCTTTTGCTTCTCTAATAGCAGCTTCTTTCAAAGATTCTCCTTCTTCTACTTGTCCACCTGGCATTTCCCATCCTCGTTTAGGTCCTTTAATTAAGAGAATATCTTTCTCTTCATTCAAGACAATAGTCGATGCTGAGACAATATGTTTAGGTACTTGGTGCATAAACATCCCTCCATTTATTCTCACACTCTTAAATATTTTCATTCTTGTTCTAGCATACTCATTTTCCATGGACACCAACATTCTCGTCCCATTTTCCTAGTCTCTCGACGTGGTCCTTCTTTTTAAAAATCTACTTTTCATAACAAGTAAAATAAGAAAAGCGGAAGCGCCCGTCTAACGACGAAGGGGCTTGAGCACTTCGTATGAGATAAAGGAAACACGAAAAGCCAGAAAGCAGAGGATCTACTAACTACCGCCACGTCCTGTGGCAAACGTAGATCCACCTCCCTCCTGGAGGCGTCTCCATTGACTTATCATAAGGAGAAGGGCGAAAACTTACGAGTCGTTGGGCGCTGGAGCTAGACAAAAATAAAAGCACCATCCGAATAAGGACAGATTTTTATACTTTCTTACTCTGTCAAAAAAATACACTTATTCTGTGTAAGTGAAGGTGATCAAATGACACTTTTTTAAGAATTCCGATCATCGTTTGTTGTCCAATTCCTTTTTCTCTCATATCCTTGTTTCCTACTAATACTTTTTCTAGTTCTCGCTGAATTGTTTACCTTATGAATCCATCTAGAGATAAATGCCCTATCACTCTCCTAGTTACCTTTTCTACCACACTATAGATTCCTGACTATTTCCTTCTCTTCCAAATAAAAAATAGTATAATAACAAAAATCCCACCGAACAGGATCCATAAATAATATTGATACCCTTCAAATTCATCCGTTAAATCAACTTCTTCCTTAGGTTCCTGTCCTTTACTAAGTATCTTCAAATCTTCTTGTGACGAGTTCAAATCATTTGTACGATTACAACTTGTTGTTATGAGAGTTTTTTCTCCGTACATATCGGACTCATGAGCATAAACTAAATACTCTTGTCCCACTTTAAAATTAAAGCCACAGTCACTGTCACTTAAACCTGTCGTAATAATGATTTGTGATTGATTAACCCCCTTCCAAGTGTTCGACACTTCTAACAGAACTGATTTAGAAGGGAATTTGTTTACACCTTGTTTCTCTTTAATATCCACTACTTTTCCACTAAATAAAGCATCTGATTGTTCTAAGCTTTCCTCTACGCCCTGGGATTCCACACAAGAACAAGCATTTGAAACCACTGGAAAAGAGAAGAATACAAAATTAGTAATAAGAAAAATCACCATAATCTTATTCAATAATGCAACCTCTTTCTCTTGGTAAATATTATTTGATTAACAGCATGAATACGTAGGTTTTATGATGATAAGCAAAACAAAAAATCTAAGTATCATAAAAGGGCTTCCATTAGTATATGGCTAAATAAGAACCGTCCTATTTATCCGGTTCAGGAATGGCGTCACCAAATTGTAATTTGATTTCTAAATACTCTCTCTTCACTTGTTCAAGTTCATCTATGAGGGTTGCAATCGTATTTGCAGTTGTATGACAACCGCCTAACTCTGAAACTCTCCCAAAAAAATAATCATCCCCATCATCATTGACTTTGTTAATAACAACAGAATAATTTAGAGAAAGATAATAATTCAAATCTTTACTTTTTGTTTCAGGCAACACCCATTCCTCCCTATTCCTCATTAATTCTTTCCAAAATATCATTCACATAAGAAATTTTTAAAACACTTTCTTTTTTTACGACAATGAGGTCTCCTTCCTTGTTACGAAAATAACGATTTGACCCTCTTTTTCTAATCAATGTGTACCCGTAGTGATTTAGAACTCTCTTTGCTTCATTGTAACGTACACCTCTTGGTTGATTTTTCATCTTCCCAATTATTTTTTCGATGTTTGGCAATTAAACACCTCATTTACAATGCAATACAATAGTGAGTATCATTATATGCATGTAATGAGGTAGAATTGTTCTTTTAAAAAGATAAAGAGAAATGAACGCTAATTAGTTCCTTCTCTATCACCTTTTTATTTGCAGGATACACTCCAATTAATGGCTAAGAATGACTTTTCAACAGTTGGTTTTCCATTAGATTCAAAACAGCTATTTTTTGTTTTGTTGAAAGAGTTATAATTCGAAACAAGAGCTCCGAAAAACAATAAACTTATCATCCCAATAATAAGGAATATCCTTTTCTTCTTATCGGTCATCAAAGCCCTCCTAAATAATTTTTAAAAGCTTCGGTTCGATTGAATAGTAATAACTATATCCGCAAACGAATGAGAGGATCAATCTTTTTCTCTAATCAGTCTAAGGTACTAAAAAAATCTATCATACCGACACTTCACCTTTACTTTTTCACTTTGAACACGATAAAGTCAGGACATCTAAAATCTTCCTCAAAAGAAGGATATTTTTTGAGCATTTCTTTTGATGGCATAGGTTCAATTACCGCTTCTAATGTGAAACCAGTATTGATAAGCCCATTTATATAGCTCGTTAACGTTCTATGGAAAAACAGCATTCTTTCTTTGTCTCCTAGAGGTTGTTCGTATACACCTTCATAAAAATATTGATCTACATTCCAGTGTAGCTTTTCTCCGGTTTTCGTTTTCTCCCATCCAGACTCTGGAGTGATGAAGCAAGGATGTAAAATAGAGAAAATAAAATTACCTCCATCTACTAGTAAACGATGCATTTCTTGAAACGCTTTTTCAAAATGAGCAAGGTCATGAATCACCATGTTAGATATGATTAAATCAAAACTTGCATCTTCTAAAAAAGATAGTTCCTCACAATTTCCTTGTTGATAATGGATGGGTTCATCCTCAGGCCTTCTTTTTTTCGCTAAATCAATCATTGTTGGTGAATAATCTACTGCTGTTACTTTTGCACCAGACTTAGATAAAATCCTACTTAAATACCCTTCACCACATCCTGCATCCAACACTCTTTTATTTTTTATATCCCCCATTAATGAAAACAAAGTAGGGTTCAAAAATACCTCTCTATGAAGATCGCCTTGTTCAGTGGCATTGTTTGCATATGTATTCGCAAATGAATCCCATCTTCTAATCGCTTCTTCTGTATCAAAGTAATCTGTCATTTAAGCATGTCTCCCTTTATCAAGAAGAAAAGCGGTTTTCTAAATCCGCTAATTCTTTTCTTCCATTATTTGATTGTTTATTTCATCTAGGTTTTCTTCAATAGCATCTAGTTGATTTTTTCTTTTATATAATGAGCGAACAACTAAACCTATCAGCACAATCGTTAAAACAGGAACTGTTAGAGCAACTAATTGAAAGAGCATATCACCAATACTTAATTCAGCCACTTAAGTCACTTCCTATCAAAATTTTAGACGTAATACATCGGAAATCGTTACATTCCTACAAATATAGCCTTTCATGAACAAAAGTTCATTCCTCTCAAATCTGCACATGACATTCTCTTTCTACATCTGTTCATTCCGATGAGAAATATCTCCTTCTATCACAATATTACTTTTTCCTTCACCCAACTCAACGACGGTTAAACTTGTATCATGAATATAGGGAGGATCCCATATGTTCTCCAATGGAGAATTTTTAAAGAATGCAAGTAATGTCTTAATGACAACGGAATGCGTCACGACTAAAACATTCCCCGAAGTGTGTTCTTCTTGAATAAAATTCATTGCTTTCAACACCCTATCTTTTAATTGTTCGAAACTTTCTCCTCCTACTGGTTTATAGAGATGTGGTGTATTCCAAAAAGAATGAAACGCCTCTGGATAATTCCCCCTCGATTGAAGAAAGCGTTTGCCTTCCCATTCTCCCATATTGATTTCTTTTAAATCGTCATTGAGGATAATGGGAGTATCCCGATCCCCTCTAATTAAGTTCGCTGTTTCTTCCGTTCTCTTGCTTGAGCTTGCGTAGATGGCATCAAGATTAATCTGTTTCATCCTACCCCCTAAAGAAGCAGCATTTTTAATTCCCTTCTTCGTTAATGGTGAATCTGCCCATCCTTTCATTCTTCTTTCAGTATTCCAAATCGTTTCGCCATGTCTTGTAATATATAATGTTAGCAATATTCGTTCTCCTCACTTATCTCATCCAAACACATGAGCGCATACTTTATTCCTCTCTTACTATAGAGGTAGAAAACTCTCAATATCTTTTTCATCAAGCGCCACTATATTCATTTATTTTATTATATTTCCAAATCTATCGTAACCAATCTTATCAAAAAAGGCCCTTTTTGAGGGCTAGATTTTCTTAATATACGTTAAGGCAAAATTTCGTTGTTGATCCATCCAGATTTTTCGCATGCAAAGTCCAACTTTATGCAGCATTTGTTCAAACTCATCAAAATCAAATTTATAAGAGTTCTCTGTATGAATCGTTTCATCAGGTAATATAGAAATCGTCTCATTTCCAATGGTCACGTTATGTAGCTTCATATTAACTAGATGCATTTCAATTCTATTTTGTTTGTGATTATAAAAGGCGTGATGTTTAAAATGTTCCACTTGAAAATTTGTTTGAAGTTCTCGATTTAAGTGATGCAACATGTTCTTGTTAAAAGCAGCAGTAATGCCTTGTGAATCATTATAAGCATCTTCTACTACTTTCGTTGATTTAATTAAATCAATACCAATTAGTAACCCATCCTGAGGATTTAAATATTTCGCCAGCTTCTTCAAAAATACTTCTCGATCTCTTTCTTCAAAGTTTCCAATCGTTGAGCCAAGAAATAAAACAATCTTCGGTTCAACTAGATTATTGCCTAGGAAAGAAAACGCTTGAGTATAATCAGCTTGAATTGGTATTATATCCAACAACGGAAAGGATAGGCGTAATTTTGTAACCGTCTCATTTAGTGCTTTTTGAGAAATATCAACTGGGACATAACGATTTCCCCATCTCAAAGAGGACAATAGAAGCTTAATTTTTTCTTCATTACCGCACCCTAATTCAATGAGAGAGGCATTCGGCTGTATAAGAGACGTAATTTCAGAATGATAGGTAGTCAAAATCTCTTTTTCAGCTCGAGTTAAATAATACTCAGGCAGCGTCGTTATTTGATTAAAGAGTTGGCTCCCTTTATCATCGTAAAACCATTTAGGATGGAGCTGTTTTGGATATTGTTTTAAACCTTTTAAAACCTCTTCCTGTAAGATGGAGAGAGGCGGATTGAAAACCTGCATCACAGTGCTGATTCCTCCTTCGCTAATCGAATACCGCTAAACTGCCATCTTTTATCAGGATGGAAAAAGTTGCGATACGTTAAACGAATATGATTGCGAGGAGATGCACAAGATCCTCCGCGTAAAACCATTTGATTACTCATAAACTTTTGATTATATTCCCCTAATGCTCCTTCTGGTCTAGCACTTTGAGGGTAGCGTGTATAAGGGCTTGATGTCCACTCCCAAACAGTACCGAAGACGTTCTTCTCTGATCGGTCTTCTTCGTTAAAAAGCATATTTTCTAAAAATGTTCCTTCAATTGCTTCATTTTTAAAAGCATTCTCCCATTCTTGTTCAGTAGGTAATCGAGCACCTGCCCATCTAGCATAAGCATCAGCTTCATAGAAACTAATATGTGTAACCGGTTGATCTTTCTCTATTGATTTCATTCCAGAGAGTGTAAAGTGATGCCAATTGCCATCGACGTATTCCCAATAAAGAGGTGCGTTCCACTTTTGCTCCGTCACAGTTTGCCATCCGTCAGAAAGCCAAAGCGTTGGTGTCTCATATCCTTTGTCTTCAATAAATTCAAGATATTCACCATTCGTTACAGGTCGGTTTGCTATAGAATAAGGATAAAGAAAACATTGGTGTTCGGGCTGTTCATTATCAAATGAAAATTCTTTCTTATTTGTTCCGATAGTCGTCATACCTCCTTCAAAATCATACCACTTTAAGCGAGGTAAAGATGAATGACCTGACATTTCCTTATAAATAGGCTTTAATGGATTAATAGAAAAGTTATATTTCAGATCTGTCATTAAAAGCTCTTGATGCTGTTGTTCATGCTGAATTCCTAACTGAATGAACGAATAAACCTTTTCATCCACTTCATCATTATTATTTAGAAGATTGGTAACTTCTTCATCTACTGCTTGACGATAATCTAATACCTCACTTACAGTCGGACGTGAAATAAGTCCCCTTTTTGATCTTGAGAATGGCTTGCTCAATGTTTCATAGTAGGAATTAAACAACTCTCTTGTATATGGAAAGTAAGGTGAGTACTCAGGCTTATTATTCAATAAAATAAATTCTTCAAAAAACCATGTCGTATGGGCTAGGTGCCATTTAGGAGGGCTCACATCGACCATCGCTTGTACACCAAAATCCTCAATTTGTAAGGGTTCAACAATGCTTAATGTTAAATTTCTCGTATATAGATATTTCTCTAACAACTCCGCTTTTCTAGAAATAACAATCACCTCATTTATGATTATCTGGCTACAGCATATCCTTTACTCTCATAATGGCTTGGAAGCCTAATTCAAGACCAAATCCTAATATAATAAGACTCGCTACAAAAGATATCCTTTTCGGGATATTGGGATTTAATGATTTTTTTCCAAAGTGGACAATCAAAGACAAACTTAAATTCCACAATCCGATTCCAATAAAAACAGCACTGCTAATAAAAAAAGCTTGAATACTGTTGTCATTGTTAAACGTATCACTTAACACTGATCCATATACTCCTAGCCAAAAAAGCACATTGAGCGGGTTAAAGGCCGCGATAAAAGCGCCCGTTAAATATGAATTTAATAAGCTACTTCTAAAAGGCTGATTTTGATCATCAACATGAAAGGAGTCTTGTTTTTTCTTGAGACTTTGAACACCTGTATGAGTTAAGACGACTGAACCGAAAATAATGAAAATAAGCTGAACTCCATCTAATGTAAGCAGCTGAGCCAGTCCTTGATACATGAAGAACATTAACAGACAGTCAGCACTCATCCCTCCTGCTCCTACTAAAAGGGATGACCAAAACCCTTGAGATAATCCCCTTCTTAAAATTTCGATATTAATAGGACCTATGGGAGCAGCGATTGATAATCCAAGCACAATATGTTTCACTAAAAGTAAAGACAAATTTCATCCCCCTTAGCAGCTTGTCTTTATAATATCTAGTTATATTAGCGGTATGCGATAATATGCTAAGGAGGTTTTGTTGGATTAAGAGAACTTTTATGATTTCATTTATACGTGTCTATTCATCTTGAGAGGAAAAAATATGTGAGTAATAAAATAGAATGGATAGAATAGTAATTCTAGAGGTTTTATTTTGGTGGTCATTTCTTAATGTTGTGTTATTAAACAGCCCTTTTAGTGAAAAGTTTGGTTATTCCAAAAGCAATTGCGAGTGCTAAAAGAAAGAAAATGAGCAAAGGAATGACATTTAAACTACTACCTATTTCCACATAAGATGGTAACTTAGAAGCTTCATCTACTGATTGAATACTAGGTTTATAAAGTATAGTCAAAACCATTCCTGACATATCTTCGTACCTTCTTTATCACTCACTTTACCGTCTCCCATATACTGAACCATTTCGGGATTAGATAATAACGAATATAGAAAACCAAAATCGTCATCATTGTATTTTCTAAATTTTATCTCTCTGAATCATCCACCAAAAAAACACCTTTTATTACTATGCTCACTTTAAATAGTCGCTTATGCCATTGATCGTCTCTTTCAAAACAGAGATAGACCCACTTGTATCGAAGGGTTCAATATCTAACGAATGATTTACTCCTTCAAACTCTATCACCTTTCATTAACGTTGCATAAAACTTCACAATAAAAATCAAGCAGCTTTTGATTCGCAAATACTATTAATAACTGAATTTTCCGTCTTTTTAAAATTAAAAAAAGATAACCTCTGCATCAAGTAGCCTTTATCCATATTTTTAAATAATTATACTTTTATTATGAAAAATGCACAAAAAGAGGTTCGCCTGTTGGCTCGTCTAAAAAGTCCACCTCCCCTCTAAGTACTTGTTGCTCGAGCATCCTGTATTCTACTTCCCAATTTTGCTTCCTTCGTCCTATGGAGGTTCTGGTTTTTTCTTTGAACAGCGCTTTAACAAATGTATGAAACGGCTGATATAATAAGGTTTCCAGTCTTCTCTTAAAGGTTAGTAGCGAACCGTCATCATTTAAGGAAAGCTTCAGTAATACCTCTAGGCAATACGTAATAAGAGCGATCCAAATTTGATTATAAACGGCGTTTGGACTCTTTCCATAAAAAGAGGTGATGTTAAGATGTTGCTTCATCCATTTGAAAAAAGTTTCGATTTTCCAACGATATCGATAAAGGTCACCGATTTCTTTTGCGGTTAAGTCAAAACAACTTGTAATGAGGATAACTTCATTACCTTCACGATCCTTTGTTTTGATTAAACGAACCGTGTGCATCATCTTTGTCCCTGTTTGTTCACCGCCAAGATACACTTCAGCGTCTTGAAAAATGAGATTTTCGGGATCCGGCACTTGTTCATTTAAATACTCGATTTTGGCGTTCTTCTTTAACCTTGTAATAAATCGAATGTCTTTAAAACAATAGTGATCAAGCTGTTTATAATCCATATACCCACGATCAAAAAGATAAAGGCAATCAGGGTCTAATTCCACTAACGAATCCATCTTAGAACGATCAGAATGGTTCGCAGGAGATAACACGACCTCATCTGGAATGGTCATTTCTTTTGTCACAACGACTTTAAGATGCAGCTTAATACCGGCTTTTGTTTTTCGAAACGTGGCCCATGGATACTGAGATAGAGACATGGTCATCGTAGAAGAATCGATCACATGTAAACGACTGATCTCTCGAATAATAGGCTTGTTTTTTAATCGAGAGTGAATTTTCATCAAAAGGTGGCGAAAAACCTTTTCAAAAACAGAAGAAGGAATGGCTTTAAGCCTTCTGGATAATTGAGAAGTACTAATGGAATCAAGTTTGATCATTTCCTGCAGTTGTTTCTCGTCTTCTAAATAAAGAGAAACATGGGTTAAACTTTCAATCTCTCGAATATGAGCAACAATGGAAATCTGAAATAAACAGTAGGTCGTCAGTTTCTTTATGTACTTATCTAAATTGTGAACGTTGGTTATTTTTTTAAACGTATCTTCATCTAAAAATTCTAGTAGTTTATTTAAAGTAGGATGTGTGCTACAATTGTCCATGCTTGTTTCCTTTATAGTTTGGATTTGGACATGTGCTACTTGTTCTCCAAATTATAAAGGATTTTTTTATACCTAAAAAGACTTGTATTTTCCATAATTTCAATAATATTTAAGTTTTTTCTTTCAATAAAGGTATTGACATTTTGAAAAATAGTTAATGCAAAGCTAATGATCACCTTTATATTTGTTTTCTTTTTTAATACTTCCACTTTTTCTTTAATATAGTGATGATCTTTCTTACCAATGATGATAAGAATATTGCTTTGACTATCTTGTAGTGACTTCATAATGAAGTCGTATTTTAATAAAGGGGTTAAAGCGATAAACTTTGATTGTGTGTAATCATCTATTAGTTTGTCTATAATTGGGATTGTACCGAGAGACTTCCCCAAAAAAAAGACTCTCTTTATACTGATGATTCCTAAAAACATTTTCTATTATAGGTTTGATTTCACTTTCGATTAAAATTGCTAAACTTTCAATAGGAAGCTGAAAGTCATCTTTACTAAAATGGTAATGTATTTGGATAATATCTATTTTAGCTTCTATAAATTTCATTGTTGAATAATAAAATAAGGGCTTGTCATATGTATACGCAGCACCGGAAAACATGAAACAAACTTTGCTCGCGTTGTTTTGTATATGAGTAAATCTAAGCAGTTTATCCCCCATAACTATATGCTTTTCGTTAATCTTCAACTTGTTCCCCTCCCCATATTTGTAAATATTCCAAACTGTCCAGATGAAATATTATTTTGTTCCTTCTTTTCTTCAAAAAAATAGCCAACTAGTGTAAAGTATAATTTGTAAATATCTTAATATTTTCACTACTTAATAGAAGCATGCATAAAAAAGTTGGTGAATTAAAATGTTAACAGTGGTATTAGTTATATTGCCTATCATTACTATACTCGTTTTCATTATATACTATTTACCAATTTTGGATAAGGATAATAAAAAAGTGATGGATCAAAATAAGTTAATCATTCAATTATTGAAGGAAGTTCAAAAAAATCAAAAAAACGAATAACGAGAGAAAGCTATATATAACACCGTTACTAATTACTACTCTTATTAGGATGATTCGTATAAAAAAAGCAACTATTTATGTCATCATATTTGCAATAATCATTACAATTTTATTGGAATATCTCATAGGGCATTATTCAATGACTATAAGGTTAGCGATTAAACTGCCCGTGCTAACAATAGGAATTTTCTCAATCTACAAACTAGTTGACTAATATCCTTTCGATCAAAGACTATACGAAGATTGCGATTAAAACTATTATTTTATTTCTTACGTTGAATGTCAGTACAATATGAATCCAACAGGAGGAAAGATGATAATGAATGAACTGTTAATTGTATCAATATTCGTATTTTTACTTTTGACATACAAAAACATCAAAGTATTCAAAAATACAGAAGTGCCTAAACATAATAAAAGGATAGCATTGGGACTATATGTTTTTTGCACCTTAAGTATTGTGACTGTTAATGTATTTTCATAGTTTTTTTTTACATATAAGTATAAAATAGGAATATGGCAATATAGGAGAAAATCCAAGTTAGCATAGTAGATCCACTTCTTGGGTATATTTCGCTTTTGTAAAACGTAAATGACCTCACCCTTCCTTTTCGGGAGGCGTGAGGTCAATCAATAATCTTAACTTTCAATCATAGGCTCAATGCGTATATTCATACCAAGGAGAATCATATGCCAGCCCTTGTTTTTCATACGTATAGAAGAAATCTAAGGAATCTCCTTCTTGTAAACCAGTAACGGTATACTCCCATTTTTCTCCGTTTTGTGTAGCTCTTACATTTTGTTGACCTTGGTCATTCACTATATAGTGGAAGTCTACAAAAGAAGATGCCTCTATAGTAGGAGTGAAAATAAACGTAGCACTTGAAGAATCGTTGCTCAACATTTCTATGGTATAATCATCAGCTGTAATAATCGTGGTATCGTCATTATTATTAGAATCATCACCCTCATTTGAGTCATCGTCTGAACCGGTTTCGTTACTAAACATAAACCAGTTAATATTTCCAATTGCATTAGTTGATTCCGCAATAAAGACTAAATATAGATCATGGATACCTAACATACTTGTAATATCCGCCGAATTCGTTATCCAATTTTGCCAGCCACCTGTGTTTGTAATGTCCACTGTTCCAATCAGTTCTCCATCCACACTATCTAGTCTAAATTCAATGGTACCTCCTGTTGTTTCAGTAGCCACTCGTGCCTCCACTTTATTGGAACCGCTTCCAAAATCAACATCTTCGAATACAAGATAATCACCTGATTCAATCCAGCCTACATTTAATCCACCATCATTATCACTAGTAGTTTCCGTTTGGATACCTCCCATTGAACTATAGTCTTCTGCTTGAATCTTCTCAAAAGCATCAAAATCAGACTCTGTATCACTGGAATCATCCCCTGAATCGTCACCTGAGTCGTCTCCAGAATCATCGTCTGGATTTTCAATTGCGCGGTACATCCAAATGAGATCTTCCCAAACGTCCCAATCGGTTCCACCATTTTCAGAAACTAAAGCTTCATAATCTCGCTTCGTATATTCCGGGTATTGCGTTAAATACAACGAAGCACCAGTGATTGGTAACCAGTTGATTCCATGAACTTCTTCGGGATTAGCTGTCCACCATACCGCATCCCCTACTGTTTTAGCTCCCCAAATCATACTTGCGGTTTCACGCGTAAAGTCTTCATGATGATTTTCACCTGTTACATCAAACCAATATTCATTAATCGCATTCATTTCCGTTGTAAATAAATAAATCCCTAAATCACGAAGCTCTTTATTATCTGTTGCTTCGCCCCAAAGAATAATACCGGCCCAAGCATTCATTGCCTCAGACGAGGATTCATTGTTATTCCCATCCAAGAAGTTTGCATGACCAGAGGCCCATGTATGCCCTGCATACATATCAAAGTTTCTCAAGAAAGGAAAACTTATATCATTTCGATCCCAGTTGGCAATGCCTCTTATTAAGAGTTCCACCATTTGTCCCCACTGTTCATCACTAGCCCATTCTTCATCTACACGAGCAATTTCTGGCTGCAGCTTTAATATAATATCCATAATGGAAATGATGATCATTCATTTCTTCAATTGAGCCAAAGCTATCTGGATAACCTAATAATGTTCCCCAATTATCATTGTAGTAAAATAAATTTTCCGACTCAATGGTACCGCTTTCATTTGTTGCCGTCAGCCAGTCTTCTAAGCCTAATTTAATCTCTTAACGGAATTGATTAGCTGCTTCTGTATCTCCAACTTGTTCAGCAATGGGTACCAGCTTCGCAGCTCTCCTAAACGCTTTCCGTACCAATACGTATCTGAAGAAGAATCAACTTCTGTTTGCGCTTCGTCTATATAACTAGCTAAAGTCGTTTGATCATACGTTCCTGCATCCAGTAACGATGGCAATACTCCATTAAAAGCCATTATGGTTGTTAATGAAGTGCCTTCTGCTACTTTCATTGTCCCTCGAACAGAATCAAACGTATAGTCTAGTAGTGGTTGATTCGTGTTCTTCCATTGATGTGGATAAAGAGCAAAGATTGTTCCTTGAGTTGACGCTTCTTTTGCTTCTGTCGTAAATGTATATGTCGTTTCGACTTGACTCGTTGATTCGTTATAAGACCAATCAACCTTTGTATCTACCACATGAGCATAAGCATACTCCTTGAATTTATCGAATTTTTACTCTTTTTCATTAGTCTAGATTATTAGTGAATTAATTGTGATAGTAGGAGTAATTATAAACGTTTACACTTTTGAAAGTCATTTTACAATTTATCACTAAAAAGAAATTGTTATTAAGAAGTCCCCCCTTAAAATGGCTAGAATCAATCTTATGACTTTATAAATAAAACATCTCTCTACGGAATTTTTTCGTAAAGAGGAATTAATTGAACCCAAAACCTTCTTTCTAAACAAGATTGATATTTTAAATTCCCCATTCGTTTTCATGGACATATTCTTAGTTCTTACCCCACTTATTGTGGTAATGAGATTTTATTCCCTTTCTACTACAAAACCATTTGTTCAATAAAGATCATTATTTATGATAAAATTAGAAGATAATCGTCAAAGATATTATTATATTAAAATCTTATATATTACTTAAGATAAACTGATTAAACACATGAAAATAAAAGATGAGTATAACTCATTTAATCACGAGGTGATGAAATGGAAAATAACCCTAATCAACATTATAGAAAGAAAGTTGAAACTATTCGTTTCTTTGGTTCAATTATTTTAGATGCTGCCGCAGCAATAACAGGAAATTTAGTATTATTTTTCTCGATAGCAGTGATCCTTGGTTTAATAGACCTTTTCTTTGTTAGACCAAAGGTGAATGAAAATTTATAAAACCTGTCTTGCGTCCTCTCGACTTATCCATTAATTCTTGAATTAATAAAATGAATCTTCATGGATACTAGTTATTTCGCTAGCTTACGTTACGTTCAAATCTATGATATCTTGTACCTTGAAACGTCAAATAACCAATATCATCCTCGGACAACATTCCGAATTCAGAGCTACTAACATGAAATTCCATACGATCACCACTAACTACTTCAAAAGTAACATAATATGATGTAGACGTTTCTCTGCCTTGATGATGACGTTTTGAAGCTATCCTTGCTGGAACTGTTAATACTGGCTGTTTATTATTACGCCCCAACTATACCACTGCACCGATAAATATTGAGACAAATACTAATAATATAATGGAAAAAATCAAAAAAAAGATAACTTCAAACCTAGAAAAAAACGGATCTTCATAAGGATAATACCTATTTCGGCATCCTCTTTCTAAATCGCTATAACAATTATACTTTTAACGATTCAACAAAGGAAAAGTTTCTACAAATTATTTAGAACATCATTTAAAAAAAGCATCCTAATTAGGATGCTTTAATAACATTACCTTCTTTATCTTTGAAGTTACCTAAAATGATAACAATTAAATCAATTATTGCCCAGACACCTAATCCTCCAAAAGTCACTAACATTAAGATACCTGTCCCAATTTTTCCTACGTAGAAACGGTGTACACCGAATCCACCTAAGAAAACGCAAAGTAGTATTGTTGCTACCCAGTTTTTTTCTGACATGTTGTTTCCTCCTAGATGTTGTAAAAAATTATAAGAACAGATTTATATTATAGGAATGTCATAGAAGAAACAATGGTAATGATTTCTGAGAAAGAAAAGAAATCTGATGTATCTTGAGATTTAACGTAATTGCCGAGAAGTCGCCCACTTCTAAATGAAGAGGAAGTGGGTGATGAATCGGTTCTTTTTTTGTATAATATTGTTATAGAATGTCAAGGTAGGTGAAAATCGTGACAAAGCTAAACAAGGCGTATAAATTCCGTATCTATCCTACACGTGAACAAGCTTCTCTTATTCGCAGAACCTTTGGTTGTGTGCGTTTTGTGTACAACAAAATGTTAGATGACCGTAAGAAAACCTATGAGAAATATAAGGATGATAAGGAAACCTTGAAAATGCAAAAGTTCCCGACACCTGCCCAGTACAAAAAAGAATTCGAATGGTTGAAGGAAGTTGATTCACTCGCTTTAGCGAATGCACAAATCAATCTTCAAAAAGCGTATCAAAACTTCTTTGCTAAAAAGGCTGACTTTCCTACCTTCAAAAGTCGTAAATCGAGACAATCCTATTCAACAAACGTTGTAAATGGAAATATTGAACTTATAGATGGATTGATCAAACTACCAAAACTGAAATGGATAAAAATCAAACAGCATCGCCCAATACCTGATGGACATAAGATAAAAGCGTGTACGATCTCCATGACTAAAACAGGGAAGTTTTTTGTGTCCATCTTGACTGAATATGAAAAGAAAATTGTAGAACAACCAAATTTCATTTATTGATTGGTCTAGACTTTGTGATGAATGGCTTATTTGTCGATAGTGAAACAGGTAAGAAAGCCAATTACCCTCGTTTTTATCGTCAAATGGTAGAGAAGCTAGCCAAAGAAAGCCGCATATTAGCTAGACGAACAAAAGGCTCTTCTCGTTGGCATCAACAGCGCTTAAAAGTAGCGAAAATTCATGAGAAAATCGCCAACCAAAGAAAAGACTTTCTTCATAAACAGTCTTATAGACTCGCAAACCAATACGATTGCGTCATTATTGAAGACCTCAATATGAAAGGGATGTCTCAAGCATTGAAGTTTGGTAAAAGTGTAGCTGATAATGCCTGGGGGAGGTTCACATCCTATTTAGAGTACAAGTTAAAAGAACAAGGAAAGAAACTAATCAAGATCGATAAATGGTTTCCTTCTTCAAAAACGTGCTCAAATTGCGGTCAAATCAAGGAAGAATTGACGCTTTCTGACCGAGTGTTCCATTGTCATTGTGGATTCTCATCCGATCGTGATTGGAATGCGTCAATCAATATCAAAAACGAAGGTATTCGAAAGCTTACATAAAGGAAACAAGAACTCTTGGTTCACGAGGGATCGCCTAGTCCATTAGAGACCATTAGGTTTCTGTACCTAGGAAGCATCCACCTCTAATCGCTAGCGTAGGTGGTATGTAGTTCACCCTAAACAGTATTATTTCAATAAAAAAGACGATTCTAGACCGTTTTATTGAATCCTTTAATTATCAACCATGTAGCTAAGACAATTTGTTGAAAAGCTATTGGGACGTTTAGTAGCATGTATGTTGCATCTAATCCTATAAAACTTGCCATAAATGATAAGCTTGCCAAAATGGACAATATAGATCCAATAATGCCCCAAGCTGACAACCAACGAGGAACAAGCTTGTTTTGGTAGAATATATAGTTAAACAAGAGCATGGCTAAAACAAACGCTAATGTTGTTGCTACATGATTAACTAAATCACGTCCTTGTTTTAACAAATCACCAATGACTTGAAAATAGGATGCATCTACAGTTGCTAATTTTGTATAATCATGACTTAATGCCAATAACAATAAAAGAGTAATTACCCCGATAATAATGAAAACACCCGCAATTATGCCGAAAGCAACAGATCCAAGAGCTAGTGTTTTATTATGCTGACTTAAAATCGAATATAATAAAATAGGAACCCCTACATACGCAACGACCATTAACAGTTGAAAAAATGATCCTATGAGCACTTGTTGTTTATGTAAAAAAGCCTGGGCAAGATAATCTGTTCCATCTACAACAGGAACAACACTAAATACACCTGCAACTATTCCCACTATTAATAGCATACCGACAATCGTTGTAGACCTTCGAACGGAATTCGCTCCCTTTATCACCATAACCTAGACCGTCACCGAGCGTCTACTCATTTCAACGGTAGCTTCTTTTTGGATTTGTTCTCTTATTTCTTTATATCCTGTATATGTAATCGTCTTATTAACAAGCTGCCCATATGGCAAAAAGCATACTCGATCAGACGCAATATTAATATATATGACTAACTCAGCGACCCTTTGTTCACCTAGCTCAAAAATAGATGACGTTTCAACCATAACAGTCCACCCTTTCTCACCCTATTCTAAACACTGTTAGTAACAAGTAATATCTCTGTTTTCCCACCAAGCGAATTGAATTTCTCCTTTTACCAATGTATCACTAGTTAAAAATATTAATAGAGAAGTACCAGGAGGAAGTATAGCTTTCCCATCAATAGAATCTGCTATTGTTTCATTTGATGGAACACGTCTGGGGATGACTCTGGTCCCACCTGATGGAACGCCATTTACAGAAGGGTTATATTGAATAACACCTTCAGGAGAGTTAATTGATCCAAAGTTAGCATTACCTACATCAGAAGATTTAAGTCTATCCCCTGGGGGAAGTGAGTTCCTATATAGATTAGCCGTAAAAGGGTTATCGCTAAAGTTGCTTATTGTGAATACGTCTATAAATAAATTTACTGTAGACTGTTTTGGATTACACAATCTCCCCCATGCCGAAGTACTATTTCCAAACTGCAAAATCTCTGTTGAACCAGAAAATAGCCTTCCTTCCTCCGCTTGAACCCTTACATCAGGAGTCGTAATAACACTTTTAAATTTCTCCACTTATATTCCTCCTCATCCCATCGTTTGTAAAATCTATTCTAGGATCTTGTGCTATATTCCTGAAAAATATGTTTTTGGAAAGTCCACCTTTTATAAACGATAATGAGGAGAAGAAATTGTTAGAAATTCTACTGAATCATTAGTATAGTTAATCATTTTATGTTTCATTTTAGGGGGGACATGAATACCTTCATTTTCTCTCAAAATATGTTCAATTCCATCAACCTTACACGTCAACGTTCCTTTCAAAACAAAGAAGAATTGTTCAGCTTTTTCATGATCATGCAACTCTTCCTCACAATTTGGTGACATTTGTTCATGTATAATACTTAATTGATCATGATTTAATAGGTGCCATCCCTTAAATATCGTTCCTATTCTAAATTCTTCGCTGTTATCTTTTGTTTTCTTTTTCATAGCTATCTCACCCTTTCTTTGTAACTTAATCTACGTTCCTCCACCTTTAAGTCATTGGGTGTTAGAACTGTACAGGAATAAAAGGGAAGCGGACAGGTTTCTACGCTTTCTTAAGAAAAAAAGCACCCAACTAGATGGATGCTCTTCGGAGAAATATTTATAATGGGTTGTACCAACTATATCAAATTATTCTTACATACCTATTTCAATAAGTTTTCAATTAATTATCAATCGGATAACAAATAGTAGCTTGATAGATGTTCCACTTAACATTATTAGTTGTGATATGACGATCATTTTGTGGTCTAATAGACTATACCTATTATAGTGCGGGTTCAAAAAGTAGGAAAAAAAGGACGCTGAATAGAAAAGCTGAAACCCTTTGTAAGTCCATCATCTAAGTTCAGACGCGTCCTGCGGCTAACGATGATGCGCTAGTCCGTCATGGGCATCGTAGGGCTTTTTGAACAACCTCTTAAACAGATTTCCCTAATAACAGTTCGTATCCCATGTCGGTTAACTTTGAGCCTCTATGGACACAATTCTTTGAAAACATGACCTTAGCATGGTTCGAGCTCTTTTATTAAAGGAAATTATATCCTCTTCTCCATGTAACACGCACGATTCTAAAATGGATAAATGAGCCAAATTTAATAGAGATATTTATCAGCCCTACAGGGCAAAGACATTAACTATTAAACAATATATTTACCTAACCAGGAAAAGGCATCATGAGAAGCTATCGTTCTACTATCATAGGCGACAAAAAATCAAAAAATATCAGACCTGAGAAGTTTAGGTAATGCACATAAAGGAAACATTTTGGATCAGAAACGATGTTCACAAAGCACACCCTCAATAATGACAGTCCTGTTCTATTTTAGGCATTTTATGAGAAAACTCATTTGATTAGCAAACACGATAGGGTTTTCAATCGTAACAAAGGTTAGGTATACTAAATTGGGATGTGTAAACCATCTATTGAATAAAGATGATTTTATAAACTTACCTTCTCTTTCTAAACTATTAATAAAGAGTTTTACTTCCTCGCGTAATAAAGCAACCGTTCCAATACACAATGCATCTTTATTCTGATCTAAAGATTGGAATGAAAAGCCGAGTAATTTTGTACTTCCTATAGTGGTTGGTATCCCGTTTACCTTAACGTTAATGTTACGTACCCTCAATACTTCACAGGAATCTCCCAAAATATCTGTTTCTCCACCAATAATTCTACTAAACTCTTGACATAGGGCTAAAAATGATTTAGAAGGTGGAGGTACAGGTAGTTGAGGGGTAACATTATTTAGTGTATTTAATACTTTTCTTATCTTTTCAGCAAATAATAGGGGATTATCTACAGATTGAACGTAGACGTTTATAATATTCGGAGTTGTAAATAGACTATACTGTGTAATCGATGTGACTGTAATATTTAATTGACTTAACTTATTAACCACGGAAGTAACTTCCTTTGGTAATAATGCTAAAAAAGCCAAGTTTAATGTTTGGTCTTCTATATTTGTACTTTGAAACCAAAATAAGTTATTTACTGGATCTGTATTTTCTCGACATAACGTGTTCACCATAATATCTCTATAGTTTACAATATTACAAGTTTGAGGAATATTTGAAAAGTTAGTTACTTCACCTCCTATTATTCTACTCAACTGCTCACATAATCTTGTTGTAATTTTCATTATGATTCTCCTTACACTTTTTAATACTGCTTAAACGAATACAACGTAAGAATGACACAACTTACTTTTGCGTGTTGCACATGGTCATTCTGACAAAACTATCTTTTAACTATTATAAAATTACCCATTAAAAGAATGAGAGCACACTCCCCTAGTTTTCCACGTTAGGGGGCATATTAAGTCCAGAAGTTTTACAGAACATCGAGTATCCGCACTTATAGTATACTTTTTTTTCAAAAATGTGTACCTAAATCTCCGAAAAATCCGCACTCGTCCATTCCCTCTCAGATTCCTTTACATAACCTATAAGTACATTACAAAAGGAGGTGAGTATAAGATGTCTATTTTATATACGACGGGACCAATCGATAACACAAATCTTTTTTTAGTAATGTTGAAGTCCGAGTGCGAAATACGGATCCATCAAACAGTGCGAGTGTAACTGTAAGACTTTTAGACGAAAGCAGTTCACCGGAGGCACTTATTAACTCGGATTCATTTACAGTCAATGCGAGTAGAACCGATAGTGAATTGTATAGTGTAGCTTTTTTATCTTCGTTTTTAATTGAGGTGGAGATCGATTTAGCCAATCGAAGCGAGGTGATTACCGCGACTGCCGTTCAACCAACAGTGACTGTGTTTAACGGATCAAGCGAGTTTATTCAATTCATTCGATTACTTGTTTCGAGTTCTCAGGTCTTACAGGATATCGACTATCCGGTAACTCCGCAATTGAATTTGTTTTTACCGGATACAATTGATTGTAAACCCAAAATTTCGGGGGATGTCTCATTAAACGGTATTCCACAATCTGGGATAGATGTTAGTTTTACGGCTGACACTTCGGGGGTTTCTTTTGTTCCGAATCCTGCAACAACGAATATGAATGGTGATTATGTAACGAGTGTCGTTGTAACTCCGCCGAAAGCAGCGACAAATACCTCTATTACCGCAAGTGCCACGGTTGATGGGCAAAATGTTCAATCGGTTGGAGTGACGGAAGTAGAATGTGAATACGTGGTTTATGTTACAAATTTTTTGGATGGTAATATATCTGTTATCGATAGCACAAATGTAATAGTAGATACAATTATGCCGTTTAGTCAACCTAATGGAATAGCGATAAACAATACAACAAAGCTTATTTATGTAGTGAACGAGCTAGATAATAATGTAGCTGTTGTAGATGCAGAAATCAACACCATTACGGCCACTGTATTGGGTGTTGGAAGTCGTCCTTTACTAGTAGCATTGAATGAAATAACAAATACGATTTATGTTACTTGTCAGTCAATAGTTTTCACCTTTAAGATGCCCTCAGATCCTCGTCAAAAAAAAAAGAGTATGATTGCTTCTTTTTTTATTATTCGACTTATGCTTAAACGGCTGATTTTACTGAAAAGCGAAAAAGTTGCCTTCCTTAAATAATAGGTCACCGTTGCTTCTGAAACAATGGGATTCGATTTCGTTCTTAGAAATCGAACAGGACTCTCATTCATCTTAGTTGAAAAAGCAAGAGACAACATTTGAAGCATCCCGATAGCGATACAGCTACACATCACAAATTCATCAATGGCTTTTAATGTGGACAAGATGAGTTCTTTATCCTTTTTATCCTCCGTCTCTTCTAATGGATGAATCTCTTCTTTTTTCGCATATCGTTTTAGTCTGGGCATGGCTTTTGACCAAAATTGTTATCCAAAACCACCGATTACTTGTTTTAGTTCGCGAAAGGTACACTCAATTTTAAAGCGGAAACTGTACAATTCAATCATGTATATGGGATTTAAATCCAGCTTCGCTGAGGTAAGAATCGTAATACCGTCTTTCTTATAAATCGGAGCATTTTGGTGGACAATCCGGGGCCATGCATGAATCAGGTTTCCTAGTTTCCAAGCATAGGATCTGAAAAAATGAACCATCGCAGGCTAAGACTTTGGGGCAAGAGAGAGTTCACGAATAATGGAGGTCAATCCTAATTGATCAGAACGAAGAATCAATCCAATGACAATAATGACAAACCACTCATAGGTAGCTTGTCTTGTAAAACAGGTTTTAAATTCTGAAAGTTCTTTATCTATTCTTTTCCACATAATCGCTATGGTTAATCGCTTAAGAGTTTGATAAAATATCAAAGATAACTCTTCATTGATGACATGTCTCCTTTATAGTTAAGGCGCTTATTAGGATAACATGAAATTAAGCAGAAGGGTTATTTTTTATGCAGAAAATTCTCTATTTAAGGGATTGAGTCATCTTTATAAAATGGACTATGTAAGGGATCCCAGACTCCTGCGGAAAAACGGGCTAGGCTCGGGCCCCGCAATGTGAGGGACGAAGAAGGAGGCTTGACAGGTCGTCCGCGGAAAGCGAGGGGAATCCCTTACCATTACATAAAAAACAACTTGTATGGGGAAAAGCTTTGAAAAATATCGGAGAACTTTTGACTCTCCAGTAAGGGTTATAAACTGTTTAATATAGTTGCAAAGTGAAATTTTCGGAAGAATTATTGGAGAAATCTATATAAAAAAGCATGCGACTTTTTAAAACTACTGTACTTCTTGCAACGTATAGGTAATCTTCATCGTTTTATCTGCCGTTTTTATAACGGCATTTGAAAGATTGTTTATGGTCGCAAGATAAGGTGTAATTAACCATAATCCTTTATAGAGCTTGTATCCACCATAACTTTTCCTGCCAAATGTCAGTCCATATGGACCGTATGGAAAGACTGGTGTACAACAATAAATGAATGCATTTTCATTTACTGTTTGTAACACACGATCGTCTGACAAAATCACAAAATCTGACCCACAGATGGTATCGGCCAATTTAACAATATAGGTGTAACCATCATTAGATGGGTTTGCATCCATTTCAGAAGTAAATCCAAATGAGATCTCCGAAATGTCCGCACTATTATTAGCATTGATTTTGTACATTAATGATCATTTTTACGATTTACGCCATACCCATGCCACCCTATTACTCGAAGCAGGAGTGAGTTTGAAAGAGGTTCAGGTTAGACTTGGTCAAACAACCGGTGATATTTATGTTCATGTGACTGTTCAGGTGCATGAAACATCCGCGCAAAAATTTTGCAATTATATGAGAAAAGAAGGTTAGAAAATCTTTTCGCGGTTATTTTGCCGTCAAAAAAACTTTAACCTTCTTCAAATCCCTATTATATAAGGGTTAATTGAGCGATAGATTCTACGTGCGAAGTATGAGGAAACATATCAACTGGCTGAATCGCATCAACTTTGTACGCCTTTGATAAAAACTGAAGGTCTTTTGCTAAAGTAGAAGGATTACAAGAAACATAAACTATTCGTTTTGGTTTTACCTTTAAAAGGGTTTTTAGGAAGGCTTGGTCACAGCCTGTTCTTGGAGGGTCAACCATTACGACATCTGGTCTCCAACCTTCCTTGACCCACTTTGGCATTAACGTCTCTGCTTTCCCAGTTTCATAATGGGCATGACGATAGTTTAACGCTTGAGCATTTTTCCTCGCATCTTCAATGGAATCTGAGATGACGTCCATTCCCCTAATTTCTTTTGCTTGATCAGCAACCCATAGACCAATGGTTCCGACACCACAATAGGCATCGACCACTTTTTCATTTCCTGTTAACTTAGCTGCTTTTTTCACTTCCTCATAGAGAACAACGGTTTGTTCTGTGTTAAGCTGAAAAAACGCGCGGGCTGATAGGTTAAAAGATAAATCTCCTAGTCTTTCTTCAATCACTTGTTTACCTGCTAGATGCAAGGTTTTATCTCCAAAAATCAGAGACGTTTTCTCCCCATTAACATTTTTTATGATACTTTTTACTTGTGGAAGTCGATTTTCAATTTCTCTAATTAGTAATGACTCTTTTGGAATGTGTTCTTTAGCCGTAATAAAGACCACTTGCACCTCTTTTGTATGAATCGCAGCCCTCACAACAATTGTTCGAATCAGCCCTTTTCGATTCCGCTCATTATAAATAGGGATTTGTAAGTCTTGTAGAATCCTTTTCACACCATTCGTTACTGTTTCTGTTAATGGATGTTGAATTATGCAATGATCAATATTAATCAATTCATGGGAGTTCAATGCATATAAACCTGCAACTACTTTGCCTTTTTTTAATCCTGTCTGGAATTGACTCTTATTTCGATATTCCCACGGATTTTTCATACCTAACGTTTGTTTAATTTGCTTATCAGTTAATTTGAGCTTCGCATGTCTTTCCATCGCTTGAATGACGATATCTCGTTTTTGGTTAAGCTGCTCATTGTATTCGAGATGTTGTAATTGACAGCCCCCACATGAATCAAAGATAGGACAAGGAGCATCTACTCGATGCTTGGAGTGCTTCCGAATCTTTTTTATTTTCGCTTCTGTAAATTTAGGATGAACCTTTGTTGCTTGAACGACGACTTCTTCACCTGGAAGAGCTCCTTCGACAAAAACCACCTTTTTCTTGAAATAGCCGACTCCTTCTCCATTTATACCTAAACGTTTAATTGTTAATGGAAAGGTTTGTCCTATCTCAATCGTTACTCCTGTTTGTTTCGTTTGCATCATTTTCTCTCCATTTCTACTCCGCTCTATGTTATTTGCTGATTCATTATAACATAGCTAGTTGCTTTTACTATAATTGTCATGACCTATATTAATAGCAAAAAGAGTAGTACAAGAAAATTTGAGTTAAATAAGGCCGACCATTTAGGAAGAAGCAAGATATACTTTTTTCTTGAATCTCAGTAAACATAAAAACGCTCATCGTTATGAGCGTTTTTATGTTTACTTCTGATAATTTCGAAACACCTCAGCTACAGGTTTTAACGTATCATGGCTGCCATCTTTCACATCTTCCATCATCATGGCGATTAACAAGTTTTTCTTTTCTTCTTCATAAGCTACAAACCAGCCGTTTTCTTGCCCTTTTTCCTCTCCAGTCTTTTTCAGCTCGGCTGTTCCTGTTTTCCCTGCTATTGCTAGACCCTCTACTGCTGCATCTTTCGCCGTCCCATTTGAACTTGCAACAACTTGACGTAAGTGGCTGTTAATTAATTCAGCATTTTCCGCTTTTATTAATTGCTCTTTTTTGGCTGGGCCATCTTCCTTTCGTAAATAAGGACTTATCATATTCCCTTCATTCACAAACATCGTGTAAGTCATGACTAAATGAAAAGGGCTCATTAATACTTGTCCTTGACCATATGCTGAATGTGCTAACAAAGTTTCTGTTAATGAATCATTTGCGATGCTTGAGGTAGCAATCGGAAATGGGAAATCTAACTCTTGATTAAACTTAAATGATTCGAGTCCTTTTTCAAACGTTTCTGCTCCCATGTTCACCGCTTGGCGAGCAAAATAAATATTATCAGATTGGATTAAGGCATCTGCTAAATCTACTTGAGAGTCTTTGTCTGACCAACGTGTAACGTTATACTTCTCCCACTTTTCCCCCGTAATTTCTTCTACTTTTTCTGGGTCTAACGTTTCAGATTCTAGGCCAATGGCTGCCGTTAATGGTTTTAATGTAGAACCCGGTGAATATTTATTATTAAACTTCGCAGAAAAAGGATCATTTGGATTATTTTTGAGTGTATCATATTCTCCTTCATCGAATCCTAAAATGTAATCATTCGGATTATAGGCAGGGCTACTTACCATTGCTAACGTTTCGCCTGTTGTCGGATCAATTGCAACGGATGCCCCTGAAGTTGCTTTTAACTGATCATAAAGATTTCCTTGTAAGTTTGCATCAAGTGTTAAATAAATGTCTTCTCCGTCCACTTTCGGCTTACTCGCAATCGCTTGTTCTCCAACAAGTATTTTCCATCCAGTTTCACCATGTAATACCTCTTCATATACTTGCTCTAAGCCTGGCTGCTCCAATATATTCATAGGAGCTATACCCTTTTTTCGTGAATTCTTCCGCTTCTTCTTCATACATTTGCCTAATGTAGCCTGTTACATGTGCTGCTTTTTCACCTAACGGGTAGACTCTCTCAGTCTTTTCCATCGTCATAACGGAAGCAATCTCTTCTAAGCGTGGATCTACTTCTCCTATAACCCCTTTTATTGGAACAAACTGAGTCGGATCATTTTTGACCCATCCTTGTTGTAACTTTTCTCTAATATCATCTTGACTTATATTGATAACCTCACTTAACTCTTCGAGAATCAGTTGTTCTTCCTCTCCCATTTGTTCTGGAACAACACCAATCCATCGTACTTTACCATTTATCGCTAACCCATTGGCATCACGATCAAAAAGCTGTCCCCTGGTCGGCACATCAGACTTTAATGTCACTTCATCTCCTTCTTTTAACTGTTTGAAAATAAAACTAGTATCCCAATTAATTGTCCAATCTTGATTATCCTCTTCCCCTTCTAACTGAAGGGTTGCTTTGTGATCAAATGAAATGGGACCTGCAATCGTATCCATTGAAACTGAAAAAGGAAGCTCTACTATACCCTCATCATCCGGAGTTACTTCTTCCTCTGGTTTTGTAAAATCTACTTTTAAGTTGTTTACTTCTATATCTTCATAAATCGTATCGTATCTTTCAACAAAATCGTCTTTTGATATATTCTCTTTTGATTCCGTTGATAATTGTTCATACATTTTCTCAAATTCTTGCTCATTCCATTGTGATATGTATGATTCAAATGCTTCTTCTGGCTTCGGTTCTTCTGAACAGCCTGACAAAGCAAATAAAAGTAAGCCCACAACCACTACCAGCCATGATCTCTTCATATTTACAACCCCTTTATTCAAAGTATTTTAATAGATATGTTTTCTTTCATCCAAATATACAACTCTAGTTATTTTTTCCTTCTCCATTACACTATACCATTTACTTTTAAGTCAAGGTCCTATTTGGTTACATACAAAAAACCTCTAGCACTAGCCAGAGATTTTCCTTATAGGTTTATAAAATAAGGATGAAATATCTTATTTTCAATCATTAAATCATCTAATGATTTGAACTTATAACCTTGTTTACGAAGGTCAACAATGATTTTTTCTAATGCCTCTGTATTATCTCTAGAGACAGAATGAAGAAGGATGACCGCACCTGGATGAATTTGTTTCATAACGTTATCATACGCATATTTCCATCCTCTTTGTTTGTCTACTTTCCAATCAACAAACGCTAATGACCAAAACACGGACACATAGCCTAGTTCATGTGACTTTTCCAGCACTCGTTCACTGAAGATGCCTCTTGGCGGACGCAAATAGATTGTTTCTTCTTGATCCGTTAGTTCCGAAATTTTATCACTGACACTCGTTAATTCTTTCTTTATCCTCTCACCACTAATTTTCGTAAAGTCTGGATGATGCCATGAGTGGTTACCAACAATGTGACCTTCATTTACCATCCTTTTGACTAACGCTTCTTCTTCATTTAAGTAATGGCCCGTAATAAAAAAGGTCGCGGGTACTTTTTGCTTTTTCAATACATCTAAAATTTTTTTCGTATTTCCATTTTCATAACCGTTATCAAAGGTCAAATAGATTTCTTTTTGATCGGTTTCATCTTTATAAAAAGAATCATACTTCTTTAAAAGATCATCAAACTCCTTGCCTGCTGTGGGTGCTTGGTGATTTGTACTTCTTTGAAAGCCCCAATGAATTGGTTTATTTGAAACAGCATAAACCTTTTCAGTTAGTAAATGAGATGTTACAAGTAAAATAAGTGTCAAAACGATCAAGGTCTTTCTTTTGCTTATGATATATTTCCTTTTAACTTTAGGATTGTCTCGCACCAATATGTCCCCTTTCTACACACTGTTTTTCTTAGTTTGAGAAAAGAGGAATCTGTATATGCTAGTAATTTCAACCATTATTATGTTATCTGTTGATGTATCGTAAATACTTGATGATCCAAGGTTTTATCTATTCCAAAACGTTCAGTAATCCAGTACTTTAATTCTTCTTTATTAAGATTGTGCATCTCTTTTACGGTTAAAAAATATTGTTTTAGTGTTAGAATAGTTTTTAAATATCTTCATCATTCTTATAGTGCGTGTTCAAAAAGTAGGGAAAAAAGAGCCGAGAAGAACGAGGCGGTGTAGCTTTGAGCACTCGCAGTGTAGGTACTATGTACATGAGGAGCGGAAAAGCAAACCAACAAAGTTATTCGACAGCAATTTTTTATGACTTTTTGAACAACCTCTTATACTCTAAAATATCCTCTAGTTGGCATTCTAATGCTTTACATATGGCTTAGAGTGTAGAAAACCAAATTGCTTTTGTCTTTCCATTTTTTAAAATAGATAGGTTCGCCATCGGGATCCCCACTTTTTCTGATAATTCTGTAACCGTTATTTTTCTTTTCGCTAACATAACGTCTAAATTTACAACAATGGTCACAACATCCACACCTTAAACTGTTAATTCTTGTTCAGATTTTAATTCTAACACGTTCTTTAAAAGCTTCTGAAGGATCACGCTGAAGAGTGCAATCACAGCAGATAGGAAGATAATAACGAACCCCATTAACGCAATAACGGGATGTAAAACACTTTGTGCTAAAAGAAATAGACTACCTAAAACATAACTAAACGACTCCGCACTAAAGTACGGAGGTTTCTCGTAGGCGGACTGAACCGCCTACGAGTTTTATCGGCTAAAGCCGACTAAAAGAAATGCTACTAAAAGTAGGTGGTTTTATACCACACCTCCTGCTACGCAGGTGCTTCCGCAAGCTAAAGCTAGGTATAGAAAATAAAACTAATAGTATTGGCACAGTTCTTGATGTATTTCAGCGCTTGCATGGATTGAGTGTAAACAACAGAAAATGGTGAAGAGACAATAAAAATAGTGTGGATCTTCCCATACAAGACACCTCATAAAACATTTTCTTACTATTTTTCTTTTTACGAGGTGTCATTGACACCAAAGATACCACAAAAAATGTTATCTAACAGACCCGTAAACAGGGACACTCGAATCAAACTGAGGTAAAGTTAACAATTGTGAGATCGTTACGAGCTGATACCCATCTTTTTGTAGCACTTTTAAAATGTCAGGTAATGCTTCAGCTGTTGATGGATGAATATCATGAAGTAAAACGATTGAATTTGTTTTTGCTTCACGCTCGACAACTTTACTTACAAGTGAAGGGTCTAAAAGTTTCCAATCTAAAGAGTCAACAGACCATAATATGAGAGGAGAATTTGTTAACGAAGCTACTTCTTCTACCTTACGATTGAACGCTCCATATGGAGGACGAATTAAGTTAGGATTAACACCTGTCACATCTGTAATAATTTGTTTTGATTCTACAATTTGCTTTCTTACTGACTCTTTATTTAAATGTGTCAAGTCAACGTGATTTTGAGTATGATTGGCAATCTCATGTCCTCTTTCAGCCACTTCCTTTGCAAGATCAGGGTAATATTCCACTTGACTTCCTAGCATGAAAAATGTGGCTTTTACATTAAAATTATCTAATACTCTTAATATTTCAGGTGTAGCTTTAGGACTAGGTCCATCATCAAAAGTGAGAGCAATATATTTTCCATCTGGATCTAATGGCTCAGCTTCTTTTTCCTTTTTCTGTTCCTCTGGTTCCTTAGGAGAACCATTTATCCCCTCTGCTATCTTTGGTTTCAAATGAGGTTTGACTTGATCCATGGGTAAATTTAAAACCACTGGCCCCATTGCTCCTGGAGCAATTTCATATTCATCAAAGTACAAATAAAACTGATCAGAATCCATTGACCAATTCCATTCTTCTGGACTATTTAATTTTTGCTCTAACATAGACCTATCAATATTAGCAGAGAGAATTTCATTATTGTCCATTTCGTTTTGAATAAGCTTCCCAATTGGCTTCATACTATTTCTATCCTTAAACACATCATCAATGTGAATAAACTCATTAGTAGATGTATTAATATTAAAGACTTTCATAGATTGTTTTCCATTCGCACCACCTGGAAAAAGATAACTTGAAAAAACTAAACTATACATTTGATCACTTAATTGATTTGTATCTACCTTAACGGAAAAAGAAGCACGATAATTTTCGTTTAATATTTCTTTATTTTCCTCTACTTTTTTCAAAAAAAGGGTTTTTTGATCTTCAACCCAATCATTAATTTCACTGTTAAGCTCTTGATTTTCTGAAACTGGATAGCTTATTGAAAACGTATAAAAGTCCGTCTCTTTCGTTCTTGTTTCTAATAATAAGCCAGGGTATTGGCTCCAGTTTTTTCTATCAATTTTTTCTATAGCTTTAGTATCCTCACTTAATAACTGAATCATAAATATAAAGGATCCAGAAAGGAGAGCGAGCATTAATGTGCATGCAATCAACTTTAATCGTGTTGTTCTCACAAAATCATTCCTTATTATAAAATTAGTCATAATTAAAAAGAGGACATGCATTAAGGGAGATAGACTCCTCTGCTAAAGTAAATATGAAAATAATAAGTATTTCACTTGAATGAATGAAATACTTATAGTTCATAAACTACTATAGTTTATTTAATAGTCGTAAAATGAACAAAAAAAAAAAAAAAAAACACACCTTACTCTCAAGGTGAATATATACGTAATTTTCTTTGTTTCTAATGTTAATATGGGCTATTAAACTATTCAACTGGTAATTCATTGATTCCAAATCTATCAGTTTATAAGAAAAGCGCAAGCGCCCGTTTAGCGACGAATGATGAGGAACGTCAACTAAGAGCAGTCACGTCCTGTGGGCAACGATGATGCTAGCACGTCGTGTGCTTCGAAAGCGCTACCCTTCGCTGGGCGCTGGAACTAGACAACAATGAAAGCACTATCTTATTAAGGACAAAGTTTATACTTTCCGATCTTATATAAAAGGTACCAAATCATGTCGACTTGGCACCTCTTATTTTTTTCCTCTATCAAACTTATTCAGGTTCTCCAACCTTAACCACCATTTTACCGATATTTTCTCCTTTAAATAATCCAATAAAGGCTTCTGGTAGTTTATCAAATCCTTCAACGACTGTTTCTTTAAACTTTAATTTACCTGTCATCATATACATCGCTAATTGCTTAGTGGCTTCCTCAAACTGATCTGCATAATCGCTAACGATAAACCCTTTCATTAGAGAGCTTGTTGTAATGAGCATACCTTGTAAACGAGGACCATAATCCTCTAGTTTATTATAAGAAGATATTGCACCACATAATGGAATTCTCGCTTTATGGTTAATAAGAGAGATGACCGCGTCTGAAATCTCTCCACCTACATTATCATAATAAACGTCGACACCATTAGGACACGCTTCTTTTAATTCATTTAGTATATTAGGCGTTGTTTTATAATTAATCGTTTTATCAAAATGTAGCTCTTCTTCTAAAAAACGTGTTTTTTCATCAGAACCAGCGATTCCAATTACTTTAGCGCCTTTTATTTTCGCCAATTGACCAGCTACCATTCCAACTGCACCAGCTGCTCCAGAAACAACAACGGTTTCTCCTTCTTTTGGTTCACCTATGTCTAGCATTCCAAAATAAGCGGTTAACCCTGGCATTCCTAAAGCAGAAAGAAAATAACTTTTAGGGACATCTAAGTCTGGCAGTTTCATCGCATTTTCTTCTTTTACCGTTTGATACTGTTGCCATTTTCCAAAGCTTGTTAATATATAATCGCCTTTATTAAACTTATCTGATTTTGTTTCTATTACTTGGGCAACGACTCCACCTGTTATAGCTTCGTTAAGAGCAAATGGAGGAATATAAGATTTACGATCTACCATTCTTCCTCTCATATACGGGTCAACCGATATGTAGATAGATTTAACAAGTATCTCTTGCTCCTTTAACGAAGGGATATCTGTATCAACCTGTTTAAAGTTATTGGCAGTAGGCATTCCTTCTGGTCTACTGACTAATTGAATTTCTTGATTCATCATTTTCCCATCTCCCTTTTATTTTTCCTTATAGAAAAAGTGCTCAACTAAACGTGATGTATACTCATCGTAGTTGTAGTTTGATGTACCCTTTTAGTGTAACATTATGAACACTTTTCCTTTAAAGATATGCTTGGTTATGAAAATCATGATGTTTTTTTCGTAAGACTAACTAAATACGGGCGCTTTAAACTGTTCTAACTTTTGCAAAGATGATTGGTCAATATCTCGATGCAAACTATTTCCATGCGAATCCATGGTCACAACCGCTTTAAAATCTTGCACTTGTAAATGCCACATTGCTTCGGGGATTCCAAACTCCATCAAGTCTACACCTTGAACTCCTTTTATACATTCAGCGTAATATTGCGCAGCTCCTCCTATCGCATTTAAATAGACCCCTCCATGCTCCTTTAAAGCGGCTAACGTTTTCGGACCCATTCCGCCTTTTCCCATGACTGCACGAATGCCAAACTTTTTCATGATATCTCCTTGATAAGGTTCTTCACGAATACTCGTTGTTGGTCCCGCTGCTTTGACTTGCCAATTTCCTTCCTCATCCTTCAACATAACTGGACCGCAGTGATAAATAATTTGTCCATTTAAATCCACTGGGGCATCATTTGTTGTTAAATATTTATGAATCTCATCTCTTCCCGTATACATAAGACCATTAATTCGCACAACATCTCCTACTTTTAACGAAC
Organism: Bacillus carboniphilus; assembly: GCF_020524035.2. Classification (NCBI taxonomy): domain Bacteria; kingdom Bacillati; phylum Bacillota; class Bacilli; order Caryophanales; family Bacillaceae; genus Bacillus; species Bacillus carboniphilus. The sequence continues at coordinate 3,432,494 of NZ_CP129013.1, read as the reverse complement.
GAATTTTTTCTTCTGTAATGGGGGCTTCTAAAACAACTTCATTGACTTCTTGTTGTTTTTCTTCTTCAAAAGGTTGTTCCTTTTTAAGAATTTCATCCGTTTTATTTTGATAATGCCACTCAATCACTTCTCCTGAATCGGCATCTATTTTGAATCCAAGTCTACGATAAGCCCAGCAGTTATAAGCTACCGATACAAAAAAACTTGCAGGTATACGATGGATCGCACCAATTTTACAGCCTAGAAGAGTAGTCTCTCCCCCAAATCCCATTGTACCAATTCCTAGCTTATTGGCATTTTCTAAAACATACTCTTCTAATTGTCTTAATTCTTCTATTGGATTCGTATCATCTACAGAACGGAAAAGCTGTTCTTTCGCTAATTCATAGCCAGACGTGCGATCTCCACCAATTCCAACACCGATAAACCCAGCACTACACCCTTGTCCTTGAGCTTGATAAACAGAATGCATAATACACTTTCGAATCCCGTCTAAATCACGGCCTGCTCGTCCTAGACCTTCTAGTTCACAAGGAAGACTGTATTGAATATTCTTATTTTCACAGCCCCCACCTTTTAAGATTAATCGAACATCAATATAGTCCTTTTCCCATTGTTCAAACTTGATAACAGGTACTCCCGCACCTATATTATCCCCTGAGTTTTTACCCGTCAATGAATCGACGGCATTAGGTCTTAGTTTCCCATCTTTTGTTGCTTGAATAATCGCATTATGGATTGTTTCCTTTATTTTTATTTGATTAACCCCTACTGGCGTCTTAATTTTAAAAGTTGGTAATCCCGTATCTTGACAAATTGGCGATACATTTTCATCCGCCATTTGTATATTTGTTGAGATTGTATCCAAGCTCATCGCTGAACGTGTTCCCGCACTTTCATTGAGCTTCGCTTGTTTAATCGCTATCCTTACGTCATTTGGTAGATTGGTAGACGTTTGTACAATTAAATTGTAAATGCTTTCATAAAATTTCTCCATCCCGTTTCATCCCCTTAAATGTTGTCTAAATTACTCCCAATTTCATTATACGATGAACAAAAAAACTCTTAAAGCGAAACCTTCTTTCATAAGATGTATAGAGGTTTAAATGAAAAAATCGTTGAGCGTAAATAGAAAAACTGTGTTAAAATTTACTGTTAGTTCACTTTGGATAAAAAGGAGTCATTCATATGAGTCATCTTATAGATCAACAAAAAAAAATTAACCCTTCTTATGATCCATGGGAAGCTTATTTAGATATAGAACAATACGGTGAAATGAAATTAACGAATGTAGAGTTTACAACGACTACCCTTTGTAATATGCGTTGTGAGCATTGCGCGGTAGGCTATATTTTACAACCTAAAGACCCTCAGGCCCTCCCAATTGAATTAATACTAAAGCGATTAGATGAAGTTCCTTCCCTACGCTCTCTTAGTATTACTGGGGGAGAACCCATGATGTCGATGAAATCTGTTAAAGAGTATGTCGTTCCTATCCTGAAATACGCTCATGAAAGAGGCATTCAAACGCAAATCAATTCAAACTTAACGTTACCTTTATCACGTTACGAGTTAATCATTCCTTATCTTGATGTGTTACATATTTCCCACAATTGGGGAACCATTGATGATTTTGTAGACGGTGGCTTTGCGATGATGGAAAAAAAGCCAACGAGAGAACAAAGAGCCAAATATTTTGAACGAATGATTGAAAACAGTCGTTCTTTAGTAGAAGCAGGTGTGATTGTCTCAGCTGAAACGATGTTAAACAAACGTACACTGCCTTATTTAGCTTCTATCCATAAACAGATCGTCCATGAAATGAAATGTCAGCGACACGAAGTTCACCCAATGTATTCAAGTGATTTCGCGAGCACTTTAGAAGTTCTATCTCTTGATGAAATGCGTGATGCTATTCATCATTTACTCGATATTCGTGACGAATCAGTTTGGATGCTTTTCGGAACGTTACCTTTTTATTCATGTAATCAAAATGAACGCGACCAGCAACTTTTATCTAGACTAAGAAAGAGTCCTAATGTAACCGTAAGAAATGATCCAGATGGTCGTTCTAGGTTAAATGTAAATATTTTTAATGGAGAAATTATCGTAACCGACTTCGGTGATACACCTCCACTTGGCAACATTCAAACTCATACTTTACAACAAGCGTATGAAAAGTGGACGACAACGGAAACCGCCAAACAGCTTAGTTGCCATTGCCCTGCTGTGAAATGTTTAGGTCCAAATATTTTAGTGAAAAACAGTTATTATCAAGACGTGGATTTTTCAAATAGAAAAGCATTGTAGTTTGATATTTCCTTGGATGACAAAAAAGGAAATGAGCTAAACTATAGAGAAGGTGTTCTGCTAGGTTGACGAAAGAAGGTGAAGTTATGGAAGAAGTAATATCCCTTTATCATAATCCCTATATACAGACGGTGGTTATTGGAATCATATTATGGATTTCTGTGGTCATTATTAATAAACTCGTCCATAACTTTTTCAAGCGAACTTCTTTAATAGATGATAAAAAGGAAAAGACCATGGAGAGTATCATTCGTTCATTAACGAAATATGTGGCGACTTTTTCCTTTATCATTGTGGCCATCGATGTTCTCTTTGAAATAAATATGGGAACAGTCTTAGCAGGAGCAGGAGTGGCAGGAATTGTCATTGGTTTAGGTGCACAAAGCTTAATTACAGATATTTTAGCGGGAATTTTCCACGTATATGAGAAACAGCTTCACAAAGGTGATTTTATTACCGTTAACAATTCGTACAGCGGTACAGTCGAGGACATTGGTTTACGTTCGTTAAAAATTCGCCAATGGAGTGGTAAGCTCCTTACCATTAGTAATGGACAAATCAAGGCCATTGAAAACTATAATATTGGTCATATGCGGGTCATTGAAAGTGTTGACATTAGCTACCGAGAAGATCCTCAAAAAGTAAAAAAGCTTCTTGATTCGATTTGTTCTGAGCTTAATGATCAGTTTGAAGAATGTTTAAAAAAGGATGCCGGAATGATGCCTATCCAGCCCTTCCAAGTTTATGGGATAACTTCTCTTCAATCTAATTACCGAGGGTATGAATATACGGTCATCGGCTTAGTAGAAGACCAACATTATTGGCCCCTCAGTACGGAAACGAGAAACTTAATTGCTCAAACGATGTTTGACCACAACATTAAAATGGCAGAGGACCGGTTGTACTTTTCAGATGATAAATTCGAGTAGGAGGAGGAAGCTAACCTTCTCCCATTTTATTTCAGTCAGATGTATCTTCTCATGCTTTGTTAAACCCCTTTTAAGTGCGTGTTCACCAGTCAAATAACGTTTAACCATTTATATTAAAGAAATGTAATATCTACAGGATTAGTTCCCACTGTGACAGTTGCCGCTACAAGATTTGAACTACCATCAATAACAGAAACATTGCTGCTACCCAAGTTAACAACATATATTTGGTTTAATGGTTCAATAACAGCAATACCAAGAGGGTTAATTCCGACTGAAAATGTAGCAGTTTCTACGTTTAGATTTCCATCAATGACAGAAATACTATTATCAATTACTCTTGAAGTGTAGACTAAATTTGTTAATTCATTTAAGGAAATCCCATTAGGAAATCCCTGTATGCTAATGGTCGTTGTAATTGTAAAAAAAGACCCATCAATAACCGTCACTAAGTTATTACTTAAACCAGCAACATAGACTAGATTAGTTGTTTCATTTACGGTAATACCGCGAACACCAAAAATCCCCAGCGTTATAGTGGCTGTTACCACAAAATTATTATTCCCATCAATAACTGAAACCTCTCCAGAATTGTTAGATACATAAGTCAAATTTCGTTGTTCATCAACAGACACGCTAATAGGCTGAAATCCTACGGATACCGTTGTAATTATATTATTCATCATTCCATCAATTATTGTGACATCATTATTTCCAAACCGATTGGCAAGATAAATGATATTTTCAATTGTGTTCACAGCTACACCATACTGCTGCACACCAGTTCCTGCTGTAATAGTAGTGGTAATCATATTAGTATCAGCATCAATAACTGAAAGAACGTTTAAACCTTCATTAAAAACATAAACTAACTTTGTAAATCCATTTGCAGCTATGCCTGAAGGTGAATTAAACCCCGTAATTGTATCAATAACTGTATTTATATTTGTATCAATGACAGAGATGTTATTTGTTCCTGTATTTGTTACATATAATTTAAAAGGACAAACAATCTCCGATACACTTACTGTCTGTATCGTTTGACCATTTACAGTTGCAGAAGCTGTGATGGCTGTTTCAGTCAATCCTTTTGACGGTGTGACAACCACAGACATTACATAATCACCATTTATATTCGTCACAGCAGGATTTGGGACAAACATGACACCCGACGTATTAGCCGTGAAACTAACATCTACGCCAGCTTGTGGAACACCTCCCAGTGTTAAATCACCAAAAATTTGTGTTTTACAATTGAATGAATCGGATAAAAATAGATTGAGCTGAGGAGTAACCGGATAGTCTATATCTTGTAAAACCTCCGGACTCGAAACAAGTAAACGAATGAATTGTTTAAACTCACTTGATCCATTGAAGGTGGTTATCGTTGGTTGAACAGCACTTACCGTAACTTCATCACTTCGATTTGCTAAATCTATTTCCACCTCAATTAAAAACGATGTTAAAGCTACTGCACTAAACAAAACACCTTTTGAACTATTTGAATTAACGTTAAATGCTTGTGATTGACTAAGAACTTCAGGGGACATACTTTCATTCAAAAGGCGAACCTGTACATTAGCCAAATTTGAAGGGTCAGTATTTCGAACACGAATCTCTACGTTATTCAAGGTTAAATCTGTATTGTCTATTGGACCTGTGCTAAATAGGATTACCATCTATCCTTCCTCCTTAAATTATTTTTCATATATACTATGCAGAAAAATAAAAAGGGATTGGATAGTTGCAGATATCTTAAACAAAAGTTTTTTAAAAATTTGTTCAAACAATAATAGACGAAAATACTTAGGGAAGGTTGATACTTGAAATTTCATCAAAGTAATGTTAGAAGAATTATGATAAAATTAGCATATTTACTATTTAATTAAGAAGGTGACTCATGATTCGTCTTTTTCAATTAGATGATGCCAGATACATTATTCACTCACACTATAAACTTTACCACCAAGAGTACAACTACGATTTTACATTCAAAGAATTCATTAAAAGCCAAGTACAAGAATTTATGGATCGAAACAATGATAAAGAACAAATTTGAATTCTAGAATTAGGAGGAACACAAAAAGGCTCAATTAGTATTTTTGAAACCTCTCAAAATACAGCCCAACTTGGCCTTTTTCTTGTTGAACCTAGCGTTCAGGGGAACGGTTATGGTAAACAATTAATAGAAACACACCAATATAAAAAAATAACCCTTTCGACAAACAAAGAACTTCATTCAGCTCGAAATCTTTATAAAAAAAAGTGGCTTTGAACTGAAGGAAACCCGTAAACAAATCTTATCTAACAAAGAACTACTTGAAGAACGATGGGAACGACTTCTCTAAATGAAAGGTATGGGAAAAGATGAAAGAGGATCAAAACATGACCACATTCCTAAAACACATTAGAACCTTACCTAAAAATGCAAGTAGAATTTATTAACAACAATCCAGAAGAAATACTAATAGGAAACATGGTAAGATTGAAAAAACGAATAAAGAAGGTTGTTTGAATGAAAATTCTTACTAAAGATGAGATGTGGAGTGCTATTATTCAGTGTGATCGAGCCCTTGATGGGGTGTTTTTTTACGGAGTGAAAACGACTTCTATATTTTGTAGGCCTTCATGTAAATCCAAAAACCCTAAACTAGAAAATGTTCGTTTTTTTAGCAACCCAGAAGATGCCTTAAATCATGGATTTCGTCCTTGTAAAAGATGTAAACCTGACTTTAACAACTCAGTCTATCATCCCTCAGAAGAATTAATTCAAAATTCGATTGATTTTTTGAACAACAACTTTAGAGATTGCCATACGTTAGAGGATATAGCAAAAGCAATGAATGTTAGCCGTTTTCACTTAAACCGAACGTTTAAAAAACACACAGGTCAAACTCCTAGAATCTATCTCGAGATGATTAAAGTAACTTATGCCAAAACACTTTTAGAAAATACATCATTAAAAACAATCGATATTTGTTATCAGTCTGGATTTAATAGTCTTTCAACTTTCTATTCCGTGTTTAAACGACATACTGGGGAGAGCCCCCAAAAGCATAGAAATCACATATAGAATGCCTATGTGATTTCTTGTTATTATTTTGGTTGGTCGCTTGTTACAAATCCAAATGACACGTGATCTTGAATGGGAATCCATGCCCCAATTCCTTGTTGTGTTACGTTTTTTACAATAACTTCTTTCTTACTTCCCTTCAATCGTAAATAAACTTCTCCATAGGTCACTTTTCCTTTTTCATTGACAGCAGGAGCATAGCCATACAAGTAACCCACTTTTTTTACTGGGACATTATAAACTTGATCTTTTTTCGTCCCCGTACCAATTACCGTTTCAAAGGATAAAGGTAGTTCAGTTTTTTCCATCGCTCGTTGTAGCATCATCTTTTTAACGTCTTCTTCATAAGGGACTTTCGCCGTCAGCCCACCAGTCACTTTTTCTTGCTTCTTTTGCGTATAGTGCATTTGAGACTGTGTTTTTGCTCCGCGATTATCGGTGAAATTTGTGTTGATTTTCTTGTATTCCCAATTAGTTGCTGTTTCATTAGAATCATACCTTAGCGCCCAGTGTCCTAAATAAATAGTTGCTCGATAGCCTATAGCCACTGGTGATGTTGTAATAGATGATTCATTTAGCTGGAGTATTAAATCTGGGTTTTCTATTTTCACTTCAGAAGATTCAATTAACTCTTGTGCTAGCTCACTCGGTTGCAGACGGGGTAAGTCATCTGTTGGATTTGGATACGTATTGTCTTTACTAATATCCATAACTGAATTTGGGATATCCATTTGATCTTTTGATTCATTTTTCTCTTCTGCATATGAAACAGTGGATAAACATATAACCAAAAAGATGGCGGTTAGAATGATTTTTTTCATATGTTATCAAACCCCTTTAAAATTTATTTAGCGTATCTTCTTATTCTCTTTTCATCATTATTTTCAATGGGATCTTGTTTTATCCTTAATCTAATAAAAGAAAAATAAAGATATTGTTTTCAGAATATTTACAAACTTAAAATAATATAGTATAATAGGCTTAATCAACAATGAGTAAAGCTTTTTACTCATTATTCATTCTTTAATTCTCCTAATGTTTTTGTCCTACACACCTTGAGCCCCCTTTAGAAATGAAGGGAGCTCTTTTTTGTGCATAGGAAATTAAAGTACGTGCTATTCACAATTGGGTGAGCATAAGAATCAAACAATTTGTAAAGACAGCGATGAAATTTTAACGATTCCTACTTTCTTTGACAACGTAGATTCCCCATCATCCAATAGGAAATTCCATGTCCATCGGCGAACTTTTAGTCAATCAACCTTTCAAAGTAAATAAAAACCGATTCCCATAATGACATATGCCGCTAAAAGCGTGGCTCCTTCAAACCAATTTGTATCCCCATCGTTTGCAATGGAAATCGTTAATAAAACGGCTGTACTCATCGCAACAAGCTCCGGTATTGTAAAAACGAGTGGCATACTTTGCGGAAAAAATAATGAAATTAATACTAGTAAGGGGGCAACAAACATCGCAATTTGTAATGTTGAACCAACAGCAATTTCAACAGCAATATCCATTTTATTCTTATAAGCTAAAATTATAGCTGAAGCATGCTCAGCCGCATTCCCTACAATGGCAACAATGATAACCCCGATAAATAATTCTGACCAGCTTAGAGCGTCAGCTACCGACTCAAAAGTATGAACTAAACTCTCTGAAACAAAAGCGACAGCAATCGTTGATAAAACTAAGATGATCAACGATTTTTGTGTTGACCATTCTGGAACTTCCTCGTGATCTTGTTGATTACTATGTTGATAAACACCTCTATGAGTGACTAATTTAAAAAATAAAGCAGCTAAATATAAGGCGATAAGGATAAGAGAAACACCTATACTTAGTACCATCGTTTTTGAGTCACTTAAGGTCATCGAAAAGATCTCAGGTATAAAAAAGGCAACGATAATAGCAAACATTAATAAACCAGAATTATGTCTAGCATCATACACGTTAAATTGTTGCCTCTTATACTTTATACCACCTACAAAAAAGGATAAACCTGCTACCAACAATAAGTTACCTATGACTGAACCTGTTAAGGATGCTAGTACAACCTCAATTAATCCTTCTTTTAATGCAAAAAAAGCAATAATGAGCTCCACAGCATTCCCAAACGTTGCATTTAACAAACCACCTATTGTGGAGCCTGTTACGATTGCTAAACTTTCTGTTGCTTTTCCCATATAATTAGCTAATGCAATTATCGTAATACAGTAAATAATAAACATGAGTAAAGAAGGCCAGTGTAAAAGGCTACCTATGATTGATAATGGGAGTCCTACAATAAGAATGAAGAAAAAAATTCGTCCAAGCAACGTTCACATCTCCTTATGAAATTATAATCTTCAATATCGTTCCCAAATGCCTAAAGATTATCTTCCCAAGTATTTTTTTAAGAAATTAAAGCACTCTATATTAAAAGAGACTCTTTATATAGTTGTTCAAAAAGAAGGCCTATTAAGGCATATTCAGTAGAACTTTTTGAACAACATCTTTTAAATATTGAATAAAGGAGAATATAGAATGTCAGACCAACAACTAAAAGAACAAATTCTTTCTGTATTTAATGGCCATAATATAGGTGTGTTATCTACTGTTCAAAACAATAAGCCTTACTCCCGTTTTATGATGTTTTTTCATGAAGATATGACCTTATTTTGCGCCACGAATAAAGAAGCTCATAAAACAGAACAGATAGAAGCAAACCCTCATGTACATATCTTGCTCGGTTATGAAGGAAAAAAGTGGAACGATGAGTATGCTGAGATTGAGGGAACTTGCTCAATCGAGACAAGCGCGAAATTAAAAGAACACTTCTGGAATGATCACTTAAAAGAATGGATTCAAAGTGCTGATGATCCAGACTATGTATTACTAAAAATAACGCCTAAAAAAATCAGGTATTTTAAAGGAGCTGGCACGTTAGTTGGAACATTAACTTGTTAATAAGTTAGAGCTGTCCTTAGACAGCCTTTTTATTTTTGTCTAAAAATTTTTCCTTGCCAATTCTTATTTGAACCTGTAACATTCTCTTGAATATTTGTTTTCGTTTGTGTTCAAAAAGGGAAATAGGTACGTAAAATGTTTTCAAAACAAACGTCATATCCACCTTTTGAGCAACTTCTTTAAAGAAAAGGTGAGTGGTTAAATGCCTTTAGGTCGTTTTATTATTTTAGTCATTATTGTCGCTATCTCAGGGTTTTCACAAGGGATGTTACTCCCTGTTATTGCGATTATTTTTGAAGAGCAAGGTGTGTCATCTACGATTAACGGTCTACATGCCACTGGAATTTATATCGGTATCTTTATAGCTTCATTTTTTATGGAAGAACCACTGCGAAAACTGGGCTATAAACGAATCATTGTTATAGGTGGATTATTGGTGATCGTTAGTTTAGTGGGTTTTGTCTTTATACAATCAATTTTATTTTGGTTTATCCTCCGTCTTCTCATTGGTGTTGGAGATCATATGCTCCATTTCTCCACACAGACGTGGATCACTTCAGATACAGAGGAGGCTAAAAGAGGGAGAACCATCTCAATATATGGTCTATCATTTGGTTTAGGATTTGCTGCTGGACCTTTGTTAGCCACGTTTACTAATGAGCATCCGCATATGCCGTTTATGATTTGCGCATTCCTTAGTTTAGTAGCCTGGTCTTTAGTCTTCTTGTTAAAGAATGAATTTCCTGAACAATCGACTGAATATGCATCCATATCTAATACGGTTGGACGATTTATTCAAGTCATTAAGATAGCATGGATTGCATTACTTCCGACATTAGCTTACGGTTTTTTAGAAGCTTCTTTAAATGGGAATTACCCTGTTTATGCCCTGCGAACAGGACTTACGTCTTCTGACATTGCACTGATTTTGACTTCATTTTCAATAGGTTCGATCATTTTCCAAATTCCACTAGGAATGATTAGTGATAAAGTGGGACGAAAGAAAATAATTTCCACCATTACCTTTTTAGGAAGCACCTTATTTTTTATTGCATCTTTTTTACAGTCTCCCTTGGCTTTAATTGTATGTTTAGCCTTAGCAGGTATGGCCATCGGTTCGATTTTCTCATTAGGAATTAGTTTCATGGCAGACCTTGTCCCTAGGTCTCTTCTTCCAGCTGGAAACTTACTGAGTGGAATTTCTTTCAGTATAGGAAGTATCGTCGGACCGTTTCTAGGGGGCATGTATATCCAATTTGTCCCAGGTGGTAATTTCTTTCATGTTATCTCATCTATCCTTTTTCTGTTATTTGTAACAACCATGATACATAAACAAGAAAAGATACAACTTCATAGTTAAATCCAATAATCGAGGTCCTATTCTTCTCAATAGGGCCTCTTTTTATGCTTATGTAACGAGCATTTATAAACAATTCAATCCTATAAAATCCTTCTGAAGTTTCTATTTTAAAAACTGGGCGTTTTTTTTTAAAAAAAAAGATTGAATATTCCATCCCTTCTGTTATATAATACAAATAACAAATTAAATCTGTACCATAACAAAATAACGAGGGGGAAATGTAAATGAGTCGTCAAGAACGTAAAAATATGATTAATTATATCGAAAAGTTGAAAGGGTATGACCGAGAAACATTAATGTATATGACAGATGCTGATATCGAACATATTTACTTCACCACTTACAATAGCCAATTAGCTCATGCTGAATAAAAGAAGATATTCTTAACGTTACGTAAAGTGACGTTTATTTTTTTTGTAGATATTTTTAAGGTATCACCCTTTTATTTTATCGTCCTATAAGTGCGTGTTTAAAAAGGAGGGGAAAAAGGACGCAGAAGAACGAGGCGACTGCTTAAAGGAACGCAGGCTAAGTTCAGTCACGTCGCGAGAGCAACGTCTTCGCTAGCCTGTCCTGGGCATCGTAGGATTTTTTTAACAACCTCTAAAAGTAAAAAAAATATTTAGATGTAGCGGTTGAATCCTAGATTCGATAACGTATCCCTATAACACTGTCACCTCATTTTTACATAAAAAAACACGGAATAAGCCATTAAGCCAATTCCTTGGTTTTTTAATTTAGTCTAATTGATTGTTTAAATTCAGAAAGTGAATTTTTTGAATATTCATCCCCATATTCACATACTAATTGATCAATATTAACTATTTTATTCTTTAATTCAGAATGAATCTCTGTGGTGTTTGCTATCGAATAAACACTGTGAAGTAAATCAAGTGTTTCACCGATTAGATAAGGTGATTCAAGCTGTAATAACTCATTAATAACCGACGGTATATAGTTAAAAGCTTCCTCCATTCTCATTCCCTCGGTAATTTTTTCAAACGAGTTGCTAAAATACCATTCATCTTTGTCTAGCTTATCTTCCCAATTTCTAAATATCCCCTTTAACTCACTCATTTTGCATTCACCCAACCAATTATTTGAATTTAAAATCATCGAATTTACCAGTTTTTTTATTGTAGTTAAAATGAATGTTTACAGTTTACTCATCTTTAACTTTAAATGCTCTCTGCATTTTGACCCATCCTTTTGAACTAGGCCAACGTTTATCATTCATTTTACTTTTAGGTACTACTTGTTTAGCACCTTTCAAAGGATTAGATAAAACACTTTTCATAGAAATCTGTTCTTCTGAATTTTAGCTTGTTGTCGTCCAGTAGAACCTTAGCCTAATGATTTCTTGTTTATAGCTTTACTTATACCTTTTACAGCGTCTCCTATAATCTTTTTCCCATATTTCTTAATTAACCATTTAATACCGAATATAGAACCTTAATACATAAAAGAAAAATTATTTTCAACTATGCAAACCTTGGTATAATAAGTGTTATGAGCAAAATTCAATTCAAAATTTTTCCATCAGAAAGGAAAAGGTTATTAAAATCATTAAATAACCACGCCCATCTAACATGCTTATTTATTTACTCCTTATTCTTCTGAACTTTGAGGTAGTTGATAAATATTTTGCAGTATTTCACTTCTTAATTGAACAAGTTCAGGAAAACCATAGAAAAAAAGAATCTTCTGCTCCCAAATTTCTTCTCCTGTAGGCTTCTCTCCTAATACAAAATAAACCCACGATTCGGCTATATCTTCTTCAGGATGACTTGCAGCATAATCTGTGACAAACTTATCGGGGTAATTATCATAGAATTTTAATTGCTCATCTTCATCCTCAAATACATCTCTCTCTATCCATTCATCATAAATATGATCCCAAAACTGATCCATAAAAAGTTGTAAATATGAATCCTCATGGATAGGTATTTCACTGTTTTTTAGAGTTAATAAATGTCCAAATTCATGAACAATTGTATAAATAAAATCTGGAAAGGAGGTTGTATCTGCTGGATCTATCCTTAGCGTCCATTGAATAGGATCTTTGTCTAACGGTTCAACATAAGCTAGGGTTGTACCGATACCATCTGTAAACACTCCAAATTCACCAATCATTTGGCGCTGGTTCATCGGAATTACTTGCGTAAATAAGCGCCAAAGTTCTTCATTCCCTTCACTTCCCTCTCCTTCTACGATTCTCACTAACTTTCCATCTTGAACTTTATAACGAGCTAGTATCTTCTCTTCAACATATACGTCTTCCACCTCTTGAGTGTCTAAAAAGTCGTATGGTAACTCTCGAATGAGTTGATCACCAAAAAAACCACATGAAGAGATATCTTCACATACTTTTTCTATATTGTCATCTGGAGATAGTGTTTTAGAACTTTCAACTGTCTCACGGTTTGATAATTCAGATGAATTTATCCATCCTGACCATGCTGTTAAAAATAAGATAAGCAACATTAATCCCCATCTCAGTACTTTTTTTTGATTCATGCTCTCTTCTCCTCGTATAAACTATGATGTATAAAATATAGTACTCTTTTCTTTTTCAAGTTGTCTACAAAAAGAATGAAGACTTGGCTCATTTTCAAAAGAGTACCCTAAATAAAGGTGTTTAACAAATTCTCGATTATATATTGATAGCTTTGTTGTTACTTTTTATTCTGTCTTTCCAAATTCGTCAAACGGGAATAACTAAATTTTGCTTCTCCAACAACATTGTCTTTTGAGATAAATCCAAATATACAACTATCAAAGCTTTTCTTACGATTATCTCCTAATACAAAGTGAGAACCATCAGGAACTGTTACTTTTGTATCTTCAGAATAAAGTTTGATTAAAAATCCTTTGCAAACACTTATTAACTGCTACTAATAAGCAATTCATTTTTAAAAAAGATTGATCAAAAAAAGTCTTAAACGACCACCTACTATAGTAGGTGGTCGTTTAAGACTTTTCAATAAGGTAGATCACCTAGCGTTCATGCATTTTATGGATCACCTCAATAAATAATCTAACGAACCTTCAATATTATGAAGGTTCGTTCTTTTAATCTTTAGTAATCCTTGGTTATACAATATTATGGTATTATTTAAAGGTTGCACTTTTAAGAGTCTTTTTATGGTTCTTGTTCGATAACAAAGCCCATTTTAAGCCACACACCTCTATGAAAGATGTTGTGCTTTACCATTCATTCACACAGGTATAAATCTTTCATCAAAATTTAATGATCTGAGGAATATACAATCATACACATAAGAATGTTATGTGCTGAAAGCCTTACAACCCCATTAGTATATCAGAACATCTACAAGGATCATCAACTAAGTACAGCCTCGTCGCGAGAGCTATCGATGATGCTAGACCATCCTGGCCATCGTAGAACTTTTTGAACAACCACTAGCAGTTTCTTTTGGAAACTGCTAGTGGTATGGCTTATTGTGAGGGTTCATCTACTGTATGACGTAGTATAATGACATTGTCGTAAACAAGGTTTTTTGTCCAAACAAATTGACCTTTACTAAAAAGATTTTCGTAATTCATATAAGCTTTTTTATTGTCTACACCAATTTCATCTGTTGTATAAGTGACAGCATGAGGAAAGCTTGAATCATCAAAATCTTTTGCATACCAGTTTTCATCTAGTGAAAAATGAGCGGCATAACAATCTGTTGTGCATGTCACTTTATTAAAGTCAGGTGTTTCATGAGTTATCTTTCCATTATTGTCTTCTGTAATTACAAGGTCATCCTTATTCGTTAGAGGAGAAATATAGAAACTTTGAGCTAACCAACTTTCAGATGTAGTCGTCCCATCACTAAAGACAGCGATAATCCCTGCATCTCCTGGATGATAATCACTACCACGATTATTTTCTGTACCTAAACCAATATTCTCCTCCCAATCAACAGCTTTAATCGCATAAGTTATTGGATACGAGGCTTTAAAACGAACAACATGTGAGTTAAACGGAGTAAATGGAACGGCATCTTTTGCAACAGGTTGACCATTTATGTACAGTTCGAAATAATTATCAGCAAAAATATACCCAGTTATTACTTCTCCATCTTCATCAATTTCGATAATTGGAATATCATTAACATCAAGGTCTTCTATAGAGGGGAAGATAGTCCCAGTGCATTCATTGTAAAGGTCGCTTGCATCTTCCAACTCTTCATTTGGTTGAATAGGTACATTCCATATTTCACCTTCTTCAGAAGTGACAGTTCCTATAGCACTGTCTCTACTGTTGTTTGCATTTTGACAAGTATAGATGTTTGCATCTGTGACTTCTCCACTTCCCTCGGAAAAGCTAGGTGAAGTTTCATCCGAGACTTGATTCTCCTCTGACTGCGAATTTGGCTCTTCGGTTTCATTTTGTGAAGAGCACCCCGAAAATAATATCGTGAAGCTAAAAACAGAAAATAGAAAAACTAATAAATATTTCATACCTTTATCTCCTTTTGGTCATCTATTGTGACTTTATTCAAGGTTATCATACCCGTTTATTATGTCAGCTATAAGTCAAGAAGAAAAGATTTGAATAAATCTGCAACTTTTATTTAAAATAGCTTTAGAAGAAGAGAGGATGACAAAAATGGACTATAATGTTCTATTTAGTGGATTGTTTTCAGATTAAATGTTAAAATGCCTTTTTAAATTTATTTTTCCTATTTCTATTAAATATTTACAAAACATTACTTATGCCATATTTGTTTTTTCGCATATTTAATTCTTCTTTTATTTAATCAACCTTGTTGTTTATACCCATTGGTACAAATGGGATAGGCTCGTTTCTTTTATTTGCTTCCAGACGATCATTTAGGAGTTTTTTTAAAGAAGGTTCATAAAATCTGGCTCTCCCAGTCTCTGAATTTACGATGTAACGATATTCTATAAACATACCATCATCTATATTATGTGCGGTTTTTAGTAGCAATACATGAACATCCTTATGTGCTGTAACATTTTAAAATGTAACCAATTACTAACTTCATTTAGCCAATCATCATTAATTATCATCTACTACAAGTAGGGATAACCTGATGGTTGTATATCTGCACTTCCCTGACGCTATCCCCTAAGATACTCATCTAAAATTTTTTGATGAACACCTACAGGGATACTAAATTTCATGCTTCCTTTATTCATATCTATTATACTGTACTCAATTGAACTATCCTTTACTGAAATATCTATTACTCTGTTGTGATCATTGGGTCTAAGGCTAACAATTTTACCAATACGGGTTTGCTTCACCTTAATTTGTAATCCGTCTTCAAAGTAATTTTCTATTTCTATGTTTTTTTTGAACATATTATTTACTCTCCTTCAAACTTTTATTTTTCTAGTTCTCTTTTAATTCTGTACACCGTATTTCTTGCAACATTTGTTTTAATACTGATATCCCTGACGGATGTTTTTTTCTTCAATTCGCTCACGATGTTATCATAGACAAGTTTATCCCTACCTGTCGCATTAGCATGATATTTGGTTTGTCGCCCTTTAAACTTCCCTTTCCTTTTAGCAATCTTGATTCCTTCTTGTTGAGCAGTCTTAATTCGTAAACGTTCTTCTTCAACGAGCCAAGACATCACTGAAAGGAAAATCTCACTTACTAGTTTCCCTACACCCTCCATGTCTTTGTATTGGGCAGTGTTCAATACTGGAAGGTTGAGGACAACAATATCAATGCTATCCTCAATCAAACTTTCCCACTCTTGGATGATTTCTTGTTTATTTCGTCCAAATCGGCTTAGATCATGTACCACAAGTGTATCACCAAACCTTAGTTTCTTTCTCATTTTCTTGTATTCAGGACGATCAAAGTTTTTACCGCTTATTTTCTCTTGAACAATATGTTCACACCCATGTTTTTTTAAGTCTTCAACTTGCCTATCTAAATTTTGTGATTGGCTGCTTACTCTTGCGTATCCAATAATCATTTTCTGTACCTCACTTGCTTCTTTTCGTGTCGCTATGAAGCATTTAGACGAAATTATTTTTATTTCAGGCTCTACCGAACAAAAGCAACCGTCTCCAAAGTTGCTTGTATGGGTTGGGTTGTGAAAACTAAGGTTGATAATATGATGAGTTCTAAGCTGACAACTTATAAGGTACTCGTTACTGACTCTTGGAGGGCCTACAAAACCTATGCAAAATAAAAAGATATCGAACATTACAGAATTAAATCTAACGATTGTAAACACTTTATTAATGGCTTGTATCACAACATATGAAATATAAATGGTCTCCATTCTCGTATGAAACAATGGATAGACTGCTTTAAAGGTGTGGCTACAAAGTATCTCGACAACTCCCTTGCATTGTTCTTGTTTGTAGATAGTCGTAGTAACGAAAGTACAAAACACAATATAATAAAATTTTTATTATCGTCATTTCTATTTGAAATGACCAATACTTTTATGATAGTTTACGCTTACCTGTTTTCAACACTAAATAAATGAAAGGTAAATTAATATGCCTATAATTAAACACGATATCTTTATCAATGCACCTATCAACGTTTGTTTTGACCTTGCGAGAAATGTTGATGTACACACAGAAACAACATGTAAAACAAAGGAAAGAGCGATTGATGGTACTACAGTTGGACTGATGGAAAATGGCGATACAGTTACTTGGGAAGCTATCCACCTTGGAGTAAAACAAACATTAACTGCTAAAATAATAGAGATGGAAAAACCATATAAATTTACAGATGTTATGGTAAAGGGAGCGTTCCACTCATTTACACATACACACGAATTTATAGTAAGTGGTACAGGGACTACTATGAAAGACACCTTTTCTTATAAATCTCCTTTTGGCATTCTTGGAGCAATTGCTGATAGATTATTTTTAGAAAAATATATGAGAAATTTCATTATAAATCGTGCAAAAGAATTAAAAAGGATAGCTGAAAAAAGTTAATGGAACCACTTCATTACTTTTTTTGCGAAAAATCAATATTTTAATCTAACAAAGCATAATTTTAAAGGGAATAGGTAACTAATTCCGTCTTATTGCTCACATTTAATTTCTCTTTAATCTGCTTACCGATAAATTCAGTGTATGCAGGTGGAATAGCTTCGTTTTGAGGAATATTTTTTGACACTAAAATTCATCAATTTCACCACTCAAATTAGAATATATATTGAACAAGTCATAATGAACATATTGGAAAAATATACAAACTCTCTCTAAACCTATGTCATTTTAGCCTATAAGATGCACTTTCTATATAATGCCATAAAGTTCATTATAAGTAGAGTCTATTTGAACATTCAATTCAATAATAACCACCTTTTTATAAAAGGTGGTTATTTCAATACTATTACCCTATTACTTGGGCTATCAAATTTCTTATTAAACTAACTCCTATTTAAACTGAATCCGAAATCTAAATAGTTTTCATACGATATTCCCAAACACCAATCACCTTCTAAAGGTATGAAATAATGATGCTGAGGAATGTCTAAAAAGAAGACTAATATCTTTTCTATATCCTTTATCTCGAATTGATACCCAAACTCTGTAAGGTTATCGCCTATATACATTAGTGGAATGTTATTATTCATATATTTTTCTTTTAACTCAGCAATAAATAGTCTAGCATCACTTAGTAAAGATTTATTATTCGACTCTTTACTATAGTGATTATCAGTTTTAAACCAATCTATTTGTGAACCACTAAATTCAAAATTTTGTTCTATTAAATTAATAAAGCTTTCAGGGTCTTCTATTTTTTTAAAGTACTTTTTTAAATCACTTTGTAATAAATCCTTGATTAGTTCATCATCATAAATACTCATATAAATGATCGCCCTTATCAAAAACGATTTTGTATTTTTTTAACGGTTTTCTCAGATGCATCAAATTCATAATGAGGACCTTTTTCTTTTCCAGCCCAAACATTAATATGAGCTCCACTTCTAGTGTCATGCTCAATTCTAAAACCTACTTTACCATCCTTTGTTTGCCTACCAATGGGTTTATTCTTAGTATGACATAAAAGAACCTTGAAAGGAATTTATCGCCAATCAAGGTTAATGTTTTTTACAATTAAAACTATAAATATATATTTATCATCCTTACTCCTTTTAACAAAAATTCACAACCTTCTGTTGTATCAGATGCCAAAAGTTCCTCAACCGGTTCTCCAAAAGCGGTCCATTTGTCAGAAATACCTTTTAATTCTTCAGTAAGTTTATCTATAGTTATAATTTCTGATAAATCTAATGAAAACTCTATAATTAATACATTATCAATTTTCCAATATGGTTTTATCTCTTCAATTTTATAGCTAATCACAATAGAATTTAAATTCCCGATAACCATATTGAATACATCTAAAGCACTTTTTTCATCATTTGCATCAACAAATAGTCGTACAAACAATAAGTTCCCTCCTTACTTATGAGTTATTTTTCCATCTAAAGAAACATTTAAATGTGAATCATCTCTTTTTTTACTTTTCAAAGTATTATCAAGACCTGTTCTCAATTTTTCCACCAGAAATATTAATGTATCTTCTATACCCTCAAGTTTTTCACTATAATATTCATAACTTTCTAACAGTTCTTGCTGTTGATTCATTACTTCTATTTGTTTATTATTCTATTTTATTTATGGGGATCCTACTCATTCCCAGTAATTCCTTCACATTATTTCAATGTATTATTTTATAAGTATTGAATGAACTTTCCTAATTGACAATAACCATAGACTCTAATTACATCTTCAAAAATTTCTCCTGGAACATTGATATTTTTAAAGATGTTTAAGACATCATTTTTCATTTTTAAACTTGGTACTTTTATTTCTAACCATTCTATGTACTTATAGTCCTCACTAGTTCCATTTGTTTTAAAATGATAAAACCAATCACCATCCCAATCGGAAACAAACCCTTTTTCAATATCCTTTGTTCGCCAATGTGTTGTTCCGTCATATTCAATCATCGCCTTTCTTATTTCATTCCACTTTGTATTATTCATTAACTGTTGAAACTTATTGTCTTGCATTAATTCTCACCCCTTCTCTTTTCTATTTAACTTTTAAGGTCAATTATTAAAGAGTGGAATATGGTATAAACTAACACTTAAACTAAATTGACCTTCAATAATATACATTAATATGTCTTTTATCCTTAAATCTTTTGAGCTAGAAAATTTTTAGCAACAACATATGAATTACCCATTACTAATAGAATGTAATCTGTTCTATCCTCTTCTCCGTTTCGATCATCTAGAGACAGCACAGTGGTTTTATATTGATACTTAGTTAAAACACTTCTGTATAATTCCATTAAATCACAAGGACCTTTAGCAAAAAGTCCAAATCCTCCGTCTAAAATTTTGTCAATTCTATAATTAAAGTATTCATCAAAAGGGATGTAACCTTTAGTATGATCGGCGTGAATTTTATAAAGTTCTCCAATTACTTCAGTAGTTGAACTCGTACTTCCTTTTAAAAAAACCTGAACCCACTCTTTGTTATAATTCCAAAGCATCTGATGTTCATTATATATATCCCATGATTGAAACACATCGTATTGAATTTTATGAGCTTCGATATCTTCACAAACAATCTGCCACTTCTCTAAAATTTCCTCTTCATCATAAAATGTTAAATTAATATCAATAATTAATGTATCTAAATTTTTTTTTAAAACCAACAAGATGAATGTCGACATCTGTCATATTACTTAGATTAGAAATTGATTCATCTAAATCTTCAAGCATAGTTGCTCACCCCCGTTACTAATAATCATATAAAAAAATAATAAAGTATTTTTCAATAACCTTTATCAAATTTTTCTAGGTATCGATACAGTGTAGTCTTACTAACTCTTGTTAATTCGGTAATTTCCCTAATAGTATAGTCCTTACTTTTGTACATTTTAATCGCAGCTGCTATTTTATCTTCAGGTTTTGTTGGTCTTCCACCTTTTCTTCCTCTAGCTCTTGCAGCTTGAAGTCCTGCTTTTGTACGTTCACTAATAATGTCTCGTTCAACTCTGCAATACTTGCAATTGTTCGAAAATAAAATTTTCCCATTGCAGTAGAAGTGTCAATACTATCATTAATCGAAATGAAATCAACTCCCAGATCCATAAATAACTCACTAAGTTGAATGAGATGTTGAGTGGATCTCGAAATACGATCAAGCTTATATACAACTACTTTGTCACCTGTTCTCAAAACTTTAAGAAGTTCTTCAAGCTCAGGTCTATCCTTTCTTGTCCCTGTCATTTTCTCCTTGTAAATTTTTTCTACACCGTATTCTTTTAAAGAGTCAATTTGCATATCTAAATTTTGTTCCTGGGTACTAACCCTAGCATATCCAAAAATCACCTAATATCATTCCTTTACAATCGACTTCAACCTCATTTTAGCACCAAAAACGTCTTTTACAACTATTTTTGTTACTTTGTTTTTAGACATGAGTTTTGGAACTACTATTCTATAAAAAATAGACGTTTTTATGTGGAACCACAAATAGTCCCGAAAACGTCCTTTTTTGAAACTATTATTTTATATAATCTACACAAATGTCATGTAGTTGAATATTTTCCTTTAAGGATTTTTCATTTTCTTTTTCTATAATATCTAACTGTAAATTCTCTTTTGTATAACCGTCAAAAAGCTCCATAATACTATAAATGGTCTCATAGGTTACATCGTATAATAACTTTTCGACATTCTCGCAATTATTTTTATTCAAAGCAACCTGAAACACCTCTTCTTGAATTTCATGTAAAGCTGTAAAGAACAATTCTTGGGTAGCTTTTAACTTTCTCATATAACTCTCCCTTCATCAATTATGCTATTTTTCCATCATTTAGGTGTCGATATAATTGTTTAACATCTTGTTTTTCTGGAGATGTAACACCTCCGTTACCCGTTTTTCTACCTTGTCCTCCATAGATTTCACCCGTTTTAGGATTAATGTTTCTAGTTGGTTGATGGACATGTGGAGATAATCCAGCATATGAATCAGTCCAAAATCTTTTAAACTGACCATTTACACTGTTTAATAAGAGTAGATTCTATTTGAACAAATCTAAACCTACGAATTCAAAAAAGAGCTTCATCGCTATTTAAAGCGTAATTCAAGTGAACAAATTCAATAAAGTGAATGGCTAATTTAATGTTTAATCCTCGTTTTCTACTTGTAACAGGTGGTGAATAATGAGAAATAATTGAATTCATTCCCTTGTCCGATATTAATTTATCTCAACAATTATTGTAAATGACGAAGATCCAAAAATGAACCTTGATTGGCTGGATGCCTTTCAAGGTTCTTATATAATACTAAATATTTATCTCACTAATAGCCATATATGCAGCCTCTCGAACAAGAGCATTACTGTGATTTTTATATTTTTCTAATAAAAATAGACTATTAGTTTGTTTTGAATAACCAATAACTTCTAATAAATTTGATAAAGCATAATTACCTAAATTATCTATATCTAGACCTGTTAAATCAAGCGTATAATCAGTTATTTTCTGATACATAAAAACTAAAACCATAACTTCTGTTTTTTTACTTTTTATCGTATCATCAAGATCTGTTTTCAATTTTTCCAATAGAAATGTTAATATATCTTCTATACCCTCAATGTTTTCATTACAATATTCATAACTTTCTAATAGATCGCATAGTTGATCTATGACTTTTAATTGTTTATCACTATCATTTGCCTGAATCCGTGAAAGGAAAATCATTTTCAACTATGCAAACCTTGGTATAATAAGTGTTATGAGCAAAATTCGGTTCAAAAATTTTTCACCAGGTAGGTGCATACGATGAAATTTATATTAGAAGATTCAGATGAAACCTTATCAACACATTCAGGATTAGGTTTAATTGGGCTACTCTTATCTAAAACGAAAGTGTGTCAACGTTTCTCTGATATCAAGATCCCCCAAATTCAATCAGCTCCATCGATAAACAATGGAAATATTATAAAAGCCTATATAGGCTTGTTGAGTCAGAGTAAAAATGATTTTGATCCTATCGAACCTTTTCGAAACGATCCCTTTTTTATGCGTGCATTGGATATGGAGAAAGTGCCATCAAGTTCAACACTCAGACAGCGTTTAAATCAAATCGCCAAAGAAGATGGATGGAAAAACATTATTCTCGAAGAATCCGTTCAGCTCCTTAAACAATTTGATTCTCCCGTCACACCCACGATGTTAAAAGACGAGAACGGGGAGGAGAAAGCTTTCGTCCCACTTGATATGGATGTATCTCCTTTTGATAATTCGAACACCAAAAAAGAAGGCGTGAGTCGTACCTATAAGGGATGTGATGGCTATGCGCCAAATTTCAGCTATCTAGGTCAAGAAGGATACATTGTCAATGTTGAATTGCGTGAAGGAAAGACGCATGTTCAAAAAGGAACAGACCACTTCCTTCAAGAATCCATTCGTTATGCCAAACAAATCACCGATCTTCCTCTACTCATTCGTCTCGATGGTGGAAATGATAGTGCGGATAATTTAAAGGTATGTGACGAAGAAAAGGTCGATTTTATTATTAAACGGAACCCACGAAGAGAAAATCCAGAGACCTGGTTAATGATCGCAAAAGAACGCGGAAAGGAGATCGAAGCTCGGGAAGGAAAACGAATATTTTACGGGTCTGTCGAAGCAACTCCTAAGAAAATGGGAAAACCCGTGCGTCAAATTTATAAGGTCGTGGAGCGGACGATCGATCGAAATGGACAAATTTTATTAGTCCCTGAAATCGAGTTCGAAAGTTACTGGACTTCTTTGAATATCGAACCTGAACAGGTCATTCCTCTCTATCATGAACACGGAACATGCGAACAATTTCATAGTGAATTAAAGACAGATTTGGATTTAGAGCGCTTTCCATCAGGAAAGTTTGCGACGAATGATTTAATCTTACACCTTGGCTGTTTTGTTTATAATCTGCTTCGAATCATTGGACAAGAAAGTTTAAAAGGAAGTGATGCCCCATTAAAAAAAGAAGGTGTTTCGACGTCGAATAAAAAAAGTCATTCAAAATCTAATTACCATTGCCTCTAAGATGGTTAGACATGCACGAAAAGTCTACTTAAAGTTTGGCAAAAATAGCCCTTGGTTCCATACGTTTAGAAGGATCTATTCGGTTTTCAGTACTTAGGCGGTCTTCATCCACTAATTTAAATTAGAAAAAAGAAAACATAGAAAAACCTGTAAAAATCCGTTCTTTTTAGAGGTTTATTTAGCGTGCTTTTTTTCTCTCTAAATAAGAGGTTTCCGTTTCCCTGTTTTAGGTCATGGAAAGCTTCATCATATCCAGGGTGTTCACTCTATTCAAAATACCATGATTGCGTGAACATCACTGCTAATACCACGGATTCAGGTCCTACTTAGGTTTTTTTATTGGTATATGAGTTTGATCAGCAATATTTTCATTATAGTGATTGCTATTTTGGTTTAATAAGTTTCTCTTATGCCAGTTTCCTTCACCATCCATATACCACTTCCCTCTTTGTACCCTCATGGTCCAACCTTTGCTAGCATTTGAATTAATAGGAGCAGATAAATCTTTACTGTGCATTCTAACTCTCCACGTAGCTCCATCCTTCTATTTATACTCAACACATTCTTTAATATTATCTGAAGCATGTAGAACTCTCTTTGAAGCATTTGATGGAATTTTGGAGATGACATCATCAGCCCAATTTCCCATACCTTTAGCAAACCTTAATCCCTTGGCTGCACCTGTCACATATTTTGCACCTGGTATCATACCTGTTGCACTTATGGCGGCGTTCTTATAATCACCTTCAAATGCGTAAAGGGCGGCATCCACTCCTGATGCAATCTGTCCCAAACCTGGGGCATATCCTGCAACATCGAGTGCTTGATAGGCTACATTTACGTAAAATAACAACAAAAACCTTGAAAGGCATTTAGCCAATCAAGGTTTGAGAAATGATATATACCCTTATTCTTTTATAATTTCGATTTTCTTACAAATTATCTCTCCATTGAAAGGATATGCCGAGAGTTTGATATTGAAAAAGTCATCAGTTTTTTTTATATCGACATCTTGCATAAAATAATGATGCTCTTTTTCTCCTTCAAAATATTTTAAATCATGTTTAAATTTAATCTCAAAACAATTAACGAATTCTACCCTTATTATGTGAATGTTATTATTAAACTCAAGTGTTACTTTATCATACCATTTACTAATAATAAAATCTGTCAAGGGTGAGTCAATAATACCTTCATCAATCAATTTTTTTTCATAAGAATTCAAATCACACACCTCCAAATTAATTTCTGTTATATGGTAAATGAGCATCAGGACTTTTATAATCTACACTATTACCATTTATGTCTAATGAATTACCATTTTTATCGTAAACATGCATGTGATCATATTTTGTCACTTTATCAGGTGGATCGACTCTAATCCTATAGTTGTTATCTAAATCTTTAATATGAACAAAATCATTTCCGTTAGGTCCGTTTTCTGACATTTTCCAACCTTTAGGTAGATTTTCTCTCAAGCCTTTTATAGATGTTTTAGTTAATTGTTTAGGAGTCATTTTATCAAGACCCTTAGCAGCAAACCTTAATCCCTTGGCTGCACCTGTCACATATTTTGCACCTGGTATCATACCTGTTGCACTTATGGCGGCGTTCTTATAATCCCCTTCAAATGCGTAAAGGGCGGCATCGACTCCTGATGCAATCTGTCCTAAACCTGGGGCATATCCTGCATAATCGAGTGCTTGATGCGCGACATTACTTACTTTCTTCCAGAAACTCTTCTCACCTGACTTCTTGGTCGTTGGTTTAGTCGCATCATTTTTCTTCGGACCATTTGATCCACCCTTGTTTTTTCCATTATCATTACTAGGCGGCGTTGGTTTATTAGGTGGGATAACCTTACTCCCTCTTGTTAAGATCTTACTCCCATCTGGGGAAGCATGATAATGACCAGTTGGATCCACAAAATTCACAGGATTATTTGTTGTATACGTATAGAGATGCTGCGTCCATGGATCGAATGGTGATCCTTTATACGTATCTTGAGAGATAAAACGCCCCGTGTCTGGGCTATAATATCTCGCGTTCATATAATGGAGTCCGGTAGACGCATCGTGAACGGACCCTGTGAACTTCACATCGTTCTTAAACGTTTTATCGCCGACTTCTTTTGGATTTCCAAAGTCATCGTATTCATACCCCTTGACACGTTTGGCATCTGAATCAATAATGTTCGTGACGCTACCTCGCAAGTCATAATGATAGAAGAAATAGTTATTTTCATAGACTCCATCAAAACGCTTCGATGCCGCAATCAAACCAGAAGGGTTTAAAATGTTTTCAGTCACCTTTTGGTTATCCTTGTCCGTCGAATACAAAAGGGCATCATCAAAATAGTAATACTTCTCCGTCAATCTATTTACATCACGACGGATTCGCTGTCCATCTCCATTATAATAATTCTTCGTCACAGAAATGTCTGATCCTGGTGTATTGGTTTCCACTTTGGTAAGCTCATTGGCTAAGTTATAGGTGTATGTCGTTTGAACATCTTTCCAAGAATCATCAATCTCTTTTTTAATCGTCTCTACTTTCTGGTTTCCTCGTTTGTCATACTCATATGACGCATGGGCTTTTCCATTTTTCGTCGTGGTCTTTAATTGATTAAACTGATTATACGTATAGACATAAGAGTCGCTGTCTTCTGTCATCGTCTTTCGGTTCCCGACTCCATCATACGTATAACTGGTCAATTTATCATCCACCGTCGAATGATCTAATCTTCCCACAGAATCATACTTATACGTTTTCTTCACCGTTTTACTTTGATCATAGTTAGTATCAATCGTTTCCTCTTCTACATACCCACGATTGTCATAAAACATCGTAAATTCTTCGAGTGTCGTTTCTCCTGATTTCTTATAGCTAATGGTTTCTGTCATGCCTGCCGTGTTATAGGCATAATCCACTACCGTATAATTCGATCCTTCTGTATCAAACTCGAGGTAGTTTTTAATCGTCCCTACCTGACCAGCGTCATTATACGTGTATCCCTGCGCAGTTTGTCCTTCAACTACAATGGATTCAAGGCGATTGTAATCATCATAGTTGTATTCAATATCTTGTTGTTGATCGCCTTCTTCCTTTGGATAAGACAAGTGAATCACATTATCACTCGCATCATAGGCATACGTAATGGCTGAACCTTCTTGCACCTCTTGTGTTAAGCGTCCTTTCGTATCATAGGCATAAGAAGTTGTGATCTTTTCTCCATCCT
This sequence comes from Bacillus carboniphilus, assembly GCF_020524035.2. Lineage (NCBI taxonomy): Bacteria > Bacillati > Bacillota > Bacilli > Caryophanales > Bacillaceae > Bacillus > Bacillus carboniphilus. The sequence goes on along the minus strand of NZ_CP129013.1, from coordinate 3,405,544 downwards.
GAACATTGATCATCGTTTCACGATTTCCATTATCATCGTAATGGTAATTTGTATAATGATCTTCTCCATATATATCTTCTACCAGTTGATTCAGCTCATTATATTTGTGTTCCACGACAGAATCATCATTGTATATTGTTTCAACTAAATTTCCATTCAAATCGTAGGTAAACGTTTTGACCATTCTTTCACTGTCTGACGTATCCCCTTCATCGACTTCTTTTCGTACCTGACCAAGGGCATCTAAATACGTGACTTTTTCTCTTCCCATGGCATCTGTGACTTTATTTTTAATGAACTCCCCATCTTCTATATCATAGTCATACGAAGTCGTAAGCGGTTTTTCATCCACCATTTGAGTGACGGTTTTTAAGCGATTGAGCCTATCGTATTGATAGTCGGTTTGATAGCCTTCCCCATCAATCGAATGAAGGACATTTCCTTGTAGATCAAACACACTTGATGTCACAATATTCTTCCCCGAAGGGTCTGTAATCACGTGTGTTTGACGACTCAGTTCATCATACCTTGACTCTACAACTCGACCTTCGCCATCGGTCACTTTTGTCATATTTCCGATGAGATCATATTCATACGAAGTCACCGTTTTGGCCGCTTCTTCTTTGGCTAATCGGCCGACCTCATCATAATATTTTGTAATGGTTCGATTCTCTCCATCGGTGTAGGTGATCTTTTCATTGCCTTCGTCATCATAATCATAATGAATCGAATCCACATTTCCATTTGGATGAGTGGTTGTCTTTAACCGGCCCACTTCATCATACTCAAAATCCGTTAAATATCCTTTAGCATCCGTCACATCATCTAAATTATGAGTGAGGTCATAATTTCGTTCGATCGTATTCCCTTTGGCATCCGTCGTTTTCACTAATCGATCGAGTAAATCATATTTACTCTCTGTGATATTCCCTTTTGGATCTTTGATTTTCTTTGGGTTTCCTTGCTCGTCATATTCCACGATTTCTGTGACTTTGTTTAACGGTTCGATAATCTTTTGAACGCGCCCTTTTGAATCATACTTGTACGTGGTGGTATGACCGAATTCATTGGTCATCGTTTCTTGGTTCCCGATATCATCGTACGTATAGGAAATGGTTCTTCCTTCGGGATCCACCGTTTTTTCTAAATTCCCTTTATCATCATATTCATACGAAGTAGTGGCGGTGACAGTGACGCCATCTTCTTTTCTTACAGGTTCAATAATCTTACCGACTAAATTTCGATCGTTGTAGTCCTGGTAGTGTGTGACATTTCCTAATGGATCTTCGACCGTCTCGATATTTCCTCGATCATCATACGTGTACCAATGATGGAGCGTTTTCGTTATTATCTTACTCTCCTCATTCTCCTCATTGATAAAGGTATTATCATAATACATGTGCTCCACTAACATTTGATCTGTATATTCAAAATGCACAGTATGATTAGAAGGATCCGTTTTCGATTGAATGTTGCCATCTTCGTTATAGGTAAATGTCACCTTTTTTCCTTGATCCGATGTCATCGTTGTCTTGTTTTCTTCATACAAGAAAGTGGAATACTCATTTACTGGATCCGTGACTCTCTCCAGACGATCCTCTTTATACGTAAGTTCCGTTTCATATCCTTCCGCATCAATGAGCTTATCAAGTTCATTATCATCGTTATACTCATATTCTTCCGCATACCTTTGATTGTCATTGACTAGTTGCCACACTTCTCTTAAACGATGGAAATCCTTGTATTCAAAGGTGTATTCCCGTCCCGCATGATCAATCACCGTTTTTAAAAGGTCATCCTTGTTATAGTAGAAATACGTAATGTCATCTTCTAAAAGCCCTTCTTCATGTCCACTAATGACTTGTTCCACATTCCCACGATCATTGTATTTAAAGGTTAGCTGATTTCCATTCGGTTCAGAAAGAGACCGTAATTTGAGCTGTGTATCAAAATGATAACTGACTTGGTCTTTTCGCAAGATATCAACAGATCCATCTTGATTCTGCGTAAGTGTCATATGAATCCCTTTCGGCGTATCATACGTCCCTTGTTCATTTTTAACGAAACGATGTAAGCTACCATCGCCATCTTTTAAAATCAGTCCTACTTCTTTCCCGTTCTTATCGAATTCTTTTAGTAAAGCCGTATTAAACGAGAAATCCCATCCATAACCTAATGGCGTTTTCGTCGTGGATTGACTATTAAACGTGCGTCTCATCACCTTGGCTAACTGCGGAGACACGGTCACAAAATCCGTTGTTTGGTACACCAAGTTTCCACTACTGATGTTAATATAGCCATCCCCATGAGCCGTCGGGAACGTGCTGTAACCCCAATAATCTTGTAATCCTAATCGTTTATTAAGTTCTTCTTCATCTACGACCGATGCCCAAGCTTCGTTCGTGGGTAAACTTTCACGTGGCTTTCCATTAAATTCTTTTACAGACACGACTTTGTAGTAAAAGGTTTCGCCAAAATTCAAGTTATAGTCATTCCAGAATGGTTCTTTCACTTGATCGGCGACCATGGTTTCACTGGAAGGAGAAAATCCTTTTTCCTTACTACGATAAATGCGGTATGTCACATCAGCTGTCTTAGACGATTCCCAGCGTAATAATGTCATATAGTTCACATTCGAGGTGGCCGTTAGCTTCTCAGGTTGATCAATGAGATGGACCTCAAACGAGTGTCCGTTTGGATTTACATACACCACTTCTGATTCATACGCCTGTAAGGTTGGCGTCACACCCATCGATGAACTTGTTAGGGTTGCTCTTATTTTCAACTTCGTTCCCGTATGCGTGAGTGCCGTCGTTTCTTTAGGGTTAATGAATTCCCATGTGTCTCCACCATCGGCAGATGCCTCATAGGCAATGTCCGTACCTGCTGGTTTTTCTTCTGTTGGATTGAAATAGATCGTACTGATATTCCCCGCAAACGTCATGGCTTTTGATTCAAACGAACCTGTTTGGGAGGACTCAAGCAAGTGTATTTGATTACTGTCGTGCTGAACACCCAATAGGTTCTCTACTTTTTCTTGGTCTTCAAACGTGTCCATCAGTCCGTTTGTTCGGTAAGCATACGTACTATAATCAAATGAACCTTCCGCATCTTTTGTTCGAATATAGAGATGGTTCGTACTTCCTTCTACATAGTTCGTCGCATCAAACAAAATATTAGCAGTCGGTTGCTCCTCCGTATTGACTTTCTTCGAATTAATAAACACATCGGTTTCAAATTGATCCATTGCTTTCACTAACGAAATATTATCAAAAGCAAGCGTCGTTTCAGGTCCTTTTGACTGACCTTCCACTTGCAAGCGAACCGTCATGCCTGTAATGTCATCGGACGTCGTGAAAACTTTTTCATGCTGAACCCATTCATTTTTCTCCATATCAAAGGCGGCGGTTGAATCTACTTTGATTGATTCGACAAAGGTGCTTCCCTTATATAAATCAACAAATATGGATCCTCTCACATCGTCGACCTCATCAAAGAGATCCCCACTGACTTTATACGTTGTATTCGGTTCAATGGTTTTCCATTGCGAGTACGATGCACTCCCCCAGTTCCATGCAGGGTTTTCCATAAGTGATTCAAAGGATAGGACAGAGATACGTCCATTACTCGCATCAAACACACCGGTTGTCGCGCTTCCACCTTGTACACTGAGCGTCCAGTTTTTCGGTTGTTCCGTTCCTTCTTTCACATCAGGAATCGTTTCATCAAAGCTTCCATTCCTAAGCATATTCTCATCTGTAAACAAAGAAAGGTTGTTCACTAAAAAGTCAAGATGCGGAGATGGCCTCGTGATGACACTTCCTTTTTCTGGACTTAAAATATCGATACTTGGCTCAATGCTAGATGTGTCTCTTGTTTTCACCACGTTTGTCGTTTTCACTGTTTGATTTCCAGCTGCATCTGTCGCTGTTAGCTTGAGTGTATAATTGGTTTGATCTTCTAACAAACTCGTATCCCAAGCGTAGGATAGGTCGCTCGACTGACTCGTCCCCGACTGAATCTCGGTGAAAGACGAAGGGTCATCTTCTTGTCCATAAGCAAGTGACCATTGATACTCTCCTAAAGTTTCGTTCACTTCCTCCAATCGAATTGAATCAAACCAAGCGGTTCCTTTCGCGTTTGCATCCGTATGTTCGACTTCTAAATAGATCCGAACATTGGACGCATCATTTGGTGTCGTAAACGTGATGGTTTGACTCGTCCAAGGATGAATCCCTTCTAGTTGTTGATCACGACCATCATCAATCCAATAAAGACGAGAATTCGGATTTTCAGTCAAAATTTCAATGTTAAAGAAAGCATGCGCTTTTTCCAGTTCTGTTTTAATATCTCCAGATAGCGTATACGTCGTATTCGGTTTGACACTCGCTACATATGTTGAAGCAATATAACCCCATTCCGCTCCAGGGCTTGAAGAGTCTGGATTTATTTTGAGTGTCACTCTTTCTGGAGCATCGCCTTCTTGCTTATCAAAAGAATCGGTTCCTTTACTGGAAGAAATCACACCTTCATCATACTTACGAGACTCTCCCCAACCATCTAATCCTTTTGAAAAATCTCCGTTATAAATCAGATTGGTTGATGAAAGGGTGTTCGTCTCTTTATTGACTTCTACTAAACGAATCGAGTCAAACCAAGCGGTTCCTTTCGCGTTCGCATCTTCATGTTCCACTTCCAAATAAACTTTAAGATTTTGAGCTTCACTTGATGTAGTAAAGGTTATTTCATGGTTCGTCCAACCTTGAACACCAGATAAAGAAGTATCTCGGCTATCCACCCAATACCACTGTTTATTTTCTTCAAGCACTTCTATATTAAAAAAGGCATGCGCTTTTTGTAAGTCTGTCTGAATATCCCCCATTAATTTATACGTTGTATTGGGTTTGACCTCTATGAAAGAAGAAGTAGACGCAATGTATCCCCATTCTGAACTTGAAGAATCCGGATCTATTTTTAAGGATATTTTTTCCTCAGGTTCGGTGACTTCCTCATCCTTATCGGAATTATTCACGCTACCACTTGTATAAATCACACCCGTATCATAATAACGAGATTCACTCCACCCACTTAACCCACTTATAAAATCACCATTATGAATCAAGTTGGTTCGTGGTATCGGATTTTCAATGATCATCCGAATGTTTTCAATACCATCTACCGTTTGGTTTGCTTTTGGATACAGAAGCGAAACTGCCGGGGCCGAGGTATCTTTATATATGGTCGCCGATTTGGAATAACTGGTATTCCCTTCGCGGTCAATTCCTTGAATATGAACCGTATGAATACCATCGGTTAACTCCTCTGAAAGCTTCTTGGATCCACTCTCATTCGTGGTTCCAAGATTTTTCCACGCCCCACTATCGATTCGGTATTGGATGTTCGCTAAATAGCCGCTATCTTTTATCCCTTCCCATGAAACCACGTAATCTTGGTTGTTGCTCCAAGTAGACGGTTCAATCGATACGGTTGTGGGTGCACTTGGCCTTGTACGGTCGGGCGTGATAAGCGTGTGGGACTCAGAAA